>CAZXLA010000154.1:0-7540 GCA_964641895.1 uncultured Tepidisphaeraceae bacterium
TTGTTGGACATGGGTTGCCCGGCGCATACGATGAAGTGCTCTTCAACAGAAACAAATATGGCCACCATCAACCCTTTCGGTTCAATCTCAACCCTCACCACCAAAGCCGGCGACGTGACGTATTACAGCCTCGGCAAGCTGCAGCAATCGGGCGTCGGCGACTTATCGAAATTGCCGTTCAGCATAAAGGTGCTGCTGGAAAGCTGCCTCCGCAATCTCGATAACTTCATTGTGAACGAGAGTGACGTAATCGGCCTCGCCAAGTGGAACGCCCGCAGCCCCGGCAACAAAGAGGTGCCGTTCAAAGTCGCCCGCGTGATTTTGCAGGATTTCACCGGGGTTCCGTGCGTGGTTGATCTCGCGGCGATGCGGGCGGCTATGCAAAAGGCCGGCGGCGATCCGCAGAAGATTAATCCGCTCGTGCCGGTCGATCTGGTGATCGATCACTCGGTTCAGGTGGATGACTACGGCACCAAGTTCGCGCTGCTCAACAACGCCAAACTTGAATTTCGACGCAATCGCGAACGCTACGAGTTTCTTAAGTGGGGCCAGCGCGCGTTCCATAATTTCGAAGTCGTCCCGCCGGCCACGGGCATCGTGCATCAAGTGAATCTGGAATACCTCGCCAAAGTCGTCTGGACCGACGCCGGCGTGGCCTACCCGGATACGCTGGTGGGCACCGACAGCCACACGACGATGATCAACGGCCTGGGCGTGGTCGGTTGGGGCGTGGGGGGCATCGAAGCCGAGGCGTGTATGCTCGGCCAGCCGATTTATATCGTCATGCCGCAGGTGGTCGGGTTCCGGCTTAAAGGCTCGCTGCCCGAGGGAACCACCGCGACCGATCTCGTGCTGACCATCACGCAAATTCTTCGGCGGCACGGCGTGGTGGAGAAGTTCGTCGAGTTCTTCGGCGACGGCCTGGCTTCAATGAGCCTCGCCGACCGCGCCACGATTGCCAACATGGCCCCAGAATACGGCGCGACGATGGGCTTCTTTCCTGTCGATGAACAAACGCTTGATTACCTGCGCCTCACCGGACGCTCCGCCGGGCAGGTTGATTTAGTCGAACGCTATTGCAAAGAGCAGGGGCTGTGGCGGCAAAACAAGGTCGAGCCGACGTTTACCGAAGTGCTGGAACTGGATTTATCGACCGTCGTGCCGAGCCTGGCGGGGCCGAAGCGCCCGCAGGATCGGGTGGAACTGCCGGACGTCCGCAATTCATTCCTTATCAACTTTCCCGACTGCAAGCCCGGGTCGGTCGTTTCATACACGACCAAGCCGGCGCACGACGGCGGCGGTGTGGCGATTGCTTCAACTGAATCGATCCAGCTCACGCACGGCGCGGTTGTGATTGCCGCCATCACAAGTTGCACGAATACCAGCAACCCCAGCGTGATGGTCGCCGCGGGGCTTGTGGCCAAGAACGCGGTTGAGAAGGGCCTCAAGGCCGCACCGCATTGCAAGACCAGTCTTGCGCCGGGCAGCAAAGTGGTTACGGAATATTTCGAAAAAGCCGGTTTGCAGAGCTACCTCGACACCCTCGGCTTTAACACGGTGGGCTACGGGTGCACCACGTGCATCGGCAACTCAGGCCCGCTGCCAGAATCGATTTCGTCGGCAGTGGAGAAGGACAATCTCACCGTCGCGTCGGTGCTGTCGGGCAATCGAAACTTTGAAGGCCGCGTGAACCCGCATGTGAAGGCCAACTATCTCGCGAGCCCGCCGCTGGTCGTCGCGTATGCCTTGGCGGGGACGATCGATATCGATTTCACCAAAGAACCCATCGGCCGCGGCAGTGACGGCCGCGATGTTTTTCTGAAAGACATCTGGCCCACGCAGCAGGAAGTGGCCGACACCATCGCTCATTGCATCGAGCCGGGCATGTTCACGAGGCAGTACGAGAACGTCGGCAGCAAGAGCAAAGAATGGAACGACGTTCCGGTACACGGCGGCGAGCTGTTCGAGTGGGATCCCAAGAGCACCTACATTCAGCACCCGCCGTATTTTGTTGATCTGAAGCCCAACGCCGAGCCGATTCGCGGCATCAGCGGGGCGCGCGTGCTGGCGATGGTGGGCGACAGCGTGACGACCGATCACATTTCCCCCGCCGGCAATATCAAGTGGGATTCACCCGCCGGCAAGTACCTGATGGCCAACGGCGTGGCGGTCGCCGATTTCAACCAATACGGCACCCGCCGAGGCGGGCATGAAGTGATGGTGCGCGGCACGTTCGCCAACATCCGCCTGAAGAACCTTCTCGCCCCCGGCACCGAAGGAGGCGTCACAAGATACCTCGGCATGCCGGGCGCTTCAGCCCCGGATGCGTCGAACGTCGTATCAATCTACGACGCATCCATGGAGTATCAGAAGCACAACATTCCGCTGGTCGTCCTGGCAGGAAAAGACTACGGCATGGGCAGCAGCCGCGACTGGGCCGCCAAGGGAACCATGCTGCTGGGCGTTAAGGCCGTCATCGCCGAGAGCTTTGAGCGCATTCACCGCAGCAACCTGGTGGGAATGGGCGTGCTGCCGTTGATTTACAAGCCCGGCGAGAACCGCACGACGCTGGGCTTATGTGGTGAAGAGGTGTTCGATATCGCGGTCGACGACAGCCTTCAACCCGGCGCCGAAATCACCGTAACCGCCGGCGACAAAACCTTTAAAACCACCTGCCGAATCGATACGCCGGTTGAGCTTGAGTATTACCGAAACGGGGGAATTTTGCAGACGGTGTTGAGGAAGATGTTACGATCGTAGGAGAGCGTTGAATGTCTTTGGTCACTTCACAACCTGTCGCCGCGGATCGTGGCACCCTGCTTTTGCTATACCTGAGATGATCGCTTAAGGATTCGTGCGATCGTAGGGTGACCAGAGGGCCTTGAAGCGGCTCTTCCTTGTGACTGGATCGGCGCATTCTTCGGGCGTGAGCATTTCGACGTGGCCGTCGGCGAAGCCGAACGCGGCGCGACCCTTGGCCTCAAGCCCCTTGCCTTGGCCGCGTTTGCGGTGGCGGGTCCAATCGATTTCAGTGGTGACCGCGCCGCCGCGATACGTCGGCAGGCTGGAGACGGGGCCAACAAATCGTACGCCGGCGCCGGCGGTGGCATCGGACCGATTTCCGATCGCCGATCGGGTCAGGAAGCCGTTGACAGAAGGCTCGGTCGCCCAGCGCTCGCCGAACAAGATCAATTCGGACCCACCCTTGGACTTGGCACTCCAGAACGTACCCATGAAGGGCGCAGAACCGCCAAAGGTATTGCCGGCGTAAGTGAGCCGCTGCGGGCTTTTGTTCAGATCCGGCTGGTCGGTCATCGATGAGGCAAAAAGGTTCATCGAATATGTGCGCACTTCATCCGTTTGCGCGGCGGGGCATTGCATGATCGGACCGCCTACGCTTGTGGTTCCCGCCTCCACGGTCGCCTTTGGAAGATACTTTCCAAGACGGTCAACGTCGTACCAGAAATTGGCCGAAACCTGCCCGGACGGCGGAGTGTAGGCGACCGGGCCGAACGGGCCTGTAGTCTGAAGCGTGAGAATATTCGGTGGAAACTTACCGCGGTTCTCAACCGAGTAATTGATCAACGCCACAGAAAGCTGGCGGACATTACTCTGACACTTGATCGCGCGCGCTTGAGCGTTCGCGCCACCCAGCGCTGGTAACAGAATTGAAATCAGCAGCGCGATGATCCCGATGACAACCAGCAACTCAACGAGTGTGAAGCCATTACCGTCTCTTTTATGCATGCTGAAGTCCTTTCGCATCACACCCTCCAACTTTTCCATCCGAATCCATTAATGGAACGTAACGTAACGAGCCGCGAGCGTAAGCGACCGGAAAATTTCCAAACAATTCAAACGTCGCAAAAACCGTTGCTTAGAAACGTTGATTAAGATCCGGTCGCTTACGCTCGCGGCTCGTTACAACGCAAAATCCATCATGCCCGACGACGACGCAGCAAACCAATTGTGCCGATGGCCGCCAAAGCAAGGCTTGTCGGCTCCGGAACCGACGCGCGAGCCAAATCGGCCGGGGCGCTCTGCCCGAAGTTGGCGGCGAGGACGGTGAAATCATCCAGGTCGACATTACCAGTGAAGTTAAAATCACCCTTCGACCACCCGCCGGCCCCGCCGAACGAGGCGGCTAGACGGGTGAAGTCGTCGAGCGAAACCGCGCCGCTTAAATCGGCGTCGCCCTGACGCGTGTAACGCACCAACGTATCGGTTGCGGTGACAGTCAGGCCGAGGAACGACGTCAAGCCCAGTTCGCCGGCGTTGGCGATGCCGATTGCGGTAAAGCCAGGGTTGGCGGCGGCGGACGAACTGGTCAGGCCGTTGCCGGTGTAGTTTCCGCCGTTGCGACCGGCGAGCAGCATCGCCAGCACGTCTGCAAACGGCGTGGTGGCGACCACCAGGCCGTTGTTGGTGATATCGAGCTTTGCGGTGAACGTGCCGAAGCCGTCGTTGGCGATTGCCAAATCGCCGGTGCGGCTCGCGCCAAGCGTTCCGCCGTTTTGAGAAACACGCAGCACGCCTTCAGCAACATTAGTAGCCGACATTCGGAAGCTGCGCACATCCACCTGGCCCAGGCCGCGTTTGGTAATCCCTGCGCCGCTCACGCCGCCGGAGAGTGTCAGCGTGCTTCCGGTTGGCACGCGAAGATCGGTGCCCTTGTTCGCCACCACTGGCACGGCAATCGTGTGGCTGCCGGCGGTCACGGAAATGTGAGCGCCTTTGCCGTCGGGGGCATCGGTCGTCAATGTTCCCGTACCGGAGAAGGTGTAGGAATTGGTGCTCTCCAGCTTCAGCAGCTTGGTGGTTTTGTTGGTGTTAAGCGTAACCGTGGTTGGGGCGGCGGCCTGGTTGAAACGGGCGTTCTGCGTCGCGCCGTTGCCGATCAGGTTGAAAGCCCAGTTGCCGGCGGTATCCCAATCGCCGCTGGCGGTGTTCCAGGTGGGTTCGACCTGATAAATATCCAGCCGGCGTTCGGCGAAGCTGAGCACCATCAGTACCGGGTTGCCGTTGGCATCGATGCCGCTGGCGAACTCTTTGATGTCTGCCGTGAACGCGCCGGTGAAGAAATCTTCGCTGCCGGTAAGATTTTCCTGGACGAGGCCGGTTCGGGTTCCATCAATATTGCGAAGCAGCACGTTGCGGGCGTCGAGGCCGAATTGCAGGGTTGCGCCGTCGCTTTGCAAAAGCGCAAACGGCGTGTCGGCGGCGGCGAAACCGGTGGGAATGGGCGCGCCGCTGATGCGTGATGAAACGGCCAGAAACTGGCTGGTGCCCACTCCGGCCACGAATTCTGCGGCGGTGCCGATATCGTTCACAATTAATCGGGTGAATGGTGAAACGTCCAAACGTTTTTGCAAGATGCGGGTAGACCCCGCATTTCCTGCGGAGGTATTGACGAAGCTCTGATCGGCGAACCGAACGGCATAATCAAACCCGTCGCCGGTGGCGCGGGCGAAGTTGCCGTTGGGATCAAAATCGATATCGCGATTGCCGAAATCAGCCGGGCCGGGGCCGGCAGTGTTGAACACGCCCGCGCCGCCGCCGAGTGAGCCGGGGGTTGCGCCGCTGGCGTAAAGCAGGCTGCCGTTGGCCAAGTCAAGTACGTGGCGCGATCCGCCGCCGGAGCCGGCTTGCGTCATAAAGCCCAGCCCGAGCGTGCCGCTGCCGACTGCGCCCGCGCCGCGCGGGTCAACTTCCAATGCCAATGCGCCGCCGGAACCGAAGATGGGGTCGGGTGTCCAACCGCCGGGGGTATCGACATTCCAAATGGTTGCGCCCGTTGTGCCGTTGAGGCGACGAACGAAATGCGGCTGCACTTCAGGGTTGACGTGCGAAACGAACACGTCGCCGCCGAAGCTGGCTAGGCCGTTAACGCCACGCTGTGCGGATGTTGCAAATGTAGAAGCCGACAATGCCGCCGTCGCCGGAGATGCGCTGATCGCATCGCCGATGCGCACGATGCCTACATTGCCGACCGCCGCCTGGCTGTTAAATCCACCTACAAATGCCGTACCGCTGGCGGCATCGTAAGCCAAGCCGAACGGGTTGGTTCCGAAATCGCTTCCCGGGTTAATGCCATCGGTGCCGAAGAAAAGTCCTGAAAGGCTGATCGAGTTGCTGCGTTGCATTCGATATTGCTGCGCGCCGGCGGAACCGGGCAGAGCGGCCAAAGCGGTGGCGGCAAGAACGGCAAGGGAGAAGGATTTGTGACGATTGGACATCTGCATTTCAAGGCCCTCCAGAGCACTTTCCGGCAGCCAAAGTGTGGTCGCCCGCGTCGCCGGATGAGGCGCAGGCAATTGATCTTATATAATTTAAACCGAAAATATCGTATTCGTCAATAGAAATCTTCCCCATTCGTGCAAAATATCAAATCGAAAACGAAATTATATGATATTTCCACTCTCGATAATACGTTAAATGCGGGGTCTTGTTCGGTTCTTGACGGGAAAACACGCCAATTCGACGCTAAAACCGGTCGATGACGGCTTGGGCAAACTCTTTCGTGCCGGCGCTTCCACCCAGGTCGCGGGTGACGGTTTTGCCTTCGGCGATGACCGCGTTGTAGGCCGATTTAATCTTCGCAGCGATCGCGGTTTCGCCGATGTGATTGAGCATCATCACGCCGCTGATGATCATCGCCAGCGGGTTGGCTTTGTTCTGGCCGGCGAGGTCGGGCGCGCTGCCGTGGACGGCTTCAAACACGGCGTACTCGTCGCCGATGTTGGCCCCGGGCGTCACCCCAAGCCCGCCAACTAAGCCGGCGCACAGGTCGCTCACCAAGTCGCCATAAAGATTTTCCATGAGCAGCACATCGAACTTCGTGGGGTCCTGGACAATTTTCATGCAGCCGGCGTCGATGATCAGTTCGTCATAATCGACGTGTGGAAAGTGTTCTTCACGCACTTTTTGAGCGCACGCGATGAACATGCCGTCGGTCAGTTTCATGATGTTGGCTTTGTGGAAGACCGTTACTTTCTTCCGCTTTCGCTGAACCGCATATTTGAATGCATAGCGCGCGATGCGCGTGCAGGCGGCTTCGGTGGCGACTTTCAAACTTGTGACGACGCCGGGAGTAATTTCGTTTTCAATGCCGCTGTAAAGCCCTTCGGTGTTCTCGCGGACGATTACTAAATCGACACCCTCGTAGCGCGTCTTGATTCCCTGCATCGACCGCACCGGCCGAACGGCGGCGTAAAGGCCGAGCTTCTGCCGCAACTGCACGTTCACACTCTTGAAGCCTTTGCCAACCGGCGTGGTGACCGGCCCTTTGAGCGCGATGCGATGCTGCTTAATCGCATCAATCGTGACGGCGGGCAGGACATTGTCGTGCCCCTGTTCAAGCGCCGTGGCGCCGGCGGGGACTTCGATCCATTGCGCGTCAAGTCCGGCGCTATCCAGCACGCGTCGCGCGGCGGCGGAGCATTCGGGGCCGATACCGTCGCCGGGAATAAGAACGATCGTGTGCTTGGGCATGTGTAGGAAGATACGCGCCGGTGTGTTTGGAGCAACCGCAATGAATTTC
>CAZXLA010000154.1:7640-9010 GCA_964641895.1 uncultured Tepidisphaeraceae bacterium
GAGTACAAGGAGGGGGAGCAGGAAACGAAAAATCCGTGACGAACGACGCAGAGGGAAGTCTGGCGCCCGTCACGGATTCTTTTACCCGCGGTCATCAACTCCGCGGCCGGTTAATTGCATTGGCCTGTTGTTCTCAGGCGTTTTGATGATCGAACGACTCCTCTTTGTTAAGCACGTGTTGCAGCACGTCGGTGAGCTTGCGTTGCGCCATGCGAACGCCGAATGGCGCTACGCCGGTGGCGCGGTAGGCCAGCAGGCGGTCCATCCCGCCGGGTTTGCTCAGTGCGTCGAGAAGTTTGGCATCTATCAGAGATTCGATGGCCTTACGAATGGTGTCAGCCTGCGGGGCTTCCATGGGTGCGTCTCCTGTGCGCCGAGTGATCGGTCGGCCGCGCGCCAGCTTGAAAAATAAGCGGCGGCCGCGCCAATACACCGGCAACGGGTGAAAACACGTTCCACAAATAAAATACGCAGGATCGTTACGCCCGGGAAGGAGCGTTGATCCCTTTCAAATGCCTACGGAGTTAGCTGACGGGCTGGGCCGTTGAAAGTCGCCCTTGGAAGGAAGCCCCGAATCGTATCGGGCACTTCCCTCGAATTAGCCCCTGTCACCCATAATTCCTTTGGGAACTTCTGGTGACGATCCCGACGCTTCGGGATTGGGTTCTCCGCGTAATTGCCCACTGTTTGTGTTTGGCAATCACTTAGGCGGTCAAGCTGGACAAAACTCTACGGTTAAGACGGCGCGAGTCAAGAAGTATTTCAGAAAAAAATGTGGGTTGGGGGTGGGTTGTGGGTTGTGGGTTGTGCGTTGCGAGTATTCAATGATGTCGCACCTATAACTTTCAACCTAACAACCAACAACCAACCCACCACTACTCCGGCTTCGTTGTCGCCTTCCTACCGCACCGGAATTTGCATTCCAATGTAGATAAGGTAGTCTCTTCCGCGGTTGGTTCGTCGAGCAAAGCCTGCAGCGCGCGCACTGCGAAGTTTGCAAGTGTCTTCTGATTCGCCCCTCCACCTTCCGGGCCGGAATGTACGGCCACTTTCTGCGCGACCCCGAAAGACATTGGTGGGTCGCTGCCCACATTCTAAAGATCAGGAGATCATCATGGGCAAGAAGTTGTATGTTGGGAACCTCAGCTACGGCATTGATAGCTCGGCGCTGCAGGAATTGTTCGGTGCTCACGGCACTGTCGAGAGTGCCGAAATCATTGCCGACCGCGAAACCGGTCGAAGCAAGGGTTTCGGGTTTGTTCAGATGGGCTCGGACGAAGAAGCCGCGGCTGCCATTGCTGCCCTGCATGGACAGCAATACGAAGGCCGCGCGCTGACCGTCAACGAAGCCAAGCCCCGTGAAGATCGTC
>CAZXLA010000155.1:0-9002 GCA_964641895.1 uncultured Tepidisphaeraceae bacterium
AAGAAGAAGCCAACCTTGAAACGGCGTTTATGCGGTTAACGAAGGGGATTGTGCAATAATCGTTATGCACCGGCCGATGCTCCGCCGGGCAGCGGGAATTCGATGCCGGCGTACACCTCGGCCAGAGGAAGGTCGATATTCACGCTGCGAAGCGGCGCAAGCGCATCGATGCCTCTATTTACGGTGATCTGCCAGTTGCCGTCTGAATGCCGGCGGAAGGTTTCGATCAGTGGCTCGGCCTGGCTAAGCAGCACGTATTCCTCCATCGACTCCACTTCCCGATAAAGCGAAAATTTCCGCCCGCGATCGTAAGCTTCGGTCGACTCGGACAACACCTCGAACACAACACGCGGATTCAGAATCGTTGTCCGCTTACGGTCGTCCGGATCAAATGCCGGCGGCCCGCAAACGATGCTGGCATCGGGGTAAACGTAATTTAGCTTTCGACCAATCCGCACGCGCATGTTGCTTTCCAGCGGTACGCACGGGCTCCCGCGCAGCCGAGTCACCAAAACCGCAACAAGATTGACCGCGATCCGGCTGGCCTCGAAGGTCCCCCCGGACATCGCAAGGATTTCGCCGTCGTGAAACTCGTGTTTATCCCGCGCCAATTCCTCCATCGCGAGATATTTGGCAACTGTAAACAGCCGGCGTTCGAGGGGCATCGTCATGGCGAAACGATTATATCATGCAATTTGCAAACGGGGATTTTATAACGACAGTAATGCCAACCGTGATAGTGTTTTGGGGTCACGATATGCTGGGAATTCCCAACTACCTCTATCGCCTCCTCCCCGCCAACCCGATCCTGCTCCGGGTCGTCGAGCTTGGCGGTAAACGCAAGCGCGATCTGGTCGTCCGCTGCGTTTACCTCGGCTTGCTCACCGCCATCGTACTCTTCGCCATCGTTGCCGGCGGGCAACGCTATTCGGGGGAAGTGACTTTCTCGGCGCTTACTAAGACCAGCGGACAAATTTTTCAGCAGATGAGCTACGTTCAGCTCGCGCTCGTCGCGCTGCTCGCCCCGGTCTTCACCGCCGGGGCGATTACGCAGGAGAAGGATTCGCAGACGTACGATATTCTGCTCGCCACCCCGCTTTCCAACGCACAGATTGTCCTGGGTTCGCTGCTGTCGCGGTTGTTCTTCATCGTCGCGTTGCTCATCAGCGGCATTCCCATCTTTTCTATCACGCAGATTTTCGGCGGCGTGGCGATCAGCTCGATCGCCGCATCGTTCGGCATCGCCACCGCCACCGCATTTGTTACCGGCGCGCTGGCAATGGCGATCGCCACGTTCAAGGTGGGCACCCGGCGGACCATTTTCAGCTTTTATCTCGCGATCGTCGTCTTTCTTGTCGGGGGAATATTGCTGGATCAGATCGATGCGTTTCACCCTGTCATCGGGGCAGAAACCACCGCGTCGGGCCAACCGGCGGTGAATCCTAAGACCGGCGAAGAACTGCTCATCCGCACCAAGACAAGCTGGCTCACCGCCGTCAATCCTTTTTTGGCGCTGCGCAGCATCTTCGGCGAACCGGCATACACCCCGCCCGATCTCGGCAAGCTCCCTGCGGCGATGCAACGCTGGCCGGTCGGGTGGTATCTCAGCCGGCCGCACAGTTTTTATATCGCGTTCAACTTCGCCATCAGCTTCTTGCTGGTGATTCCTTCCATTCTGCTGCTTCGCAGAATGGCGCAGTCGACGTTTTCGCCGAAGACCTGGCTGCTGCAGAAACTCAAGCTCAGCCGCGGGGAAACGACGCGTAAGCCGCGCAACGTTTGGAACAACCCCATCGCCTGGCGCGAAGCCAAAACCAAGGCCTCCGCCGCCCGGGCGACGCTGGTTCGCTACTCCTTCATCGCCGCCGGCCTCGCCGGGGCCGCGACGCTGCTGTTTTTCTTTTCGCAGCAGGATTCGGCCAACACCTACATCAGCCCCGGCGCCTACAACGCCGACGTGAATACCATCTTCATCCAGGGCAAAGGCAACGGCACGTTTCAGCTCACCCCCTCGACATCCATCACGCTCAACGGCCAGCCTTCGGATACGTCCATTCTGCGCGGAAAATACAAAGTGTCCCAACCGCCGACCCTGCAGCGATCGGGCGGAAAACTGGTGTTGGCGTCGCTGGATTTAGTCGACTTCCCTCGCAAGGTCGATGCCGGCCTGGTCCGCAAATATCTGTTAGGCGCGGTGATTCTGGAGTTCGCCGCCATCCTGCTCATCGTCACCAACGCCGCCGCCAGCACCGTCACGCGCGAGAAGGAAGATGGCACGCTCGACCTGCTGCTGTCGTCCCCCATCACCAGCCGCTACTACATCTGGGGCAAGCTGCGCGGGCTTGTGGCGTTTATTTTACCGCTGGTGGCAGTGCCTGTGGGCAGCGCGATGATGTTCGTGCTATACGACAGTTGGCGATCGATGACCACGCGCGATGCCGCGTTCAAGTGGATCGTGTTCCCCGAGGCCGTCATCATCCTTCCCGCGACACTGATCATCGTCAGCGCGTTCGCAGCCATTGTGGGGATGCAGATGTCGCTGCGCATGCGAACGACCGTACGCGCCGTGATGGCCAGCGTGGGCATCGTGCTGGGCGCGTGCTCGGTGCTGGGTTTCTGCGGATACAACATCCTGGATAACTTCAGCCGCGGGGGCACGGAATCGATCGGGCTGGTGTTGGCCAGCTTCTCGCCGTTCAGCGTTATCACGTTGTTGATCGACCCGTACACCTTCGCCCGCAACCAGTTCGCCAACGCCTCCCCCGCCGACGTAACCGGCAGCCGGGTGCTGGTCTTCATCTTCAGCCTGATCGCCACCGCCGGCTACGCGGGGCTGGTGTGGGCGATGTATGGATCGATGGTGAAGAATTTCGATATGACGATCCGAAGGCAGAGCCGGTAGCTATTCTGGCGCGTTGCGCTGGCGCGCGCTCGTCTGCGCAACGCGCAAAATCGCAAATCCCAACAATTTGCCGTCATTTTCACGGTGGGTGCCACGAACTTGATTCTCAGGCCAAGTCGTGCTCGAACTTGGAGGTCGCACTACTTGAGTTAAGGCTCAAGTAGTGGCACCCGAGCGGCGACCACGCGAGGATCAAAATGCTAGTCGTGTGCCACTCATCCGAGCAAAGGGGCTTCATCTCCTGTGGGCGTCGGCCTTACAATGCCGTCATGAAGACTTCGCCGCCGACTTCTGCACTGCTGCTCGTGAATTTGATTTCCACCTGGTTCCTCGTCGGCCTGATCTGGGTCGTGCAACTCGTGCATTACCCCCTGTTCGCCAAAGCCGGCGGCGGCGAGTGGGATGGCTATCACCGGCAACACATGAAGATGATTACCGTCATCATCGCGCCGGTGATGTTCATCGAAGCCCTGGCGGCGGTGGCGCTGGTGTTTGCCGCAAGAGGCTTCCCCGCTACCGCAAAAGTGTGCGTGTGGACGGCGGGGGCGCTGGTGCTGGTCAACTGGTTTTCGACCGCCGGTGTGCAGGTCCCGCTGCACAACGAACTCGGCCAGGCGTGGGATGCGACGGTCGTCAAAAGACTGGTCGCATCAAACTGGATTCGCACGGGCGCGTGGACTATTCGTGGGTTACTTCTTGTGTATGTGGGGTGGCAGGTTTGGGTGATCGGGACTGCCCGGGCGCGGGGTTTGGTCGGGTGAAATTTGCAATGGAAATGCAGCTAAGCCGCAAGCGGCATCACTCTCAGTGCTCTGCTCTCTGCTCTCAGCTCTCCCCCCATGCAACTTTCAACGGCTCCGGGTTTGTTCTACACTGCTTGACCAATTTTGGTTTAGGGAGTCTACGGTTTCTTGAAAGGAGACCTATGTTTCGGCAAACGATAATTTCGCTGTCGACCGCCGCGTTACTCGGCTCGACGGCGCTGGCGGCCAACAACACGCCGCTTATTCCGCGCGACGTCCTTTTCGGCAACCCCGACAAGGCCCAGACGCGCATCAGCCCGGACGGAAAATACATCAGCTTCCTCGCGCCCGTCGACGGCGTGCTGAACGTCTGGTTCGCGCCCGTCGGGCAGATGGATAAAGCCCAGCCGATCACCAGCGACACCAAACGCGGCATCCGCCAAAGCCAGTGGACGTTCTCCCCCGACACGATGATCTACCTGCAGGATCAGGGCGGCGATGAGAACTGGCAGATCTTCTCAGTGAACGTAAAGACCAAAGAAGCCAAAAACCTCATCGACAACCCAAAGGTCGCGGCCCGCATTGTTCAGGCGAGCGAGAAATTTCCCGACGAAATTCTCGTGCAGATCAACGACCGCAACGCCCAGTTCCACGACATCTGGAAGGCCAACGTCGTCACCGGCGCCAAGAAGCTGTACATGCCCAACCCGGAGCAGATCAACGGCGCGCCGGTCGTGGGTTTCGTTGCCGATGACGACTTTAAGGTGCGCCAGGTCGTCACCATGTCGGGTGAAGGCGGCACGGTTGCCTACACGAAGGAAGACGACGGCAAGTTTACAGAATTCGAGAAAGTGCCGATGGAAGATTCGCTCACTACCGACATGGTGGGCTTCGATAAAGAAAACAAAGTCGCCTACATCGTCGACAGCCGCGATCGCAATACCGCTGCGCTTTACACGATGGATTTAGCGACGAAGCAGAAGACCCTCGTCGCCGAGCACCCCAAGGCCGATGCCGGCGGCGTGTTAATTCACCCGATTACCAAGCAATTACAGGCGGTCAATTTCTACTACGCGCGCAGCGAATGGAAAGTGCTCGATCCGAGCATTCAGGCCGACGTGGATTATCTCAAGACGGTGGCCGACGGCGACTTCACCATCACCAGCCGCACGCTGGACGATACCAAGTGGACCATTGCGTACATTCTCGATAACGGCCCCAGCCGCGCCTACCTTTACGATCGCGTCAATAAAAAAGCCGAGTTCCTCTATAGCAGCAAGAAGGATTTAGAGAACACGCCGCTGGCCAAAATGCATCCGAAGGTGATCAAGGCGCGCGACGGGCTAGACTTGGTTTCCTACCTCACCCTTCCGCTCGATTTCGACAGCGATCAGGACGGCAAACCCGAACGCCCCGTGCCCCTCGTAGTAAATGTGCATGGCGGGCCGTGGGCACGCGACAACTGGGGCTTCGACCCCGAAGCGCAGCTGCTTGCCAACCGCGGGTATGCGGTGTTGCAGGTGAATTATCGTGGGTCGACCGGTTTCGGTAAAAACTTCATCAACGCCGCCAACCGCGAGTGGGCCGGCAAAATGCACGACGATCTCATCGATGCCGTCAACTGGGCGGTGGAAAACAAGATCGCTGATAAAGACAAAGTGGCCATCATGGGCGGCAGCTACGGCGGGTACGCCACGCTCGTCGGGCTTACGTTCACGCCCGACGTGTTCGCGTGCGGCGTGAATATCGTCGGACCGAGCAACATCAACACGCTGCTTGCAACGATTCCACCGTATTGGGCGCCGGCCCAGGCGCAGTGGAAGAACCGGGTTGGCGACCACAACACCGAAGAAGGCCGCAAGTTTCTCGATAGCCGCAGCCCGCTCACATTCGTGGACAAAATCAAAAAGCCGTTGCTCATCGGCCAAGGCGCCAATGATCCCCGCGTGAAGCAATCGGAAGCCGATCAAATTGCCAAAGCGATGACCGAGAAAAATATTCCGGTCACCTACGTGCTTTACCCCGACGAAGGCCACGGTTTCGCGCGGCCGGAAAACCGCATGAGTTTCTACGCCATCACCGAAGCGTTCCTAGCCCAAAACCTCGGCGGCCGCGTCGAACCGATCGGCGATGACTTCAAAGGCTCAAGCATCAAAGTGCCCGTGGACACCGGCAAAATACCCGGCCTGGCTGATGCACTTTCTGCAATGGAAAAGTAGCAGCCCGAGTGGGTGAGTTTGAATGAAGCGTCGCCCCGGATGGGTTCAAAAGACCGATCCGGGGCGGCTTCGTGAGTATCATGGCAATGCAACTATTCAGAACCTCGCCGAAGTTCGTTGAATCGCTTGCCCTTCAAATCGCGCGGCGATTCGATCGCCACATCGCCGCCGGTGGCCTTCACGGCGGCGGGCATGTTCGGGTCGAAATGCCATCGACCATTCACGCTCCGCGCCACCCCGCCGTTCATCGATACGAACGGGCGGTAATGTGCGTGATTCTGAACAGTGAGCGTCGCCCCTTTGGTGAGGACGAACGCGGGATCGGCATCATTGTGCTCCAGCTTATCATCAAAATCGCCGCCGGTTTCCTGCGTGCTTTGAAAGGTGACATCGCAGGTATCCAACTGATCCGAAGTTTCCAGCAATCGCGCGTAGCGTTTGCTGATGCCCACCATCTCCGGCCTTCCGCCGGCGAGCAGAAATGTGCCGTTGAACGGGCCGGCTTTACCAACGCGCATGAACAAGTCGAACGCCGACCCGCCCCACCCGACCACCGTGGCATTTCCTCCGCGTTCAAAATCGAGCACGGTGCCCACGCGGTAGAAACCAAGCGTTCGAATGTGATGATTGACCGACTGCTCGTTGTTGACGCGCAACCCTGTCTTGAGGCGGACCATCGCCACTTCATCAAGCACCAGATCGGCGCAGTTGACTTCCTTCTCGTCGGTGCCGCACTGAATGCCGATGTCGGCATTGCAGAACGAGACGCGCTCGAACCGCAAGTTGCCCGTCGCCCAACCCGGCCGCGCGTTGAGCTGCACAAGCGTTCCGGCCCGCGCGCCGCCGTCGAAAAGTATGTTGGAAAAACCCGGGCCGTTGGAATCATTGATATGCAGCATGGTGCCGCCTTGCGGCCCGGTCCAGAGCAATCGCGTGGGGCGGCACTTGTAACCGCTTTTTTCAGGGTCGAACGGATCGCCGGCGCTCTCCCCTTCGATGCGCAGCGGCCCGACGCCTTCGATGCGAATGGTCCGGTTGATGCGGTAGGTGGCCGCAGGCAGGTGCGCGACGCCGCCGAACCGGGCAACCCGTTGAATGAGTTCTTCAATACCATCGGCGTCGTACGATCGCGGGGTGAAGAAGCGGCTGGCCGGGATCGAAGTGATCGGCTCGCCGGTGAGCACTTGTGCCTCGGCCTGGCGCGTCGGCTGGATCAGCCAGGCCGCAATTAATCCGAGAACTGCGACCAGCCCCATCGCAGTCGTTTTTTGCGTTACAAACATAATGACTCTCGCTTATCAGGTTTTTGACAATATTCTTGCGCGTGGCGCGATATCCTATTAGAGATGATCGCCGCCCATTCATCCATCGCTATGAATTCACGACGGGCTATTTTATTGCTCGCGTTGGTATCCGTAGCAATGCAGCAAGCTGCCGTGTGCCGAGCGGCCGCGCCAGCTACCGCGCCGACGGCAGCGTCGGTCAGATCCGACAACTCACCAGCAATCAAAACGCTAAAACTATCCGACATCTACGGCGGCGCGGTCGGTGTTTTCTCGCCGGACATCAAAGCCGTCGCCGTCGTGTTTCTGGGCACCGAATGCCCGGTTGCCAATAAGTCGATCGTCAAGCTCAACTACCTCAGCCGCAGTTTCAAGAAGGGTAACTGGAATGCGGCGGTCGTCGGCGTGCTATCCGACCCACGCGTGGGCCGCGCCGAAGCGCAAGCCTGGGCGAAAGAGCGCGGCGTGGCGTTCCCGATAATTTTTGATGCAACCGGCGATCTGGCGATGGCGCTGCAGCCGATCAAAACGCCCGATGCCTTCGTGTTCGATGCATCAGGCACGGTGGTTTATCGCGGGCGGATCGACAACGCGGTGATCGAACTTGGCAAAGAAAAACACGACGCCAGCAGCTACGACCTCGCCGCCGCCGTCACCGATGTTTTGCGCGACCGGCCGGTGGCGGTTCCACGAACTGATTCGATCGGGTGCATCTTCGAGTCGTGGAATCAACCGCGCGATGAAGCGTCGCCGGTGACATTCGCGCGCGATGTTGCGCCGATCATCTACAACAATTGCACAACCTGCCACCGCGCCGGCGAGGCCGCGCCGTTTCCGCTGCTGAGTTATGACGACGTGGCCAAGCGCGCGAAGATGATCGCCGCCGTCACCGAAACGCGTTACATGCCACCGTGGAAACCAAAAGCCGGCTTCGGGCATTTCATGGACGAGCGGCGATTGACCGATCGGCAGATCGGCCTTCTGCAACAGTGGGCCGCCGCCGGCGCGCCGATGGGCGAAGCGACCGACCTCCCGCCGGCGCCGCAGTTTTCATCCGGCTGGCGATTGGGCGAGCCGGATATCGTCGTGAAAATGCCCGAAGCGTTCACCATTGCGGCGGCGGGACGCGATATCTATCGCGCGTTCGTCGCGCCGTTGAACCTGACACAAGACGAGTACGTGGCCGCGATCGAATTTCGCCCCGGCGCCGCAACGGTCGTTCATCACGCGATTTTCTATCTCGACAGCAACGGCGTGGCACAAACCAAAGACGCCGCCGACCCGCTGCCCGGCTACCAGAGCTTCGGCGGCCCGGGTTTTGTGCCGACCGGCTCGCTGGGCGGGTGGGCTCCCGGCAGCCAGCCGCGCCGTTTGCCCGACGGCACCGGGCGGCTGGCGACCAAGGGTTCGGATGTCGTCATGCAGATCCACTACCACCCCGACGGCGTTGAGCGCCGCGATCAATCGACGCTGGCGATTTATCTGCAGAAGCAGCCGGTCGACAAACGCGTGGCGACTATCCCGCTGGTGAACCGCGATATCGACATCCCCGCTGGCGAAGCCGATTATGTCCGCACGGCCCAGATGACGCTTCCCATCGACGCGACAATTATCGGCGTGATGCCGCACATGCATCTGGTCGGCAAAGAAATGGTCGTCACCGCATCGCAACCCGACGGGCAGATCATCCCGCTCATTCACATTGATGACTGGGACTTCCGCTGGCAGGACCAATACCGCTTCGCCAGGCCGCTGACGCTTCCGGCGGGCACGGTGTTGCAGATGACGGCGCGGTACGACAATTCCGAGAGCAACCCCAACAACCCCAGCACCCCGCCGCAACGCGTGCGCCGGG
>CAZXLA010000156.1:0-8982 GCA_964641895.1 uncultured Tepidisphaeraceae bacterium
CCGCCGGCGCCCAAACCGGTCGATTCCAACGGCAGCGAAGACACGCCGGCGGCGATTGCGTGACGCGAACGCGGTTAACGTGCGATGCGGTGAATAGAAGGAATCGAGGGTGCCACGATCTTGGCTCTCAGGCCAAGTCGTGCGGCGTGGGGTTGGCGAAAACGAAGTAACTTCGTTCGCGCACTACTTGACCTGAGAGTCAAGTCGTGGCACCCCAGCCGATTAAAAAACTGTCACCCTGCAGCGTAGCTATAAGGGAACTATGGGAAGCGATCACCAAAACCACGGCAACCGTTTTCGCGCCCCGCCGCCGCCGGATTCAAAGTAGAACGCCACGTCGCCCCACGCATACGCCCCGAAAGCGCAAGGCGCGCCGTCCGCCGTCGACCCGTCCGCTAACCGTCGCCTTGTTCACTCGCTACAATCCGCGGCACCGTGGCCCAGCGAGATGCTTATATTTGCGACGTGATTGTAATTCCCACCGATCAGGCCGCGGAAAACCTTGAGGGGCTGCTCGCCACGCTCCGGCAGAATGGGCTTGAAGTGCGCGAGGTCCATGCCGATCAAACCGCCATCGAAGGCACGATCGACGCGGGG
This sequence comes from uncultured Tepidisphaeraceae bacterium, assembly GCA_964641895.1. GTDB lineage: Bacteria > Planctomycetota > Phycisphaerae > Tepidisphaerales > Tepidisphaeraceae > UBA2421. The sequence continues at coordinate 598 of CAZXLA010000156.1, forward strand.
AAAATACGGGGCATGGAAGCGCTGGCCGAGGTGGAATATGTGCGATGTGTGTATTCGTACATCGCCGATTTTCCGGACGACGACCCGCGTAACGTTTCCGAGGTCAAGCCGAACTAGCGGCTGATCCACGGCACGTCCGCCACGCCGGCCATGTGGTTGGCGAGGCGGGCGTGTACGAAAAGCCAATCGCTCAATCGATTCAGGTAAGTAATAATGATCGGCGAAAGCGGCCGGTTGAGTGAGAAATCAACCGCCAGCCGTTCGGCGCGCCGGCAGATGGTTCGGGCCAGGTGCAGCCGGGCGGAAAGTTCGGCGCCGCCGGGGAGGATGAAGTTGCGAAGCGGTGGAAGTTGGGCTTCGGCGGAATCAATCTGCAGTTCCAGGCGCGAAATCAGTTGTTCATCAATCGGGGGGAGCCAGTTGGTTTTGCTCGGCGGCTCGTGGTCGGGCGTGGCTAAATGCGAGCCGACGACGAACAGATCATTCTGCACCGCGCGAAGCATCGAAAGAATGGGCGATTCGGCGGCGGAAACGGCGGCGAGGCCGATCGAGGCGTTGAGTTCGTCGACCGTGCCGTAAACCTCGATGCGAGGGTCGCTCTTGCGCACGCGAGATCCGCCGATGAGGCCGGTGGAACCGTCGTCGCCTGTCTTGGTGTAAATCTTCATTCCACGTTTGATCTTACAGGGTCGGGCGCCGCTTCGCGCGTTTGCGGAGTGGCTGATCGTGGCAAATCATTGTGCCAAAACGAAGACCGGAGCGGTTTCTGGCTCCCGCTCCGGTCTTCAAAGATTCCTGCTTTAGAGAATGTGCAAATACTTTTGAACGATTACAAAATGGTAATTGGCTTAACGGGCTGATCGACGGCGACGCACGACCATCGACGCCACCAATCCCAACGCGGCCAGGCCGGTGGGTTCGGGGACGATCTGCAGGCCGTTGAGGACGAAGCTTCCGCCGTTGGTTCCGCCGGTTGCAGAGAAGCCGCCGGCGTGGGTGGTGTTGAAGCCACCGACGGCCACATAATACGTGCCCGCCACTAATCCGGCGGGTGAATTGAGCGAACTCAGAAAGCCTGTGCCGCCGTCATCATCCTGGGCCACCAACTGGCCGTTGGAGTTGAACAAGCCCAGTTCGGTATCGTTGGACGGCGCAAACACGCTGCCTTCGGTGTCGAGCGTGAAACCGCCGCCGGCGTAGTCAAAGCGATACCACGCGTGCCCACCGGGCGCGAGTGTGCCGGAGATGGAGCCACCGAGCACCGCATCGGTGGACGGCGGGGGAGTGGGGGGAACGAACGCCGTCAGTGCCAGCGTGCCGCTGAACGCGCCGGCGCGACCGACCGCCGGCGTGCCGGCCGCACCTGGAACACCACGCCAGGCATCAACGCTCAGGTAGTAGGTTCCCGCCTGGATGACGCCATAGACGCCGTCCACTTCAACGATCCCGCTACCGATGGCGCCGCTGGCTTGGTTAAGCCCACTTGCATTCACGGTGGTCCCGAGGCTGGTGAGGAGGAAGAAGTCGTTGTCGACAGCGCCGTTGGGATCGTTGGTATCGATCGATGCCGTTACCGCACTGGCAATGTTGAACTGATAGACGTAGTCCTGATCCCAGATCGCGGTGGTGTTCGCGATCGGGGCGTAGGTGTCGGCGCCATTGTCGTTGCCGACGGTTGTTCCCGCGATGGCGTAATTGCCCGGCGCAAGATTGCCCAGGTTGTTGTTTACGGTCAGGTCGGCCCAGGCTGCCGATCCCACCGTCGCCGCGACAGCCGCGGCAAGTAAGGTTCGAGTGCGCATGCAAATTCTCCTTAGCGGTCTTTTGATGTGTGCATCCCGCCGACCGCACGGACGGGGCTCCACGACCGCCGCGCAACCCATGAGCCCCAGCCCAATTTGCCTCGGCGGTGCGAAAGAAATGTCAATCAAAACTTCGAACGCAAACGTAAACCGTTACGCGTCGACTTTAGACGTGCCGGATGGGGTGGGATGCGTTTCTCTCACCCGAGTGGCCGGTCGGCTACTTCAACAACCAACTGCTGTGTTCCCAAAATTTGGCCTACCGCCATGTGATTCGGCTTGATGTGATTCGTCCGTGCCACACGACGCTTCGCATTCTAAAGTTTTCCACACTGGGTCACAACATAATTTCGAAAAAAAACAGATGGGCACTGGCGGGCGCATCTATTCCAACCGGCGGGTGTCCCGGCGATGATGGCGGCAACCATGTCCATACCCGTTACCACCACGTTCACGATTGAAGGCTACCGAATCAAGCAATATCTGGGCGTGGTCCGAGGGATCATCGTCCGCGCGCCGACCATCAAGCAAGGCATTCTCGGCGGGCTGAAATCGATTGTCGGCGGGAAGATCGGGTCGTACACCGAAATGTGCGAGCAGACCCGTCAGCAGGCGTATGACCTCATGATCGATCACGCCCGGTCGCTGGGCGCGACTGCGGTTCTTGGCTTTCGCTACGACGCATCCGACATCGGCAGCAAGGGCAACGGCGCCACCGAAGTGCTTTGCTACGGCACGGCGGTCATCCTCGAGCAGGAACCGGGATAGGCCGTCGCAGGGAGAGCGGGCGCGTGAATTGATCCAAAGTCCGATATAGGCTGGGTTTGCGCACGGGCCGACGACATTGAAGTGTTGGTGCGGGGTTTGCCGATCTACTCTCTAATGGATTCACTTGTTTCCGCCGCGATCGGGTTGCAGCAGGCGAAGATTGCTTCGCAGGTGCAGTACGCCGTTGCGCGTAAGTTGCTTGATAACCAACAGTTACAAGGCGATGCTGCGGTGAAGCTGATCCAGGCGGCGACGCAAGGCCCGGCGGCGGCGGGCGACGCGCTCGTGGCGGCGGCGACGGGGCTGGGTGGGTCGGTTGATACCTACGCTTAATGTCGATTGCAGATTGCAGATTGTAGTTTTCAGGTCTTAGGTTGGTTGTTGGAATTGCATCATTCCAAACCACCACAACCAACCCACAACCGACAAATCACAACCGCAAAAGATCGCCGGCCGGCCCTGTTCGGGCCGGCCGGCGTTTGTTTATGAATCGCGGCGACTCGTAAGCCGAATTCTGTTCTCCCGATTGCTCGGAAGGGCGACCATTTCTCTAAGGACGCCGATTACTCGGAGCCTCAAGCAACCTACCCGCAGATTCAACGGACCGGGACAGCCCGTGAAAACCGGGTGACAAGTCGCCCGGCGATCGTCTCTGCCTATTTGGTCTTGCTGCCGGTGGGGTTTGCCGTGCCGTTTTGATCACTCAAAACGCGGTGCGCTCTTACCGCACCGTTTCACCCTTACCGGGGGAGGAAGTGAAGGAGTGGGGTTGTGGTCGAGTGATGGAGTTACTGCATCCATCACGCCATTACTATCACTCGGTCACTCAATCACTTCCTCCCCCGGCGGTCTATTTTCTGTGGCACTTTCCGTCGGTTTCATTCTGAGCAAGCCCAGAACTTCGCCGCCTGGCCGTTAGCCAGCACCGTACCCTTTGGATTGGCCCATGGGGCCGCACCTTTGCAGTTCGGACTTTCCTCACGCCGATTGCTCGCCGTGCGATCACCTCCGTCACCGCGATTCAAAAATGATCTTACCACATCTCTCCCCCTCCCGGAGTACCAGGAGGGGGAAATACAACGCCGATTAACGCAGATTAATTCAATTTCAAGTCTGCGTGAGCCTGCGTGTCCCCTCCTGGAGTACATGGAGGGGGAATTTCAGAGCAAATTAATTCAGTTTCTAATCTGCGTTAATCTGCGTTAATCTGCGGATCACCCCTCTTCAGTTTGCGATCCGGTGGGGTTTAAGCGGAGATCGAATGGACACAGCACTGCTCGCCGGCATTCCCCTTTTTTCAAAGCTCGACGAGATTGAGCTGTCTGCGTTGGCCGCCATGCTGAAGGAAAGGAAGTTCGGCGCCAACGAACCGATCTTCTGGATCGGCGATAAAGGCGACGAACTCTATCTACTCCAAACCGGCCGAGTGCAGGTCAGCTATCCCGACGAAACCGGCAAAGAACAAACGCTGGCCGTCCTTGAAGACGGCGCATTCTTCGGCGACTTGTCCCTGCTCGACGGCGGCGTGCGCACCGCGAGCATCCGCAGCATCGATCCGACGACTTGTTTTACCCTTAGCCGCGCCGATTTTATTACGTTTTTGGAAAGACACCCGCACGGCTCAGTGGATGTGCTCAGCGTGCTGGGTGCCCGACAGCGCGACATCCTCGACAAACTCCGCGGCGTGACCAATGCCAACTTGCTGATCGAGCAAAAGTCGACGACGTGGCAAAAAGTCGCCGACTTCATCGCCGCCATCAGCGCCAACAAGTGGTTCGTCGCATTCCACGTGATCTGGTTCGGTGCCTGGGTCCTTTTCAATCTAGTCAAAGGCGAACACGGTCCCGACCCCTACCCCTTCGGCTTGTTGACCATGATCGTCTCACTCGAAGCCATTTTCCTGAGCATCTTCGTCCTGGTCAGCCAAAACCGCAGCGGCGAAAAGGACCGCATCCGGGCCGACGCCGACTATCAGGTGAACCTAAAAGCCCAGCACGAAATCATGCAACTGCACGGCAAGATCGACAAGCTGGCTGAAGCGGTGGGGGAGATAAAGAAGTAATTTGCGTCGTCCCGACCGGTTCACCGGCCGAACATCGCGCGGTGCAAAATTTCCACTGGGTGCGCGACGCGCAGTGCTCGCTTCGTTGCCGTCGCCTGGCTCTGAATGTGCATGGCGCAGCCGACGTTGCCCGTCACGCACACCTTGCAACCCGTCGACTCGATGTGGCGCAGTTTGCGGTCGGCTAACTCGGTCGCCATCGCCGGTTGCGTGAGGTTGTAGGTGCCGGCGGCGCCGCAGCACATGTCGCTCTCGGGGAGCGGCACGAGTTTCAACCCTTTTACCCTCGCAAGCAGCAGCCGCGGGGCGGCGCTTACTTTTTGGGCGTGAATGAGATGGCACGCATCGTGAACCGTCACGGTTTCGTTCACCGCGTGCGGCAGGTCGGGCAGGCCGAGCTGCAGCAGCACTTCGGAAACATCACGAACCTTGGCGACGAACCGCTTGGCGCGGTCGGCGTACACTGGATCGTCTCGCAGCAGCAAGTCGTATTCACGAATCATCGCGCCACAGCCGGCGATGGTGGAGGTGATGAAGTCGGGTTCGCCGGCGGCGAAGAATGCGTCGATGTTCTGCCGGGCCATCACCCTCGCCGGCGCATGGATGCCGCTGTGATGGTGAATCGCGCCACAGCAACCTTGAGCCGGTGGAACGATCACCTCGGCCCCGCAAGCGCTGAGCAGTTCCACCGCCTGGCGGTTCACGCGCTCGAACATCACGCTGCCGACGCAGCCGGGTAGAAATGCAACCGTCGCCTTCTTTGTTCCCGTCGCAGAAATGCGCTCGGGAAGTTTCGTCGGCCAGATCGGTCCCGTTGGCGGGAGCATCTGTTCCATCTTCCTTAATCCTGCCGGCAGAATGTTGAAGACGCCGACCTTACGAAGCAATGCGTAGAGGCCGATTTTCTGCAGGATCCTTGGAACGACGAGAGACAGTTTGAGGCGCGTTGGATTGGTCAGGATGTTGAGGAATAGCCACTCGATCAAACGTGCGCTGAACGGCCTTCGGAGCGGGGACGGCGCTGCGCTCTTTCCCGGCGTGATTGGCAGATGGCGCAACTGAGCGCGGGTTTCTTCGAGCAGTTCGTGATAAACCACACCGCTCGGGCACGCCGTTTCGCACGCGCGGCAGTCGAGGCACAGATCAAGATGTTCCACGGCTTGCGCGGTCGGCTCGATTTTGCCATCGGCCAATCCGAGCATGATCTGAATCCGCCCACGCGGGCTGTCGGCTTCGTTACCGTTTTGGGTGTAGGTCGGGCACGCGGGTAAACAAAGACCACAGTGCACGCACGAGAGGCCGCGCGCGTAGGCGCGCGGGTCGATGCGCAAAGCACTCGAAGAATCCGGGGCGGAAGCCTCCGGCTTGCGATCGGGAGAAGTCGATGACGATAAACTGCTCATACCAGGTTCTTCGGTAAGGGCGGCAAGGTGGCATCGGGGTCGAACGCGGTTTTGAGTTTCTCAAGGATTGCGTACGTCGCCGGTTCAAGGTTCAACGCGCGCGGCATACCATGACGATCAAACTCCAAAAGCGTCGCCCGCAGCCGCTTGGCGGCTTCGCGGAACAAAGCGATGTCGATCGTGCCTTGATGGGTTATGGCAACAATTCCAAACGCCGCATCCCCGACAAAATCATACAACTGCGAATCGCGGACGAACGCGGCGAGGTTGGCCGGCGGAACACTCGCTCGAAGCGAAAATTCGCCGCTCCAGAGGTTTCGTCGAAATTCAACATCGCCTTCGATCGAAACGCACGCCGCACCCGTCGGTTCCAGTGCGCCGATATGCGATTGGAAATATGCAATCGACGCCTCATCGCCGTGATAGCCAAAGTGCAGGGCGCCCGGCCGGAGCAAGGCCCATTGCGGCTTGAGCGGCGAGGCGATGATCGATGTCATCTTCTCGACCGCACTGACGCTCAACGACACATGCAGCGCGCCCGCCGGCCGTCTCCATGTGCGCGCGGTGAAAGTCACCGGCGAACCGAACACACCGTAACTGCCAACGAGCAGTTTCGTCACGTCATACCCCGCGACATTTTTCAGCACGCGCCCGCCGACGGTGATCAACTCGCCGCGGCCGTTGGTGAACTGCGCGCCAAGCAGCAGATCGCGCCACGCGCCGTACCCAAGCCGAAGCGGGCCGGTGCTGTTGCGAAGCACGAGTTGACTGATCGGCACCGCCGAATCGCCGTCGATCGGCAGCCACTGGTTGTGCGGCGCGAGTTGCGCCTGGAGTTTGGCCAGCGTCACGTCGGCGGCGAACGTCACGGTCATGTCGGTGACGTGATGATCAATCTCACCGGCCGACACCAAAGGCTGATAGGGTTCTCGCGCGTACTCCGCCACGCGAAACATTCTACGGGCAAGCGAGTGAGAATCACGCCGGCGGCCGTCGCGTTGCATCAGGGCCAGCGCATATAAAGAGCGGCGAGCGTCAGCGACCCGATTCCTGCAACAACATCACCGGTGGCTGACGCTTGCAGTTCGTAATTCGGGTGATATGCGGTGGCCCTGCACAGTGCATCAGGCGAAGCTCAAGTTAGTTGGCCCGCCGCCGCACAACAGGTATGATGCCCGGCCCATTTGGAGAGGTGACCGAGTGGCTGAAGGTGCAGCACTGGAAATGCTGTTTGCGGGAAACCGTAACAAGGGTTCGAATCCCTTCCTCTCCGTTTTCAAAAACAAAAAGCCCTTTAACTTCGCAGTTAAAGGGCTTTGATCTCGGCGTTGGCGTTCGGAGCGGACTGACCTAAGAAGGTCACGCCGATTTCGATTGCTCGGGTTCTATGGATTGCGAACCGGATTGTTGGCGAGGTTCGCGTCGGCGTCGTAGTGGGAAGTGCCGTCCACATCATCGCGTGAGCCAAAGTACCCGCCGGCACATGCGGCGGCCAAGCCCAGGAGCATGGAAATCAATGTTCCCCAGGCGGTTTTCGCGCCGGTGCGGGCGTTGGCTTCGTCGCGGGTGTTCAGGCGGGTGTCGTTTGCCGCGTTGAGATTGCCCGTCGCGAGAGTGCTATCAAGGGCCGCGTTGCCCGCGCGATCCGGGTAAACATCGTTTCTGGAAATGACATTCACGTTGCGTTCTTCGGCCGACTGCACGGCCATTCCGATTCCGCCCGCGAGCAAGTAGATTAGGAGTGGAATGGTCACCATCCAGACCATCGCGCCCTGCATTACACCGGTGCATCCGCAGCGGCGCGCAGTGGTGCTGGAAGCAATCCACCCGCCGACGAAAAACGCGATTAGTGCAGAAATAATGCCCCAGATTCCAGCGCCCATTCCATACGAACTGGCCCGCTCCCCGGCATCTACGCTGGAAAGACCCACTGCCACGCCTAGCGCGCCAAGCACGGCCATCACGGTGAGCGCACCAAACAGTCCGGCTACGATCGGGCCCCAGCGAATCCGATCAAAAGGGGCAAGCGTGGTTCGATCGACAATGGTATTGACGGATCGAGTCGCACCATACGTACCTACATTACCAGATGGAATTGACGACATTGCGGCTCCTAAAAAAAATGTCTGTTGCGGCGGCTGTTTATTGCAGCTACACCTCTCGATAATTCGGTATCTTGCCCTCTGATTGGAGTTGCAGGCATCAGTGAACCGCCGCGTCTGGGCGTCGGATAATCGGTGGGTATTGGGGCAAGGGACGGCGGCCGGTATCAACGGGATGGGCGAGGCGCCGTCGATCCATTCACTTTCTGCGACGGGAATCTGGCTTAATCTAAAAATGGTGTGCTTAG
>CAZXLA010000157.1:0-6535 GCA_964641895.1 uncultured Tepidisphaeraceae bacterium
GGCTTGAAGTTTGTTGATCGGGGTGGTGGGTCCGACGCTGTTGATTGCACTCATGGCGGCTCTTTTCGACTCGTTTTCGGCGCCGCTGACGCTGCGGGCGCGACCTCATTAGCGTTCACGACGCGGGCGACTCCATCGCCCGTTCGCCGGCCGGATTTTGATGATCATCATCGCGTCCGACAGAAAAGCTATCGTCTTTCAGGGCTGGCAATCTTGAGCGATGTAAAACACCGACAATTTTGCTGCAACATGATATCTCAAAGGCACTTACGTCGCACGCGCTGACGCACCGCGCCGAAATTTCGCTCCGACGCGCAAGTTTGGACGATGTTTTAAATTACCTATTTGTTACAGACTACCCAAACTATCGATTCGACGCCTAGCGCAGGGTTCGCTTTCGGGGTTTTATCGGGCGTGGTTGTTATCGGAGTTTCCGCCTCGCCCGATATCCCAAAACGTATGGATCGTTTGAGAATTGAGGTCGTCGAATCGATCGTGCGCACCTATCTGACGACGCTTTCGCCTAGAAAGATCGCTTCACCCACGCGGGCGGCCATGATCGCATTTCGATAGATGAGCGGGAGAAGGAGCTTGAGGTTCTGCTGCGGGCCTCTCAGGTAATCGCCAACGGTGCTGCCCCACTGCTCGCGGTAGTTGATGAGTGAATCCTGCACGTGGCGCTCCTTGAGGCTCGCGACGGCGACATCGGCGGCGAGAATTGCGCTCCAGCAGCCGGGGTAAAGCTCTTCGCTGCACGCGCTGATGAACCCTCCGGCCGGGCCGACGAGCAGCGTGCGGTTGGCGACGGTTTCGCCCGAGAGCGCGCCGGCCACGGGCAGGTCAATCGTGGTGGCCTCGCCGAGCTTCGGTGGTTTACCTTCGGGCAGCACGGCGTGGGCGATAAGGTTTTCGATCCATGTGTCCAAGTCGCGGCCCGGCGGCAGCGCGGGTTTGCGTGCCAGTTGCATCACCGAAACCTGCGCCGTGTCTCCGCAGGGCAATAGCCAGGCCCACGCGCCGGTGCCGGCTAGGTCGAGGCTCATCACCAGTGGTTTGTTTGACGGGAACATCCCTTTGGCGGGCTTGAAGGTGGCGAAGCGGTAATGGTGGGTCACGTTGGCGTCGAGCGCGGTGGTCAGGCCGACGGTTCGCGCGCTTCCCTGCGGCAAGGGTGTGGCGACGAGGAGCACGCGCGCGGCGATGGTTTTATCGTCAATGGAAATTTCAACGCCGTCGTCGATCACTTTGCGGATTTCCACCTGCGCTTTGGCCAGGCGGGCAATAACGCCGGCGGCGCCGGCGAGTTTTGCTGCGGCGGCAGTGAACGCGCGGGTGGAAAGCACGATGGCGGTCGGGGTTTTGCTGGCATATTCTCCGCGAACATTGGGCGTTTCGGAAAGAAACTGCGCGCCGCAGGTGCAGCAATTGCTAAACTGCTTTTTGAGGCTGCTAAGAATAGGGTGCAGGTCAAAAAGCTTGGGATTGGCGATGGTGAGCCGGTCGGGATGCGATTCGCCGGGCAGGACGGCGTGACCGACCACGAGCTTGGGCTGCTTCGCTTTAACGGCGGCGGCGGCAAGATACGCCGACGAGTGGTCGCCGATGGCGAACACGTCAAACTGGCTAACCGGCGAAGACTTGGCCATATTCAGAAAGCGATCATACCGCCATCGGCAGATTTTTCTTGATTTGCGCGCGGGTGTTCGTGTTCAATGCGAGCGCGCTCGAACAGGGCAATCATTCGGGAGAAACATGATGAAGCGGTTTCCGGGCCGGTGCGTCTGGCACCAATCGTTGTTCGTTTCGGTGGGCGTCGTCGCGGCGGGGTTGATGGCCAATTCACGCGCGAACGCCGCAACGTTCACGTGGAGCAATGCCGCCGGCGGCAGTTTTAACTTCAATGGCAATTGGAACCCGGTCGGCATTCCCGGGCCGCTTGATCGGCCGGTGTTCAATCTCGGCTCGGTCGGCGGGTACACGGTTTCGTTCTCGTCGGCGGCGAGCACGGTGACGCAGCAGCTTGATTTCCGCAACGACCGGGTCACGTTCGATCTGAACGGCCAATTGTATATTGTGGCCCAAGGCGCGGCGATCGGCGGGGCGGGCAACGTGCCGATTATTTCTCTCAACGACGGAACGATGAGCCTGGGCGGGGCGACAACCTTCGGCAGCACGCTGGCCGGCGCGGGCCTGACCGTTGGCGCGGGAGGCCGGCTGTTCGTCGCCTCCAACACCTTCAATTTGGCCGACACCGCCGGACAATCCGGCAGCTTGACGATTCTATCCAGCGGAATCGGTTCGTTCTCCACGTTACGCATCGGAAGTGCCGGCACCGCATCGGTGGTCGTCAGCAACGGCGCAACACTTAACACCGGCCTTTCAATAGTGGGCGACACGGCCACCGGCGTTGGAAGCGTGCAGATGAATGGCGCGTGGACCAGCACCACCGGCGTGTTCATCGGCAATCAGAATTCCGGAACAGTTAACATTGGTTCGACGGGTACATTCAGCGGCACTACCCTGAGCGTCGGTGGCGGGGCCGGTTCCACCGGTGTGTTGAATGGGTCGGGGGTCGGCACGCACAGCTTTTCCGGTCAATTCGTCGTTGGAAACTTTGGGGATGGGACGGCCGCGCTCAGCAATGGCACTTACAACGTCGGTGCGATCGCCGTTGGCCCGGGGGCCTCAGGCAGAGGGCAACTTTCACTGACCGGATTCAACACGCGAGTTTTTTCATCGGGCAGCATCAATCTCGCCCAAAACGGCTCGGCCGGCATGCTCATCGAGTCGGGCGCCGTCCTGACAACGGGCGGCGCCAGCCAGGTGGGCGAGAATGGGCCGGCGAGCGCGAGAATTGTAGGCGGCGGCTCGACCTGGAACGCCGCCAGCCTCAGCATCGGTGTCAACAATGCCGGCACGCTGGAAGTGCTAAGCGGCGGCTTGGTATCGTTATCCGGGCTCCTGCGCGTGGGGGGCTTAAATTCCGATGACGGAAACACCGCCAGCGCGCTGTTGCGGATCGATGGTGTCGGTTCGGCCGTCTCCGCCGGCAGCACCAATATCGGCAACGGCGTGGCGGCGACGCTTTTGGTCTCCAACGGTGCGTCGTTCACCACCAATTTGTTAACCATGGGCGGATTCGGCCCGGGAACAACGCTCACCCTCTCCGGGCCGGGATCTCGCATCACATCGCTTGGCCCCGTCAGCTTCGGACTTGGCGCGCCGGCCTCAGTGGTGCTCGGGCCGGGCACCGTTTTCAACGCCATCGCCCAGAGCGTTACCATTGACGACTTCGCATCGGTCACCATCGACAACGCCACGCTTCGAGTCGGCACGCTGACGCGCAGCGGGGTGCTGAACTTCAACAGCGGCACGCTGGAGTTTATATCGCTCAACATCGGCCCGACCGGGCCGCTGGGTGCATTGCTCAGCACCACGGCCGGAAAAACATTCATCGTCAACAACGCAACGATCAGCAGCGGCGGCGTGCTTTCGCTCGACGGCGGGTCTTTTTCCGCGGCTTCGATGACCAACAGCGGCCAACTCCTGCTGAACCACCCCGCCGCGACGCTGGGCGTATCGACCCTGCTGACCAACAATGGCCTGATTCGCGGCGGAGGGACGATCGGCGGCGACGTGCTCAACGCACTGGGCGAAATAACCGCCAGCGCCGGTCAGCGGCTTCGGGTGACCGGCGGACTCGATAATCAGGCCGGTTTGCTGAATCTGCAAACCGGCGAGATCGACGTGCTCGCCGCCATCAACAACGCCGCGCTTGGCAGAATTAACGGCCGAGGCCTTCTGCGCGGCGGATCGATCGCCAACGCCGGCACCATCGCCCTTTCGGCCGGTGTGAGCGATGTGTTTGGCAACGTCGCGCAATCCAGCGGCGCGAAGACCATCATCACAGGTAACGCGGTCGTCACGTTTTACAATAATGTCACCAACAGCGCCGGCAGCGAGCTGCGCGTCAGCACAGGCTCGACGGCGGTGTTCCTCGGCAACGTGGCGGGCACGGCGCAGATCACCGGACCCGGAACAAAAATCTTCGAAAGCACCGCAACGCCCGGCCCGCTGGTGACGCCCGGCCGAAGCTACATGGGTGCATCGGCCGACCTGACACTCACCCACATTCGCGAAACGGGCTTGACGATCGAGGGCAACTTTGCGGTTCAACCCGATTCAACCGCAACGGGAACCAGCCGCCTAAACGAACTGAGCATCGTCGGCGCGCCCGGCGCGTGGGTTGGAACATTGGATCTGGCCGACAATGCGTTGGCGATCGACTACACCGGCGCGTCGCCGCGAACTACAGTGATTAGTCAACTTCTTTCCGGTTTCGCCGGCGGGAGTTGGCTGGGCACCGGCATTCGCTCCTCCATCGCCGCGACGACCGCCAACCGGGCGATCGGCGTGGCCGAAGCATCCGACGTGGGTTTCCCCGCAACATTCGTCGGCCAACCGATCGACGGCACGAGCCTGCTGCTGCGACTCACCGTTGCCGGCGATGCAAACCTCGACCGAACTGTCAATCTCGACGATTTCACCAGCCTCGCCGCCCGATTCGGCTTCTCAAGTTACTGGGCGCAAGGCGATTTCAACTATGACGGCGTGACGAACCTGGACGACTTCACCATCCTCGCCTCAAACTTCGGCCAAGTTTTGTCATCTACCACGCCGGCCCGTGCCGGCCCGACTGCTTCCGTACCCGAACCGGCGATTGGCCTTATCCTCACGTCGGGAGCCCTTTTCTTGCGTCGCCAACGAACATCACCGCAAAAGCCTGCGTAGCAACAGATAATGAACGATTTCACGGTGCGCAGTCATTGACTGGTCCTATAATCTTCAGCTTTGGTTTGGCGGTTTGGCCTTGACCCCCCGAGTCGATCTGTTGATACTGAACTTTGACGATGCCCAAATATCGCCTCGACAGCATCGCTTCCCTGACCCGCCAATTGGCCTTCACGCCGCTGGACGCGCGCGAAGTGCAACTTGCCGCGGCGGAAGGGCTTCTGCTGGAAATCGATGCACTCAAAGCCTACCCGCTTGAATACGTCGTCTTTCGCATCACCGGCTATCGCGCTAAGACAGCCGACGCGCAGTTGCTTACCGGCTTGGCGTTACAGCACGATCTTGGATTGCTGATCGAACAGGTTTCCGACGGACTGAACGTGCGAACCGGCGCCTTGGTCGAGCCGGTTTTGCAGATTGACGACCTCACGCTGCGCTTCAACGTCACCAGCAAAACGATCCAACGATGGCGCCGCCGGGGGCTGCCGGCGCGGCGGTTTATCTTCAACGACGGCCGGCGCCGCGTGGGGTTTTTGCTTTCGACCGTCGAGCGGTTTCTCGCAACGCACGAAGACCAGGTCAGCCGCGGCACCAATTTCACTCAGGTGACGGATGCCGAGAAGAACGTCATCCTTTCCCGCGCCCGCCGGTTGGCGGTGATGTGTCAGTGCTGCGAAACCGAAATTGCCCGGCGTATCGCGCGCAAGCTCAATCGCAGCCCGCTCACGATCAAGTACACGATCAAGAAGCACGACGAAGAGAACCCCGAGCAGGCGATTTTCCGCCTCGCGCCTATGGGTGTTAACGACGACGAGCGCGCCCGCATTCTCAAAGCCTTCCGCCGCGGGCTGCCGATCGACCGGTTGGCGCGTCGCGCCTGCCGGCCGCGCAGTGCGGTGTATCGCGTGATCGTCGACGAGCGCATCGCGCGGATTAACAGCCGCAAGGTGCGGTTTATTGACGACGAACTTTATCATCAGCCCGACAGCGATCGCGTCGTGGCCGAACTGATGGCACAACACGAGTTGCCGCCGTCACCCACCGGCGAAGACGCCCGCATCCCGCGCGACCTGCCGCCGTATTTGCAGGAACTGTATCGCACCCCCCTGCTCACGCAGGCTCGCGAGCGGGCGCTATTCCTTAAGCTCAACTACCATAAGTTTCGCTTTGTCCAGTCGCGTCGGCAGCTCGAACCGCAGTTTGCACGGGCCCGAGAGCTGAATGAACTGGAAGGCCACCTTAACCGCGCCAACGACACCAAGAACGCGATCGTCCGCGCGAATCTGCGATTGGTCGTCAGCGTCGCCCGCAAACACATGCGGCCGGGCATGAACATTATGGAGCTGGTGAGCGACGGCAACATTACGCTCATGCGCGCCGTCGACAGTTTTGATGTACACAAAGGCTTTCGCTTCAGCACTTATTCGACCTTGGCGCTCATGAAAGGGTTTGCCCGAAGCGTCCCGCTGCTTCGCTCGAAAGCCTTGTCTGCGATCGACGACGTACTTGCATCGGTTCCCGACCGCCAAGACACCTTTACGCGCCAACTGCTGGTGCGCGATGAAGTGCAACGCCTGCTCGGGAAACTCTCCGCCCGTGAACGCGAGATTATTGGCCTGCACTACGGCCTGGGTGAAACGCAAGCGGTCGGATACGACGAGTTAAGCGTGCGCCTCGGGCTGACCAAACAGCGCGTGCGCCAGATCGAACAGGGCGCGATAGAAAAGCTTCGCGCGACGGTCAC
>CAZXLA010000157.1:6635-8982 GCA_964641895.1 uncultured Tepidisphaeraceae bacterium
GAATCACTGGTTTGATCGGCGTGTGCTACAATCATTCTGCCATGCCAATGTACGAATACGTCTGCAAGAAGTGCGAAACACGGTTCGAGAAGCTCGTTCGCTCGATGTCGGACGATTCCAAACCCGCCTGCCCCAAGTGCGACAGCAAACAAACCGCTCGCGCGCTCAGCGTGTTCGCTGCGGTCGGGAAAGATAGTTCATCATCGCAACCCGCCGCCCCGCAAGGCTGCGGCCGCTGCGGCGGACCGGGGCCGTGCGGGTTCGGGTGACCCTGCTCCCTCGCCCGGCGTACCGGGGAGGGAAACATACAATCAACAAGCCCCGGACCTTGTGGGTCCGGGGCTTATCGTCTGCTGTCGCGCGGCAGGGTTTCAACCGCTCCCGCCGACCTTCACCTCACTAAGACTGTTACTGCAGCAGCGCCAATACCTGCTGCGGTGCCGCGTTTGCCTGGGCCAGCACCGACGTGTTGGCCTGCACCAGAATCTGCGCCCGCGTGAGCGCAGCGGTTTCGCTGGCGAAGTCGGCGTCACGAATGGCCGATTCGCTGGCGGTCACGTTTTCCAGCGCGACGCTTAAACTGTTTGAATTCGTTTGGAGCACATTCTTCTGCAGCGCGCCAAGCCGCCCGCGCAGCACCGCCACCTGGCGAATGCCTTCGGTCAGAATCTTCTGCGCCTGACTGAAGTTGCCTTTGACCAGCGAATTGTCGCCGTCGCTTCCGATGCTCGAAAGAGAGCCGAGCACGTCGTTGCCGAGTTTTGTCGTCGCGACAGAACTTAAGCCGACCTGGATCTGTCCCGGCCGAGTTACCGTCGAGCCGAGCTGGAACTTCGCCCCCCCGCCGGTAATGTTGAAGCTTGTACCGGCGGTTGAAACGGTCGTTGCGAACGACGAATCGAGGGTCAGTTCCACGTCGAGGTCGCCGTTGCGCAGCGTGGCCCTGAGACCCTTCACGTCGGCCGACGAGCCGTTGATCGCAACCGTTGCGTCCTGGCCGCTGTCCTTGCCATCAACAAAGTTGCCGCTGATGGTTTTCACCGAGACGAACTGATCCGAACCGTAAGCGGTCGAAGTGAATCGCAGCGTACCACCGCTGACGATCGCGCTCACACCGGTCGATTCTTTAATTGAATTGACGGCGAGGGCCACGTCGGCGGTGGTGGTGCCGTTTGCGAACGAAAGCTGCTCGGTTCCGAACACGCCGGCCACTTCAACGGTGACGGCGCTGGCACCGGTGTCGGTGCCGGTGAACTGCACTTCACCCAGCTGCGCCGAGCCGGTCACCTGCACGACGATCGACTGCGCGCCGTTATCCGGCAACTTGGCCGCGTTCACGGTGACGATGTCGATGTCGGTGCTGGTGACGCCCGACAGCGTGTAATCGAGCGCGCCGTTCAGCAGCTTGATGCCGTTGAACTGCGTAGTGTTGCTGATGCGGTTGATCGAGTTGAGGATCGAATCGACCTGCAACTGGTTGGCCTCCACTTCTTGATCGCTGAGCGCGCCGGAGTTGGCGGCCTGGAGCGTGAGGCTCTGAAGCTCCAGCAGCAGCGACGACACTTCGTTCAACGAACCCTCGGCGGTGTTGATGACGTTGTTGGCGCGGCTGGTGTTATCGATGGCGGTGCGAATGCCGTTGATTTCGCTGCGCAGGGTTTCGCTGGCAATGAGGCCGGAGGGGTCATCCTTGCCCCGGTTGATGCGAACGCCGCTGGCGAGGCGTTCGAGGCGCGTGCTGAGATCGCCGTTGTTTCGGCCGAGGCGGTTGATGGCCTGTAACGATTGAATATTGGAATTAATTCGGCTCATAGCATCCTCCGTGATGGAGCTAATCGGCGGATATCCTTATCCGCCGGTCGGGTCTTAGTTGGGTTGAAGGACAGAAGTTTGCGATTCGAAAGAGAACGACGTTGAACCGCGGCTCCGCCACGGAAAGCGCAAGTGGTGTTGGGGTGGGCCAACCTCCTTGTTGGTAGTTCTGAAATTCCGCCGGCAATCCGTTGCCGTCGGGCATGCAATCGTGGGCGACCGTGCCCTTGTTCATGCTGTCTTAACGCGAGATTCGTCGGCAAGACCACCGCGCAAACTTTAGCGGACGATGACGCATGTTTTGCGCTGCTGCAGACAGCCGATAATAACATTGACCTTTACACCCAATCGTAGGTGGGAGTTACTGACAACTAAATATTGGCAATTAACACGCATGATTTGCGCCTAACCGTCAATCGTCAATCACTAACCTCCCAACGCTTCCCTCGACGTGCAAATGCGCGTAAATTGCCGCGTCCAATGAAAACCAGCCTCGAATGGCTTCACGAGCATCTTCCCGGCGACTCCAACCCCC
>CAZXLA010000158.1:0-8955 GCA_964641895.1 uncultured Tepidisphaeraceae bacterium
TCAATCCAAAGCCGCGACAAGTTGATCCATCTGCTGATCCGTATTGTAAAAATGCGGCGCGGCACGCAGGCGATTCTCGCGCAACACCACTTCAATCCTGTGCTCGACTCGCAGCCGCCGGGCAATGGCCTTCAAATCTGCCTCGCCCGGCGGCAGGAACGCGACGATGCCGCTCCAATCCTCGCCGCCACGGGGGCTTTTGATGCGGTAACCCTTGCCGCGCAAACCCGTCACCAGCCGATCGGTGAGATGCTTCACCCGCACCGCGATCGCTTCCTTCCCCGCGGCAAACAGCATGTCGATTGATGCGGCGACGCCCATGACCGATGCCAGCCCCGGCGTGCCGCATTCGTGTCGGCGGTTGTCGGGTTGCAGCGTATAGTTTAACTCGCCGTAATTGTCCGGATCGACCACGCTATACGCGCCGATCGCCAGCGGGCGAACCTGCGGCATCAATTCCTTGCGAATGAATACGAACGCGGTTCCAACCGGCCCGAGCAACCACTTCTGCGATCCGGCGGCGAGGAAGTCGATGTTTGCCTTCTTCACATCCACGGGTAACGCGCCGAGGGATTGGATCGCATCGACGCAAAAATACTTCCCTCGCTGCCGGCAGAAAGCGCCGATCTGCTCGATCGGCATGCGCTGTCCGCTGGCGTATTGCACATGCGACAGCGCGACCATACGGCATCGCGGGTGCTCGGCGGCGGCGAGGAGTTCGGCGAGGTTCACGGCACGTGAGCCATCCGGCTGATCGCGCTCGGGAACCATGATCACTTCCACGCCGTGCCGCCGAGACAGTTCCATCCACGGATACACGTTGGCCGGATATTCCACCGCCGCCGTCACCACGCGGTCGCCCTTCTCCCAATCAAGGCCAAATGCGATGGTGCTGATCGCCTCGCCGGTGTTTTTCTGGAACGCGACCTCAACCGGTTCGGCGTTGATGAGCGTGGCGATGGATTTTCTGCATTTCTCGATTTCGCCGAACCCGACATCGCCCAGGTACGCATTACTCTCGTAGGCTGTTGCGAACTTTCGCACCGCCTCGGCGACACAATGGGGCAGCGGCGAAATTCCGGCGTGGTTCAGATAATTCCAATGCCGCAAGACTGGAAAGGCATCTGTATTTCCGATGAGTTCATCCACGGTGGCCATGCAACCGAAGTATAATCAAATGCCCGCGTTTTGACGGGCGAAAGGACTCGCAAGCCAAAAGATGTTGTTTCGATCCTTATCAGCCGCCGCCCTAGCCGCCGCCACCGCCGCCGCCTTTGTAAGCTCCGCTGCATCGGGGGGGCCGGCGGTTCCTCTTCCCATTCACGACTTCACCCTCCCGCGGTTGGAGTATCCCAGCTATTACAACGCGCTCGATCGTGCGCGCCTGGAAGTGTTCACGGGCCGATATCGCAACGCGCTGTTCACACTCGCAACGCCCGATTCGACGCCTGATTCAACCGAAGCACGCTTGCTTCGCGCCGAAGCGTTCGCCAACCTCGGCCAACGCGACCGGGCATCCTTGATTCTGTCCGCCGACGATTTAGTCAATGACACGCGCTCGACGCTGCTGCGGGCGAGAATTGAGGCCGACGCCGGGCGGCTCGATCAATCGATCATCGCGCTGCGCGAATTCATCAGCCGAACGCCCGACTCGCTCGCCGGCCGGCAACAACTGGCGTCTGTGCTCGAACAATCCGGCGACCTCGAAGCGGCCACGAAAGAGTTGCGGTGGTTCGTCGATGCGCCACAGGATTTTATCAAGCGGCTCGACGATGAAACCGACTCCACACTGGACAACGCCACGAATCTCACCGCCGTCGCCCGGGCACTCGATCGCTGGGCGACGATCACGGGCGCTTACCAAACCGATGAAACCCTGCACGACAAGCTGTTGCACGCCTTCATCCGCGCGTATGACCAACTCGACCGCCAATCCTGGCCCGCCCGGGTCGCCGCCGCCGAATTTATGATGGCGCGGGATGACAACAAAGGCGCCCTCAAAGAACTGACCGCCGCCAACGCAATCAATCCGAATGACGCGCGCGTCAATGAACTGTTCGGCCTGTTGGCGCTGGAGCAATACAATCTGGATGGTGCGGATGAGGCCGTTCGGTCGCTCCGCGCCGTCGATCGGCACAGCGTTCGCGCCGAAGTGCTGGAAGCGCGCACGCTGCTCACGTCGCGTCAACCGCTTCTTGCCGAAGCGCCCCTCAAGCGCGTACTCGACGCACAGCCGAAGCACATTGAGGCGCTGGGCCTGCTCGCCGCCGCCAACGCCCTTCGGCTGCGCGAAGCCGCCGCCGGTGAACTGATAGCGCAGGTCGAAGCGGTCGACCCGAATAATGCCACCGCGTACTTTGAAGTGGCCGAACAACTCGGCGCCATGCGCCAGTACCCCCGCGCCGCCCAGATGTATAAGGTTGCGATCGCCCGCGCGCCGTGGTGGATCGCGCCGCGCAACGGCTTGGGGCTGCTCTACACGCAAAGCGGCGACGAGGATGATGCCCGCATCGCCCTCGATGAAGCGCACAAGCTCGACCCGTTCAACCTGCGCACCACGAATTATCTGCGTTTGCTGGATGATTTGGCCAAATTCGCCCGGCTCGAAACGCCGCATTTTGTCATCTACTTTAATGAGAAGCTCGACCCGATCATCGCCGAGCCGATGGCGGAATATCTGGAAAGTATTCACGCGCAAATCTGCCGCGAATACCAGCACGAGCCGGCGGTGAAGACCTTTATCGAAGTGTTTCCCACGCACGATGCGTTCAGCGTGCGCACGACCGGCTCGCCGTGGATCGGCACGGTCGGCGCGTCGACGGGCCGTGTCATCGCGCTGGTCTCTCCGCGGCGCGGACAGAACACGATGGGCACGTACAACTGGGCCCGCGTGCTTCGGCACGAGTACACGCACACGGTCACGCTGGGCGCGACCGAGAATCGCATTCCGCACTGGATGACCGAGGGCCTGGCGGTGCTGGAAGAGCGCAAGCCGATCCCGTGGGATTGGGTTCCGCTGCTTTATCATGCGGTGAAGAACGACGAACTGTTCACGCTGGAAGATTTAACGTGGGGTTTCGTGCGTCCGAAGAAGCCGACCGATCGCACTCTGGCGTACGCGCAGAGTCACTGGGTTTGCCAATTCATCCAGCAAACGTTCGGCCATGCGACGATTCTGAAGCAGCTTGCCATGTATCGAGAAGGCAAGCTGCAGGAAGAAGTGATCCCCGCGACGACAGGCAAAAGCGTCTCGCAGTTCGAATCAGAATTTTTCGCGTGGGCGCGCGCTCAGGTGGCGCGGTGGGGTTATGACGAAGAATCGCAAAAGAAATACGACGAACTGCGCGACCGCGGGGAAGACTTGATCAAATCGCGGCAGTACGCCGAGGCGGTTGGCGTGTGGGAGCAGATCGCGGCGCTGCGGCCGGTGGATGCGCTGCCGCATCAGCGGTTGGCGGGATTGTACGTCAGCAAAGAAGTGAATCAGCCCGCCAAGGCCATCGATGCGTTTATTCGACTTAACGATGTGGAGTTGAAGGACAATCGTTATGCCAAACGGCTGGCACGGCTTTATCGGGATACCGGCGCAATGCCCAAAGCGATCGCCGTCGCAAACGATGCGACGCTGATCGACCCGTATGATCTGGATGCGCAGAGACTCTTGGCTGATTTATATGAAAAAGCCGGCGATGCAGATCAACTCGCGCGCCAGCGTAAGACAGTTGCCGCGTTGGAAAAGTGGATTTCCGAAAACCGCACGCGGAACAAACTCGACGGGGCGACGAATTGAGCCCGGGCGATTGCGCGATTGTCATCCCGAAGCGCACCCGCGAAGGATGACAATCTGCGGCGCGGGTTTTCGGGGTGAGCCCACGCCATGATACGCTTTACCCAATGAACGCCAGCACACTTTCCATCGCGCAGTTTCAAGCCTACATCCGCGAGCGCTACGATAAAGTAGACCGCGGGCGGGGGACGCCTAAGACGTTTGTGTGGTTCATCGAAGAAGTCGGTGAACTCGCCACCGCCTTAAACGGCGACGACCGTGCGAACTTGGAAGAAGAATTCGCCGACGTGTTCGCGTGGCTGTGCACGCTGGCTAACATCAATGATGTCGAACTGGCAGATGTGATTCAGAAAAAATACCTGTCGGACAATCCGCCGGAGGGGCATAAATAGGCGCGAATCGCGCATGACGAATGATGCATGACGAGAATAACGATTAACGATTGACGATTAAGCGTTGTCCTGTCCGCCTAATCGTTAATCGTTACATCGTCCCGTGCCGCCCGCCGAATCGTTTACTTCTTCGCCGCCTTGTACTTCTCAAGCGCCTCCTGAATTTGCGGCCGCATGTCGTCACCCGCTTTGGCGACGGCTTCTTCCTGCACCTCGATCGCCTTGTCGATCTCCCCTTTCTTGAAATGCACTGCCGCGAGGGTATCGAGGATGTCGCCGCGTTCGCGTTTGCTGGCGACGACACCGGCGACGGCGTATTTTTCGGCGGCCGCGAGTTGAATCTCGGAAACCTCCGGCTGATCCACCAGCGTCCAGGCCACCGCATTGAGCATTTCGGCGTCGGCCTTCACGGCGTCCAGATTGGCCTCGGCGATCTTCGCGGCTTCGTCTTTGTTGCCGGCGCGCCAGGCGGCCTGGAATTGTTTCATCATCGTTTCACCACCGGCGGCCGATTTCGCGTCGTATGCTCCGGCGACCACTTTTGCCAGCACCGGTCCCATCTGCATCGGATGCCCGATCCAGGCGATCGTGCCCTTCTGGTCAACAATGAACGAACACGGGATTCCGTTTCGCCCCGCCGCCGCCAGCCAGGTTTCGGCCATGACGCCTCGGCCCTCGCCGCTGCGGTCATCCATGGCGACGTTGTACATCATCTTGTCGCCCATCTTTTCCACGAACGGCTTCACCTTGGCCTGATCTTTTTCGTTCTCCCACACGCTCGTGCCCACGACCACGACGCCTTTGTCTTTATACTTCGCCTGCAGTTCGCTGATGTGCGGAATGGCGGCGACGCACGGCCCGCACCAGGTCGCCCAGAATTCCATCACGTAAACCTTGCCCGGCTCAAAACCGGTGACCGCATCGCCCTTCACCCACCCGCCGACCTTAATCGGTGGCGCAGCGTCGCCGACTTTTAAACCGGCCAGCGCCGTTGCGCCGGTTAACCCCAAAATCATGATGGTCAGAAGCGTAAACAGAGAACACTGTTTGAAAGCGAAGCGTGGCGACATAATGGCCTCCAGGTGCGACTGAGATTTTTGACCCCTTGCAATCAACGAGGCTACGAACCGCCCCGCTTGCACAGCCGTAGCATCCCTTTGAAGGGATTCGGTTGCAACTAAAATGAACGGTCGGCGGCATTGATTTGTCCGGTGGATCGAAAGCCCGGCCATGACTTTCACAGAATTGGCGTCGGATCGGCTGCTGGACAAACACATTTAACGAGCGGCGAGCGTGAGCGACCCGATTCCTGTTTTAAAGTGACCGGTCGCAGACGCTTGCGGCTCGTAAATTAGACCCGAAGTTTGACCGCATGATCCGCTGCATTTACGTTTCCCGCATGCGTTGTCTGGTCTTGGCGACCTTCATTCTTGTTATTGCAGCATCGACGGGCGTTGCCCAGCCCACCGGCGAGGTGGAGAGCATTGGGTTCAACAACGTCTACCGACCCGGATGCTGGACGCCGATGGTCGTGCGCATCAAACCCAATGGCGCGGTGTCGGGGACTTACCAGATCCAGATCAAACAGCGCGATCTCGACAACGACGTCGCCGTCTTCACGCGCAACATTACCCTCACCGGCAGCGAAGGCGGCGGGCGCGATCAGCGGTTTTGGATGTACTTCATCCCCCAACCCGTCGGCCGCGGGCTGCCTTCGGCGCGCGACGGGGCTTCGTTGAAAGACGTTCAGGAGTTGATAGAGGTTTACCTGTGCAACGAAAGCGGCAAGCAGATCACCCAACTGCCGATAACCGCTGTACCCGATAGCGTCGATCCGCCGAGCACCGACGGCCGGCGCGGCGTGCGGCTGGTGATTGCCGTGAACGACGGTGGCAGCCGCGTGGCCTGGGCCGAATACAGCGATGGGCTCACCGATCGCAATGCGCTGCTGGGCGTGCTCGAAGATGTGGTGTTCATTTCCCTGCGCACGCGCGATCTGCCCGAGAACGTGCTTGCTTACGATGCCGTCGATGCCATCCTGTGGCTCGATGCCGACCCCGCCGCCCTCAAGGCCGACGGCGGCGCGCGCGAACAAGCGATCGATGCCTACATTCGCGCCGGCGGGCATCTGGTGATCTCACAGCCGGCCAACTGGCAACCGACGCTCGCCTTCGGTCCGCTGCTGCCGGTCGAACTTAAGGGCGTGACCGATCGCCCCGACCCCGAGCCGCTGCGCACGCTCGCCAAAGCGCCCGTGCAGGGCCGGCGCGAGCGCCCGCTTGGAGCGGGGTGGAACGCGATCAAAGGCCCGTTCCGCGTCGCCATCGCCACGCCGAAACAGAATGCGCTGGTCGATGAATGGATGACGCTGACGGATGTGCCCGGTCGCCACCCGTTCATCGCGCGGCAGGTCGTCGGCTGCGGCGCCGTCACATGGGTGGCACAAGACCTGGGCGACCCGGCGCTCACCTCGCTGGCGAAAACCGGCTGGCTCAATGTGTGGGATCACGTCTTCGGCTGGCAGAACGATCCCGTCGCCGGCCGGTCGATCTTGCAGGAAGACAAAGACCGCTACCCCGCCGCCGCCGCCGTGGATTTGGGTAAAACGCTCACGGTGTTTGAAGACAAGACGAAAGTCGGGCTGTTCATTACGCTGGCCGTCGTGTTCTTCATTCTATATTGGTTGCTCGCCGGGCCTGGGTTGTATTTATTCCTGGCCAGCCGAAACCGCGCGCAATACAGTTGGTTCGCCTACGCCGGCGCCGCGGTGGTCGCCACATTGCTGACGGTGCTGATCGTCAAACTGGTGCTGCGCGGCCCCCCTCGACTGGATCACCTCACCGTCGTCCGCGGATCAAACGATGCGAGCGGCGTGGTGCGATCGCGATTCGGCGTGTATATCCCGCGCGACGGCGATCAGAAGCTTGAAGTGGCACAGCCCGCCGAAGCCGGAGGGGTGTCGGCCATCAGCGCGCTGCCGCTTCATCCGGCGCACCTGCTCGATGAAATCGATTCGGCCGGCAAGCTGAGCTACACCGTGCCCGTTCGCGACGCCGTCAGTGCCGATCGCGCGAGTATGACCGTGCCCTATCGCAGCACACTCAAACAATTTGAATCACGCTGGACCGGAAAAGTGGATGGCCGGATTCAAGGCATCGTGCAGGTCAGCCCGGATATTCCCGGCAACCTCGACGGCCGATTGACCAACGGCACCGGCCGCGATCTGTTCGACGTCTACATCGCCTACAAAATTCCCTCCGGCGGGCGATGGCAAAACTGGATGCTCTACCTGCCAAGCTGGAAGGACGGCATCACCATCGACTTGCAACGAGAACGCACCGGCGACCGAGGCGAAGCCAACGGCCGGCCGGCGGCGCGAATTGTGGGCATTGACGGCGCCATCCCCGGCGGAACAATCAACCTCATCGGCGAAATCGGCCGCGACTGGCGCGATTTCTGGGTCCCCGATCTGCGCGCGGGAACGCAAATGGGCGACGCGTTGTGGGACGATAAATTCGGCCGCCCGCGCCGCGCGATGCCGATGCTCACGATGTTCGACGCCATCCAACCCGCCTACGCCGACGCCACGCGCGGGCGTATCGAGTTTCAACGCAAGGGCGCGCGACACATGAGCCTCTCCCCCGCCCTGGCCGCCGGTGCGCTGGTGGTGGTGGCCGAAGCAATCGACGCGCCGCAGCCCATCGGGATTGAGGTGGAAGGCGACATAGTTCCCGGCAACGGGCGAATTGTGTATCAGTTTGTGCTGCCGACGATTAGAAAAGCAGAAGAAGCTCCGGTTCCCTCGCCCGGTACCCCGGGAGAGGGTTAGGGAGGAAGTCATCCTATGTCTGTCATGATCAAAACCGTCAACCTCACCAAGCGCTATGGCAACCTCATCGCGCTGAGCAATCTCAATTTAGAGATTCACGAAGGCGACTGCTTCGGGTTCATCGGCCCCAACGGCGCGGGCAAGACCACGACCATCAAAATCCTGGCGACGCTGCTTCAACCCACATGGGGCGAAGCGCGCATTGCCGATTATGTGATCGGCTATCAATCGCGATCGATCCGTCCGCTGATCGGTTATGTGCCCGACTATTTCGGCGCGTATGAAGACATGGTGGTGCAGGAATACTTAGAGTTCTTCGCCGCCGCCTACAACATTAACGGGCCACAGCGGGCGAAAGTGGTGAACGATGTGCTGGAGCTGACCGACCTGGGCTTCAAGCGCGACGCCCCCGTCGACGGCCTTTCGCGCGGGATGAAGCAGCGGCTCTCCATCGCCCGTGTGCTGGTGCACGACCCCAAAGTGCTGCTGCTGGACGAACCGGCGGGCAACCTCGACCCGCGCGCCCGCATTGAGATGCGAGAATTGCTCAAGGAGCTGCGCCGCATGGGCAAGACGATCCTCATCAGCAGCCATATTCTGCCCGAGTTGCAGGATTTGTGTAACACCGTCGGCATCATCGAACGAGGCGAGCTTATTTACTCGGGGCCGTGGGAAGACATCATCCGCAAATCGGGCGCCGGCGTGGTGCTGCATGTGGGCGTCTCGGCGAACCAGGAATTGGCAGCGGCCATGCTCGGCCAGGACCCGAACGTGACCCACGTCGCCAACAACAACGGTTACATCGAAGTCACCTTGCGCGATGGCTTGCGCGACTACACCTTTATTCCACAGAAGCTCCTGGCAGGTGGGTATCAACTGACCATGTTGAAGGAAGAAGAAGCCAACCTTGAAACGGCGTTTATGCGGTTAACGAAGGGGATTGTGCA
>CAZXLA010000159.1:0-8945 GCA_964641895.1 uncultured Tepidisphaeraceae bacterium
CTAAACGCGTGCAGTACGTCGTCACCGCGTCGGTTGAGTTGACGGGATTTGCCCCGTAATGAGCAGCGGCGCGACGATTTGCCTCACAAACGGTCGCATCGTTGCACCGATATGATCGCCAGCGTTGTAATACCGCATCCAGCCCGCGTCATACGCAAACTGCATTAGCTTGGCATATTGCTCGGCGTCGGCGGTTGCGGGCCGTTCGAAACCCACCTTGCCGGCGGCGTCGGTGTTGATGCGATCAACGGTGCCGAAGTTCCGCGTGCCAAAACCCAGGATCGGATCGCGCTGGCTGTTGAATGAATAGACTTTGCCACGCACGTGTTTGAGCGCAGGCGTCAGATCAAATCGCGGCGATAGCGCCGGGGCCAGCATCAACCAGGTATCAACGGCGACCCCATCCGGAAGCTGCGCCAGCGCCCACGCCGCCACGCCCGCGCCGGCGCTGTGGCTGGTGAGGATGATCCGCCGGTTCGACTGCCTGGTTGTCGCGTCAGTGATGAGCTTGGCGACGATGGCGGATTGTTCGCCGTGGCGGCCGACATTCGTCAACGCGGCAAAACCTTCGTCGATGCCGGTCCAATCGTAAATGTATATCTCAGCGCCAAGCCCTGATTGCGTCAGGCCTTGCTTGATCATTTCATCGGGCAGCCGATGCCCGCCGATGCCGGGGAGGTGGATGACCAGAGGTTGATCGTCGGAGCCACTGATCGGTTGTGTGGTGGGTGGACCGGCGAAGCCGCAAGCGGCGATGAGGGACACGAGAATGAAGATCTTCGGCAGCATTCTTAAACCGTCTCTGAGATGAGCCTCGCCCTCCACCATCCTCGCCCTCCACCATTGTTTACACACCGATCGGGTGCCACGTGGTTTTGGTTTCCTGCGTTTCAAGAATGAAATAGGGCGACTGAGATTCAACGGCATTCCAATGGCGGTCGTGAGCGATAACGCGCTTCATGTTGTCCGCGCCTTTTTCCTGGAGCAGCTTGCGCTCGGCAATATCGCTACCGCAGTAGACGATGGCGTTCACGTCCATGTGGCTGGCCATGTGTTCGATCAGCTCTTTAGGCAGGCCGGTAAGAATATTTACCACGCCGCCGGGAAGATCGCTGGTGGCGAGCACCTCGGCGAACGTGACGGCGCAGAGCGGTTTTGAAAACGAGGCTAAAGCGATGATGGAGTTGCCGCCGCAAATAGCGGGCATGATGGTGCTGACCAACCCGAGCAACCCGGAATCCTCCGGCGTAATGGCAGCCACGACACCGGTGGGTTCGAGCATGCTGAAGTTAAAATGACTGCTGGCGACCGGGTTCACGCTTGAGAAGATCTGCTGATACTTGTCGGCCCAGCCGGCATAGTAGAGGGTGCGGTCGATGCTCAGATCAACTTCTTTCATGGCGAACTGTGAAGCTAAGCCGCAAGCGGTTAGTTCGTCGATGAATTGTGCTCTGCGACCTTCGAGCATCTCGGCAATACGGTAGAGGATTTGTGAGCGGTTGTAAGCGGCGCGTTTGGCCCAGGGGCCTTGAGCCGCGCGGGCGACGACGACGGCATCGCGAAAATCTTTCCGCGAGCAAAGGCACATGTTGGCGATCGGCTCGCCCTTTGCGTTCTTCAGAAGGTAGTACCGACCGGACTCGGTGCGGGGGAACTTCCCACCGACGAAGATTTTGTAGGTCTTCAGCACGGGCAGACGCGCTTCGCCGTGGTCGTCTTGCATGCGCGGGGCGCGCGATGCGGTTTTAGCGATGGCCATGTGGCCGTTGGATCTGCCGTTGATGGTTAGTTTCTTTGCCATGATTCCAATCTCGATTTCACCGCTGAGGCAACCCATCTCTTTTCTTATTTGTGTACTCCGTGCCTCTGTGGCTATTCATCTTCGTATTATTCCAACGTTAAATAAGCCGAAAGCCCATGCAGCCCGCCTTCGCGCCCGACACCCGATTCTTTGTATCCACCGAACGGCGAAGTAGGGTCGAATTTGTTGTAGGTGTTCGCCCACAGCACGCCGGCGCGCATGGCGTTGGTGATTTTGAAAATCTTGCTGCCCTTGTCGGTCCACACCCCGCCGCTTAAACCGTACGGCGTGTTATTAGCTTTTTCGATGGCTTCTTCCGGAGTTCGGAAGGTCTGCACCGCCAGCACGGGGCCGAAGATTTCTTCCTGCACCACGCGATGCGATTGCGCGCAATTCAGGAACAATGTCGGCCGACAGAAGAAGCCTTTGTCCGGGATGCTGCAATCCGTCTGCCAGACATCCGCGCCTTCGTCTTTGGCCAGCGACAGGTATCCGCCGATCTTTTCCAACTGCATCCTGCTGTTGATGGCGCCGATGTCGGTGTTTTTATCCAGCGGGTCGCCGACGATCAGCGTCTGCATGCGGTCTTTCAACTTGGCGATCACGCGGTCGTGAACGTTTTCCTGCACCAGCAACCGCGAGCCGGCGCAGCACACGTGGCCTTGATTGAAGAAGATGCCGTTGATGATGCCTTCGACGGCCTGATCGATCGTTGCATCGTCGAAGATGATGTTGGCTGCTTTGCCGCCTAGCTCCAGCGTGTATTTTTTCTGTGAACCCGCGATCGACTTCATGATGCTCTTACCGACGTTGGTGCTGCCGGTGAACGCGATTTTGTCGATGTCGGGATGATTCACGATCGCCGCGCCGGTTGCGCCCGCGCCGGTGACAATGTTCACCACGCCCGGCGGAAGGTCGCAATCCTGAATGATCTCCGCCAGCTTGAGCGCGGTAAGCGGCGTGGTTTCGGCGGGCTTGAGCACGACCGTGTTGCCACATGCCAGCGCCGGGGCGATCTTCCATGCCGCCATCAGCAGCGGGAAGTTCCACGGAATAATCTGCCCGCACACACCCAGCGGCTGTGGCACTCTTCCGGGGAACGCATATTCAAGTTTGTCGGCCCAGCCGGCGTAATAGAAGAAGTGGGCGGCGACGAGGGGGATATCCACATCGCGGCTTTCGCGAATCGCCTTCCCGCCGTCCATCGTCTCGATGATCGAAAGCTCGCGGGCGCGTTCCTGGAGCATGCGCGCGATGCGAAAGATGTATTTGCCGCGTTCCTTTGCAGGCATTTTCGACCAGACTTTGTCATAAGCCTGTCGCGCTGATTTGACCGCGCGATCCACATCTTTCGAAGACGCCGAAGCGACCCGCGCCAGCGTTTGCTCATTCGCGGGGTTGATGGTTTCGAATGACTTACCCTCCACCGGCGAGACGAACTTGCCACCGATGAACAGGTCATACTTGGGCTTGATCTCGACCTTGGCGGTCTCCGGGGCCGGGGCGTATTCCCATTGGGTTGAAAAGTTGAGTCGAATCGGCGCGATTGTGTTGCTCGACATGCCTTGAATTCCTCGGCTTCTGATTCTAACAGAAATCGAAGTCTGTTTGTTCCGCGAAACCGCAAGCGATGTAAATGAATGGTTAGCAATTTGTAAGCGGGCGCTTGAACCAGATTGTTGAGAATCGCGCACTGCCTCATGAAAGACGAGTCCGCCTTACGCACTCCGTCTGGCCCATTTCAGGTTGATCTTTCGCCGACTCGAAACACAGTCGCGGAGGTACAGATTGATTAGCGTCTGGTAGGAAAGCCCGGAAGTTGCCGCCATGTCCTTGAAATACGAAAGGGAAAAATTGTCCACGCGAATCGTCAATTGTCGCTTGAGTCGTCGTGCGAATGGATTTTGTGTCGACCCCGTCATGTCGTAACTTTTCTTCATAGGTGCTCCATGTAATGCGCAGTTTCGCTACGGCTCGATCGTCGCGCAGAGATGATGTGTATCACCTCTTCGTCTCCGCGGAATACAAAAACAATTGTCAAAAGCCGAAACCGCGCGCCGAATCCCACCAGGATCTCGCGATCCTCCTGCTCGGAATGATCAACGTCGGCCTTTCGGCGGCCATTTTCGTCAAGGAATGCTGTTTGTGCTTCCTCGAATGTGACTCCGTGCTTTCGATGGTTGGTCCGGCTCTTGCGTTGATCCCAACTGAATCGCAGGTGGCTCATTCTCGCACTACATTGTAGTGGTTGTGTTCGCGGCAGGCAATCTGAATCAACTCAATTGCACATTAGCGTTCGCCATCAACCTCACCGCATTCTCGCGATAAAGTTTTTGGAGTACCGGATCAGGCAGGCAAAGCCCGCGCAAGGTCGGCTGATTGTCCGGCGGAAGGTCGGGGTCGGCGATGGGGCTGTCGCCGACGAAGGCGGTTTCCCATAGTTTCCGATGCACCCAGAAGCGGCTGGCGTAAAAGTCGAACGAACGGTCGTCGCCGCTTACCTGGTCGCTGCCGAACAGAATGCGGTCCTGATTGCGAATAAAGAATTCGCGCATCGCATCCCGGCGCACTGAAACTTCCCGCTGCATCCAGCGGGTGGCCGAGCAATCCAGCCACAGGTTTGGGAAGCGATCCAGCAATGCTTGCAGGCGATGCAAATCTTCCGGGTTGCCGCCGAGGTGCGCGCCAACCCACGGGTTGCCATTGACCGCCTCCAGTACAGTTGCCCACAATTGGTAATGCAGATCGCGCGAGCCGAATTTGGTCGTGTCGGCGTACTTGGTCTGATACCACAGTTCCGGGTCGCCCACGTGCGACATGATGATCATCTTCCGATCGAGCATTTCCTTGAGGACGCGTTGGAACACCGGCGAATCGAAGCTCATCATCGTGCGAATGAGCGTGCCCGGCGCCATGTGAAACTTGGCGATGCGGCAGCCGAGGTTGTAGAAGCTTTCGATCCGACGCAACCAGTCGTCGATCCAACCCATCGAACCAATCTCGCGCCAAGCAGGGACGGCGGTGAAGTGGATGCGATCACCCCAGACGCGCTTCAGCCGGATCGCCTCCTCGAGCGGCCCCATGCTGAAAAACGTGGCAAACCCAAAGTGGTCGGCGGCGGCGAACCATGCATCGGCGTGGCTGGCATTCAACAGGTGGCAATGAAAGTCGATCATCCGGCCCCGAACCTTTGGCCGGGGCATTGGCGCACGCAGGTTTTGGCCGGTGCGGTTGTGCTCGGGGGGTTTGTGAGAAATGTCATCCATTGCCGTTGTTTTTTGATGGTAAGGCTGCCGGCGGGCAGTGTCGAATTTGACTATCGCCGGCCGGGGTGCGCTGCAACTTTACTTCAACATTGACAGGCCCGTAGCCCAACCGCGACAATCATAACCAAGGGCGG
This sequence comes from uncultured Tepidisphaeraceae bacterium, assembly GCA_964641895.1. Classification (GTDB taxonomy): domain Bacteria; phylum Planctomycetota; class Phycisphaerae; order Tepidisphaerales; family Tepidisphaeraceae; genus UBA2421. Next base: position 5,202 of record CAZXLA010000159.1, read on the forward strand.
TTCCCGCCTGATTTGTTATCGTTTGCATTGAAGGTAATTACACCATGGAACACCGCATCCGCTCAGCCGTTTTCAACATCATTGAAACTCTGGAAACCCGCCGCCTGCTGGCGAGCATCAGCGGCACGGTCATCGAAGACCTGGACAACGACGGCAGCCGCGACGGCCGCGAGCGCGCGCTGGCCGGTGTGACGGTCTTTCTCGACCAGAACCGCAACCGCCAACTCGACTTTGGCGAAAGCTCGGTCGTCACCGATGCCAGTGGCTTCTACGAATTTACGGGCCTCCCGGCGGGGCAGTATTTCGTGGGCCATTTGCCCCCGGCAAGCTACGGACAGAACTCGCCGCCCAAGGGTGGATTCGGGAATTTCGGCGGCGACTATGATATCCGACTCGAGTTCGCCCAATCGGTGCCGACGGCGGCGCGATCGGTCATTGAGTCGGCAGCGGCGCGTTGGGAGAAAATAATCGTCGGAGATGTTGCCGGTCAGTTCGATGAAGACTACGGCGACATTGATGACATCCTGCTGGAAGTATTCGGTAAAAAACTTGATGGTTTCGGTGGGACGCTTGCTCAGGCAGCGCCCAGCGTGTTCCGGGACGCAGCGAGCGACGATCCCAACCTGCCGGTTCGCGGATTTCTGGAGTTTGATCTTGCCGATGCAAAGAATCCCGCCTTGTTCGAAATTGCCATACACGAAATCGGTCACGCGCTGGGCTTTACGCTGTTCACATGGTTCAAATACGACGACGAAGAAACGGGTTTCTCCCTGGTCCGCGGCACGATGGCGACGCCACTTTTTGTCGGCGCCAACGCCACCCGCGAGTTCAATGAAATCTTTGACAACGACGACTCGGGCGTGCCGCTCGAGCCACGCGGCGCCGGGCAGGGCAGCGAGTTCTCCCACTTCAGCGAAGCCATTTTCGGCAACGAGTTGATGACGCCGGCCCTCGGCGAATCGGGCTCGCCGCTCAGCCGGGTAACCGTCGGATTGTTGCAGGACTTGGGCTACAGAGTCGACTACCGCGGCGCCGACAATTACGACCCTGACATTCAAGACCTCCCCATCACCGCGCCGGCGACCGCCGGCGGAGGACTATTGGATTTTTCGTACACCATCACCATCGACGACGCCGACACCTCGTTCCAAGGCCGCGATTTTTCCGACCGCCTGAACCGCCGGCCCTCGATCGATGCCGTGCGCAGCGACAACGCGCTTTACGCGGTGAACGGCATCGTCAAACTTCGCGCTTCGGGCGCGTTTGATGAAGACGCCGGCGACTCGGTGACCGCCGTCGCGTTTTATGCCGAAACCAACGGGCTTGAAGGCCTGCAAACCGGCGCGGGGGGCGACACGTTTGTAAAGTCCGACCTGTCGCCCGAAGGCGGCTTCCGTGTGAACGCCAACACCGAATCGCTCGGCCTGCCCGCCGGCACGCGGGTGTTTTACGCGCGTCCTTATGATGAGTTGCTCACCACCGGCAAAACGAAAATGGTTGAGGTTCAATTGTTCGATGCCACGGTGGCCCCGCGCAAACCCACGAGCCTCTCGGCGGTCTCCATTCGATCGAACCAGGTGCGGCTGGAATGGTTTGATCGCTCCGACAACGAATTCGGTTTCATCGTCGAGCGAGCCCGCAATCAGTTCTTTACAAACGAAGTCAAACGCTTCACCGTCGGCAGCGGCACGACATCATTCCTTGACGACGGTGTCGCCTCCGGCACCACCTACTTCTACCGCGTGCGCTCGTTCAACATCGCCGGCTCCAGCAGCTTCGCCGGCCCGCTGACGGTGCTGACCGCCAATCTCGGCGACCGGGTCATTGATGTAACATCCGAACTCGTCGCCGGCCGGCCGGAAGTATCCGCCACCGGATCAATCTCCGGCATCTTTGATCCTGAGTCGCTGAACAACAACAGCCTGGTGCTCAACGGCCGGTCGCGGGTCAACATCAGTCCGATGCTCGACTTTGACGGCGAATATTTTTTGTACGCCCGATGGTCCCCGGCGCTTTCTGAAAACGCCGTCGGCGTGTTTGACATTGCCGATTCGCGCGGCAAACAGCAGCGGTCGGTCACCGTTGATCAGAGCGTGCGCGGTACCGAGCACGGCTATGTGCTGATCGGCAAGTACCAGTTCAACAAACTCGCCGACGCCGCCATCACCTTCCGGCCGAGCACACGCAGCCAAACGGTCACGCTCGATGCCATCCGCCTGCTGCCGGCGTTTGATCCGACGACGCGGTAGGGTGTTTAGTGTTTCGAATTTCGTGTTTCGTATCGCTGTAAGGTTCGCCGACACAAGCCACGACCTACAAAACACAAAACACAAAACACCAACTACCACCCCACCGCCGTCAACAGCGCCGCGCGGTTCTGCATCCACGTCGCCGCGCCGGGTTGGTCGCGGGGCAATTCCAGTGTGATGATCGGAATCTGCAGGTCTGCGCCTGCGTAGCTGCCGAGCGAGCCGGGCGTGGGGTAGCCGATGTTGGCCGAGACCGGATAGCCATTTTTCGCGGCCATCGCCGTGGCGATCGCTTCGCCGGGGCCGTCGTAATTGTTCTGCTGCCTGCCTCCTTTAATGCAATGAATCGAAATGATCAGCTTCGGCTTGAGCTGCGCGATCGCCGAGAGGATGGCCCGCGTTTCCGGCTCGCTGGCCGGCTGCGTGCCGGCGCGATAGGCGCGCGATCCGCCAGGTTTGAAATTGCGCGCCGGGAAATTTCGGTTGCAGTCGATGCCGTTGGCGTTGGTGCGCGTACGCCGGGCGTAGCCGTCGGGGTTGGCCACTTCGATGACCGCCACCGTGCGGTTGACGACCTGATTCGGCTGAGCGCGAAGCAGCGCGATCAGTCCGCGGGTGCAATCGACACTGGCCACCTCGTCGCCGTGAATCCCCCCGATCACGAGCACCGTGGGCGTGCCGCCGCCGAAGTATTCGATCTCGATCGGCCGGCCCAGCACGCTCACGCCAATCACTTCGCGGTGCCCGCTCGGCGCAACCGCCGCCGCCGGACCCGGCACGTCGGGTGAAACACGAACGGTCGCTGTGGAGTCGTGGGACATGGTGTGTACGCAGCCCGCCATCACGCAACTCATCATACAACCCAGAATACAGTGCAGCATATAAGCCGGAATATAAGTCAACTCACCCTCCTTAAAAGACCGCGGCCTTCTGTCGACAACGCAGAACCATTGAGGTTCGTTTGGTCGGACGTTAGGCGATGCAACCGCGATTTTCTTGAGAAACGAGATCAAACGCTGAGTACCTCATCTGAATTTGTGTCGAAAAATCGACGATTCGTGGTATTTTCTGCGTGCCATGGAACCGATTGACGAAAAAGACCTTCCGTCTGCCGTGCTCATCGATCTGCCGCCAGTGCGATGCTATTCGTGCGGTCGAAGGTTCAAGGCGAGCGAAGAGGTACAGGATATCGGCAAAGTGCGGTATTGCGTCGGTTGCACATGCATTGAGTTCAATGTGCAGCCCGCGGCCACGATCAAGTATCCGCCAGGTATTCTCGGTGGATGGCTGACGCTGATCGTCCTGATGCTTGACTGGAAAAGCGGGACAGGTCCGATTTTAGTCAGCTCGATCATTCCGGCGGGAGCGACGCGAGCCTGGTGGCACATGGAGGTGTCGTAAGTCGTTAATTGCCGCTCCCGCTCTCCCGATCGCACGGTCAACCTCGACGATTTCACCCTCCTCGCCGCCAACTTCGGCCAGACGCTCGCTGCGC
>CAZXLA010000160.1:0-8839 GCA_964641895.1 uncultured Tepidisphaeraceae bacterium
AGCGGAATGGTGATCGCGTGCGCGGCGCTGGGGCTGCTGTGCAGCGTGTGTAAGTTTCGACATGAAGAAATCTCGACTCCGGTTGCTGCCGCGATTCCGCAGCGGCCGCCGGCGAGTGTGAGCGAAGACGAATGGCGGGAATGGACATCGCCATAGCAATCGATTGTATTGTTATCCCGAACGGTACTCCGGAGGGAACTATCCGTCGTTGTGCGACAATCCGCCGAGTAGTTTGGCGAACAGGCGCACTCCGACAGATAGGTCTCTCGCGAGTATGCTTCGAGATGACAGCGCAAATGTCTTTTCCGACGACGTGACGACCGACACCAAAACCATCTTCTTCGCCGGCGGCGGGACCGGGGGGCATTTGTTCCCGGGCATTGCCGTTGCGCAGGCGTTGGTGAAACGCGACGCTGCCATCAAACCGGTTTTTCTCTGCACCGAACGGCCGATTGATAGGACGATTCTTGATCCGACCGGCTTCGAGCAGATCGCGCAGCCGATCGTCCCGCCGTCGCGGTCGATCGGCGGGTTGCTCAAGTTCTGGAAGACCTGGCGCGAAACCAAAGATCTCGTAAAAGCCAGCCTCCGCGAACGCAAACCGGTCGCGGTGCTGGGCCTGGGCGGTTACGCCGCGGGTGTGGCTGTGAAGATGGCCGCATTGAAAAAGGTGCCGACGGCGATACTCAACCCCGATGTCATCCCCGGGCGGGCCAATCGATTCCTGATGCAGTGGGCGAGAATCATCTGCTGCCAGTTCGAGCAGACGATCGAACATACTCCGGCGCAATACCGCGAAAGGGTGCGTATCACCGGCTGCCCGATTCGCGCCGATCTGGTGAACCTGCCCCCGCGAGAAGAATCCTCGCGGCGTCTGGGCCTTGATCCGGGCGGGTTGAATCTTGTCATCACCGGCGCTTCGCAAGGCGCTCAAACGGTGAACGAAGCGATCCTCGAATCGCTCAAAACGATCAAGCTGGCGGGTTGGCAGATCATCCACCTCACCGGCAAAGATCACGCCGACGCCGTGCGGCAGGAATACCGCGACCTGCACATCACCGCGCGGGTGATCGATTTTACCGATCAGATGCGCGACATCTGGGCGGTGGCCGATCTGTGCATCAGCCGGTCGGGCGCCAGCACCTGCGCCGAGCTCACCGCCGCCGCCGTGCCGAGCATTCTCATGCCGTATCCGTTTCACGCCGACATGCACCAGCGCGCCAACGCGAAGGTGCTGGTTGATGCCGGCGCCGCCGAGTTGCTGGATGACGAGAAGGACCGCCGCAAGAACGCCGAAAAACTGCGCCCGATGCTCGAAAAACTTTCAAGCGACGCCACGGCGCGTTTGCACATGAGCGAAAAAGCCCGCACCCTCGGCAAACCCGCCGCCGCCGAGCGAGTGGCCGATGAGGTGACGAAGCTTCTGGAACATTGTTAACAGAGGCCGGCAATGATCCTTGACGCGCCGCCGTACGCGTCCTAATCTAGTGCCAGTAGGGCGATTTGATCGCAGATTGCGGCCCGTGAGGCTTTACTGCTTCACAAATTGCTAATGCGCGGCAGAGAGAAACTGCTACGGGCCATGCCGATCTTCTTCGGCATGGCCTTTTTACTTCGCATAGCCAGCTCATCAATGGCGCGATCACCTCGTCGAATTTTGGTTACAGGAGTATGCTCGCCCCATGCCGGGCGCAATGAGGACTGAAATGAGTTTGCAAGCCATCACGACCGCGCCGCACCCCGTCGTCAGCGATCTTAACAGCGAACAGATCACGCGCTACCGCCGGCACCTCATCCTGCCGGAGGTTGGGATTGACGGCCAGAAAAAGCTTCTCAACGCCAGCGTGCTTTGCATCGGCGCGGGTGGATTGGGATGCCCCATTTCCCTTTACCTCGCCGCCGCGGGGGTGGGGACGATCGGGTTGGCGGATATCGACGTCGTGTCGCCGTCCAACCTGCAGCGGCAGGTTCTGTTTGGCATTTCCAGCATCGGCGAAGACAAAGTGGCCGTCGTGGCCCGGCGGTTGAAGGACCTCAATCCTGATGTGCGCGTGGTGCAGCATAAAACCGTCGTCAACGCCGCCAACGTGCTAGACCTGGTCGCGCGCTACGACGTTATCATCGATGGCACCGATAACTTCCCCACCCGCTATTGTGTCAATGACGCCTGCGCGATGCTCAAAAAACCAAACGTCTACGGCAGCATTTTTCGGTTCGAAGGAATGGTGACCGTTTTCGCGCCGCACCTGAAGAACCCCGACACCGCCGAAGTCGGCCCGTGTTATCGATGTCTCTACCCCGAACCACCGGAACCGGGTAGTGTGCCGAGCTGCGCCGAGGGCGGCGTGGTGGGCGTTTTGCCGGGCATCATCGGAACCCTGCAGGCCAACGAGGTGATCAAGCTGATTCTGGGCATCGGCCGGCCGGCGATCGGGCGACTGCTGACATTCAGCGCCCTGGACATTGAATTTCGGACGTTCAAAATCCGCCGTGATAAAGCCTGCCCGGTGTGCGGTGATCATCCGACGATTACCGAGCCGGTCGATTACGAACAATTCTGCGGCGTCCCCATCATGGATCCCGCATCCGCCGCCGAAACCGAGGCGGAAGTGAAGAAACACAAAGGGGATGTTAACGGCGAGGAATTCATGCTGAACGAAAAAGGCCTGCCTTCGGATTACAACTTCATGCCCGACTGGGAAGTTACTCCTCGCGACGTGAAGAGCAAACTTGACCGCGGCGAAAAGTTCGTCTTCATCGATTGCCGCCTGCCGCACGAAGTGGCGATCACGAAAATTGATGGCGCGACGGTCATCCCGCTTCAGCAACTGACTCAGCGCATCGGCGAACTATCGGGAAAAGAGCACGACGAAGTAATCATCCACTGCCGCAGCGGCGGGCGGTCGCTGCAATTTGCACAAATTCTCCGGCAGAACGGCTTCGAAAACGTAAAAAGCATGGCCGGCGGGGTGCTACTGTGGAACAAGGATATCAATCCGGGTGGGCCGCAGTATTGAGGTGGATTCAGATCAAGGTGTGATATAATCAAGTCATGACGCGCGCGCAAGTTCTAAAAAATGCACTGGAGCTGGATTCGGTCGAACAGGAGCTTCTACTGGCCGACCTCAACGAACGCATATACGGCGAAGAAGGCAGGCCCCTTACGGAAGAATGGCGGGCCGAAATTCATCGACGCGCCGAGGAACTTCGAGCCGGCACAGTGACGGGAATTCCGAGCGCCGAGGTTCATCGCAACGCGCGAGAAATTCTTGCTAAGCAACGGTCTTCCCAATGATTTATCACCCGGCTGCACGGGAAGAGCTGATTGACGCGATGCGGTGGTATGAAGCGCATCGAGCCGGACTCGGTGATGAGTTCCTGCAAGCGGTTGTCGACGTCGAAGCAAAAATCGCCGAGGCGCCGAACCGCTGGACAGAAATCGAACCGGGCTTTCGTAAGCTCAATACGGACCGCTTTCCCTAAGGTTTGATTTACCAACAGGTAGCAGGTCACGTCGAGATCGTTGCTGTGATGCATCTTAGCCGTCGTCCGGGGTATTGGCGGGTTCGCGCCAAGTAACTTTGGCGAGTGTCTGACGAAGCGCGAAGTATTACAATTCGATCGACAAATGAACCTTTAAGGAACCGCCCGATTGATCTCCTCGGTCGGTCTGCGACATTATCGGTGTGAAGACTGTGGCCACCGCGCGTCAAACTGTTCACCGCCATGCAGCACGTCAGGCGAAGCTTAAATATGTTTCAGACAATGCGCCGGGCATTCGTCGCGTAAAACGGGGTGGTGGCGTTGCTCACGTCGATGCTCGTGGACGCCCGGTCCGCCATGCCGCGACGCTGAGCCGCATTCGATCGCTGGTCATTCCACCGGCGTGGACCGACGTGTGGATTTGCGCCGACCCCAACGGCCACATTCAGGCCATCGGCCGCGATGCCCGCGGGCGAAAGCAGTTTCGCTATCACGCGCGGTGGAGCGCGATTCGCGATGAATCCAAATACGAACGCGTGATTGAATTCGCCAAGGCTCTGCCCAAGATTCGTTCGCGCGTCGCGCGCGACCTGAAGCGCTCCGGCCTGCCGCGGGAAAAAGTGTTGGCGGGCGTGGTTTCGCTGCTGGAGAAGACGCTGATCCGGGTCGGCAATGACGAATACGCTAAATCGAACAGCCACTTTGGCTTGACCACGATCCGCGATCATCACGCCAAAGTAGCCGGCGGAAACATTACATTTCGGTTCGTGGGCAAGTCGGGGGTGAAGCGTGAAGTCGATCTTGAATCGCCGGTACTGGCCAGGATCGTCAAAAAATGCCAGGATTTGCCCGGCCAGGAATTATTCGCTTATGTAGATGGCGATGGCAAGCCGCGCGACGTCAAAAGCTCGGACGTCAATCAATACCTTCGCGAGATTGCCGGCGACGAGTTTACCGCCAAAGACTTCCGCACCTGGGCCGGCACGGTGCTGGCGGCGACGGCGCTGCGGGAGTTTGAGGCGTTTGATTCGCAGTCCCAGGCAAAAAAGAACATCGTTGGCGCCATCGAGCGCGTCGCCCAGCGGCTGGGCAACACGCGGTCGGTTTGCCGCAAATGTTACGTTCACCCGGCGATTCTTGAATCGTACATGGACGGCACCATGGTGCGCACGATACAGAAGCGAGCCGATTCTGAAATGAAACACCTTTCACGTCTGCCCGCGGCAGAGGCGGCGGTTTTGGCGCTGCTGCAACGCCAACTCAAACGCACGCGCCCTGCCCAATGACGGGCCGCCGAAAACGTCTTGGAGTTTTGGCTTTCATTCCGATCGCCTATGATGGCCCGGTCTGACGGATAACCGGCACCATGCAAAGCATTGATCCCACAGCGCTTTCCTTCGACGAGCTGGTCAGCCGTGAGTGGCTGATTACCAATTCCGCCGGCGGGTACTCGTCATCCACCCTCATCGGGTTGAACACACGCAAATATCACGGCCTGCTTGTCGCGGCGATGGCGCCGCCGGTTCGGCGGATGGTCATCCTGTCGCGTGTCGAAGAAACCGTGACCGTCGGCGGGCGAAGCTGGGCGCTGGCGACGGTGGAGTATCCCGGCGTGATCCATCCTGCCGGCCATTCGCTCATCAAAGCGTTTGCCGGCGATCCGTTCCCGCGCTGGGCGATTCAAGGCGAAGGCTGGACGATTGAAAAAAGCGTGCGTTTTTCACCAACCGCGGCAAATGATCTTCTCATTTCGTACACCTTATTGGCCGGCGATCGGCCCGTGCAGTTTCAAGTGAAGCCGCTGTTTGCATTGCGCGCCATTCACGATCTGATGTATCAATGGTCGGGCCGGCTGGAGGCGGAGGTGTCGACCGAACTACCCGGCCGTGTGCGCATACCCGCCACGCCGCGCACGCCGCAAGTGCATCTGGCACACGACGGCGAATTTGTCTCCAAACCATTCTGGTACTTATCAACCCTGTATCGCCGCGAGCGCGAGCGAGGGTATTCGGCGCTGGAAGATTTGTGGATGCCCGGCGAGATCAATTATTCGCTCGAGCCCGGCAAGGCGGTTCATCTGGCTGTCTCCACCGAAGCGGTCGGGTTGGAGTCGGTCCTGAATGCGTGTGAAAAGGCGGATGCAAAGCGCCCGCGGGCGATTGCGAATTCTACCACCGCGGCGAATGATCAGGCGATCGCACAAAGGCTCGCGCAGGCCGCCGAACGGTTTGCCGTCTGGGCGGCGCCGGCGGAACAGAAGGCGTGGACGTGCATCGTACCCCAATATCCCTGGACGCCCTGGGCCGTGCGCGACATGCTCATCGCCCTGCCCGGCGTGCTGCTTGTGCAAGGCAAGCACGCGGCGGCGCGAACGTTGCTTTCGCGGCTTGCCGACCAACTCCGCGATGGCTTGATCCCCTCTGAACTCGACGAACTCGGCGGCGAACCGGCGTACAACGCGTGCGATACTTCACTCTGGTTCATCAACGCGCTGTGGCAATACTTCGGCGCCACCCACGACGAAGAAACCGCGCAACGACTCCTGCCGGTCGTCACGCACATTATTAAAAAGTACCAATCGGGCACGGGCCTGGGCGTGGGCGTGAACGGCGACGGGCTGCTGCGCGTGCGAGCCGCGGGCATTGGCAGCACCTGGATGAACGCGAAGGTGAGCGAGTGGGTCATCACCCCGCGCAATGGCCGGCCCGTCGAGGTGAACGCACTCTGGTACAACGCGCTGTGCATTGGCCGCGAGCTTTCAACGCGATTTGATGACCCTCAAAACGCCGCCCAATGCGCGATGCTCGCCGAACGCCATCGGGCCGACTTTAACCAGCGGTTCTGGAACGCCGTCGCCAACTGCTGCTTTGATGTGGTGTATGACTCCGGCGAAGACGCGTCGATCCGCCCGAACCAGCTTCTGGCGGCGTCGCTACCCTTCCCGGTGCTGGCCGAGGTGCGCGTGCCGGAGATGCTCGAAACCGTTCGCTCTAAGCTGCTCACCCCCGTCGGCTTGCGAACGCTGGCACCGGGCGATCCGAACTATCAGGGCAAGTACGGCGGCGACATAATTTCACGCGATCGGGCCTACCACCAGGGCAGCATCTTCCCGTGGCTGCTCGGCCCCTATGCCGGCGCTTTGGCAAAAACGCTCGGCCCGTGGCCGGCGGCGGCGGGAGCGGTGCGAAGGCTGTTCGCCGGCGCGATCGAGCAACTGCAGGCCGGCGATCTGGCGGTCATGCCCGAACTATTCGACGGCGACACGCCCCACAAGCCCGGCGGGGCCATCTCCGACGCCCGCGCGGTGGGCGAACTGGCACGCCTCTGGCACGAAGTGGTTTTGGGGAAGGTTGTCGGCAACGGTGGTTCTCAATTGCCAAACGCGCCGCGAACGCCACAATTATCCAAGTAAATTGTTCGATGGCCATTCGCGTTGCAAAGTCATGCTTTCCAGTCGAACATAGCAACCCGGGCACTGGTTATTTGGGCACTGGTCACTAAATCAAAATTCGAGGAAGGGCTTACTCATGGAAAAGCAGGCATTCGGCGTCGTTGGCTTGGGCGTGATGGGCGCGAATTTGGCGCACAACATGGAACGCAACGGGTTCACCATCGCCGCGTTTGATCGCAGCGCGGATAAGACCAACGAGTTCATTCAGAAGTCGGCCGGCAAGAAGATCAAAGGCGCGCGGTCGCTGGCCGACATGGCGTCGATGCTCGAAAGGCCGCGCCGCATCCTGCTCATGGTTCCCGCCGGCGCGCCCGTTGATGCGGTGCTGGCTGAAATCAAGGGCAATTTGGAAGACGGCGATATCGTCATCGACGGCGGCAACAGCCTTTACAACGACACCGAACGCCGCGCCAAAACCCTCGACGCCGACGGACACGGCATCCGATTCTTCGGCATGGGCGTCTCTGGCGGCGAAGAAGGCGCGCTCTGGGGCCCCAGCATGATGCCCGGCGGCGACCGCGAGAGCTATAACCGTCTCAAACCCGTGCTCGAAAAAATCGCCGCCAAAGCGCCCAGCGATAAAGTCCCCTGCGTCACCTACTGCGGCAGCGGCGGGGCGGGGCACTTCGTCAAGATGGTTCATAACGGCATCGAATATGGCGATATGCAGCTCATCGCCGAAGCCTACGACCTGCTGAAAAACGTCGGCGGGCTGAATAACAGCCAGATGAAAGACGTGTTCACCGAATGGAACGCCGGCGAGTTGCAAAGCTTCCTCATCGAAGTGACGATGAAAGTCATCGACTTCAAAGACCCCAAAGGCGGCGGGGCGCTGACTGAAAACATCCGCGACGTCGTCGGCATGAAGGGCACCGGCACGTGGACGATCAAGGCCGCGCTCGATCTGCTCGTGAGCGTCCCAACCATGGCCGCCGCCGTCGATGCGCGGGAAATTTCCATGCTCAAAACCGAGCGTGAAGCCGCCGCCAAAGTGCTCACCGGGCCAAGTCCCAAGAAGTTTGAAGGCGACTTAAAGGCGTTCATCAACGATGTGAAAGACGCGCTTTACTGCAGCAAGATTTGTTCCTACGCGCAAGGCATGGCGCTCCTCGCCGCCGCCAATCGGCCGATTCCCAAAGACAAAAATTCGCCCATGGGCTTCGGCTACGGCATGAACCTGCCCGACCTGCCAATGATCTGGCGCGCCGGCTGCATCATTCGCGCGGCGTTCCTCGAAGAAATCACCAAGGCCTTCAAAGAAAACCCCGCGTTGCCCAATCTGCTGATGGATAAGCGTTTCACCAAGATGATCAACGACCGCCAGGACGCGTGGCGGCACGTGGTGACGCAAGGCATTTCCAACGGCATCGGCACGCCGGCGTTCAGCGCCAGCCTGGCGTACTACGACAGCTACCGCCGCGCCCGCCTGCCGGGCAATTTAATCCAGGCCCAGCGCGACTATTTCGGCGCCCACACCTTCGAACGCAACGACGCGCCGGGAACGTTTGTGCATAACGATTGGTCGGCGAAATAGCCTGCCTCCTTCTCCCCTACCGGGCAGAGGGCCGGGGTGAGGGGAAAACGCAAAGTTCCAAACACCGCCGCTTCGCAAAACGAAGCGGCGGTGTTGTGTTCCCCCCGCAAGTGCATGCCATGAAATTGGGAGAAGCCGAGCCCGCGATCCATCTTCGCCGCGAAGCGGCGCACGGCTGTAGCAGCGGGTGAAGCCTTAGCGAAACCCGTGGAGAACGAAAGCGCAACCCTGTGAGAGCTTCACGCACTCCCTCCCCGCCGCGAAGCGGCGCACGGCTGTAGCCACGGATGAAGCCTTAGCGCAACCCGTGGACAACGATGCGACCCGTGCAGCGATTTTCGCACGCCCTCCCCGCCGCGCAGCGGCGCACG
>CAZXLA010000161.1:0-8764 GCA_964641895.1 uncultured Tepidisphaeraceae bacterium
ACGCTGCCGACCTTGTTCGCCTCGGCGTCGCGCTTCACCTCGACCTTCAGCGTGCCGACGACGCGCACTTTCCCGCCGAAATACGGCACCGGCGCACCGTCTTTCGTGGCGGTGTTCACAAAATGCTGCACCTGCGGCGGGCCGCTGAAGCAGCACTGGGCCACCGAGTAACAGAGCTGGAACGAACTGATCTCGTTCCCCGCGGCATAGGGCGCCCAGATTTCGCCTTCGAGGACGACTTTCTTTCCGTTAAGTTCGCGCCATTGCGCCGGCACATCTTCCTGTTTACCGTTGGCCTGATCGAACACAAAGCTGCTCATGAATTTCAGGTCAACAAACTTCACCCCGTTGCCCAGGTCTTTCACGCCGCCCGACATCACGCCGTCGAGGTAGACGTAGACCGGGTAGCCGATCAACACCAGCAACAACCCAGCGAAGACCAGGATACGCAAGTTGAATCGATCCGAAAATGTCGGCTTGATGACGGCGATTTCCATACAAATTGTCCCTCATTTGGCAGCCGGGCGGACGCTCAGCACGTCCACTTCAAACACACTGATGATGAACCCGTCTTCCTTCTTTTCTTCGACCTTCAGGGTTCCTTCGACAATGATCTCATCTGGATAATACGACACCGCTTTGCCTTTGGGCGTTTTGGCGACCAACGTATGCTGAATTTGCGGCGGCTGGCCGAAGCAGCAGGCGAACAGGTCGGGCACCATTGCGAATGTAGTAATCGATTCGGCCTGATCCATCGGGATCATGAACCCTTTCAGCCGCAACTTGCTTCCTGACAGACCCTTAACATCATCGGGAATGTCGCCGCCTTCGGTCTGATCATACTCAAAATTACCCAGTTCTTTGATAGAAGTTTCATAGGTGGCGTCGGTGGCGGGCTTGGGATGCGGCCTGCGCTTTTCCGGCGAGACGGCCACTTCTGGCGCCGCCGGCGCTCCGGTGGCCAGGCTTCGTTCGGCCAGCCGAATTTGCTCTTCCATCGCACCAACCCGCTCGGGCTGAATGCTTGCGTACTTGGTCTTGAGTTCCTGCAACAACGGAATTGCCGCCGCCCAATCGCCTCGATTAAACGCAGATTGGGCGCGCACTTCCAGGCTCGGGCCGTCGGTGGGTTGCGTGGTTTGCGCGCCAGTTCGGGTAACCAAAATCGCCAGGATAATTGAACACAGCAGAACGCGCATATTCGAACTCCAGAACTTAACTCACACCGCCACCAAATTATCCGCCACCGGCGAACGATATGCTTTAAACGCGGGGACCAATCCCGCCAGCACCGCCACCGCCGTCACGCCTAATAAGTATAGCCATTCTTCAGGCGCGACGACCCACCAACGCAGGCTTTCGCCAATGGTTTGTTGGAGGTAGTTGCTGGCGAGCGCGCCCAGCGCATGGCCGAGAACGATGCCCAACAGCGCGCCCAACAAACCGATCAATCCTGCTTCGAGACAGATTGTTGTGAGGATGCGGGCGCGCGTCGCGCCCAGTGCGCGGAGGATGGCGATATCGCGCATGCGCGCCGACACGCTGTTGTAGATGCTCACCAGAATCGCCACGATCGCGACGAAGTTCACCAGGTATGCCACCGCGCCCCACGCCTGCGTCGTCGGTTGAAGAAACGTTTGAAAGAATTCACGCATCACGCTGGCGGGATTCACGGCGGCGGCTTCGGGGCGGTTGTTGATGACGTACATCATCTGCTGCGCGAAGAACGGGCTTCGGCTGCGCACCAGAATGGCCGACAGCGCCCACTGATCTTCGGGCATTTTCAGGTTGATCGTTCCGTCGGCGTTGAGCGTGTACGACTTGCCGTCGTGCTCATCGGCGGAAGGCTTCGATGACGCGGTTCGACTCGGATCAATGCCTTGGCGGATGGCGGCCTGAGCGCGCAGCGCGTCTTCGTGCTCGGTGAGTGAATAAAACGTCGGCAGCGGAATATACAACACCCGGTCGGCGGCGGTTTTGGTGGGCTTGAGGATGCCGACGACGGTCCACTGCTGGTCATGAATATCGGGAACTTCGCCGGGCTTGGGCATTCCGTGAGTCGCCTTAAACTTGTCGCCGAGTTTCAGCCCGGTCAACCGTGGGATGCCGGCGCCGATCACGGCTTCAAACTTTTTCCCGTGAAATACCTTCCCCGCGGCAAGCTCGTAGCGGCGGCCGGGGCGGTATTCCATGACGCGCTCTTTCGGCAGCGGTGCGGTTCCGTCTTCGTTCATGCCGAACAGTTGCGGGATCGTGCCGATGATGCGGTTGCCCTGATACGAATCGCCGACGGCGGTCGGAATCGCCATCCGCACCGCCGGGCGAAACTGCGGGCTGGTCATCAACTGGCGATAGACCGAATAAGGAATATTCCCCGGCGAGCGGTCGATGTGATAAACGGTATTGAGCACCAACTGCAGCGGGGAAGCTTTGGCGCCGATGAGAATGTCATACCCATAATCCGTCTGCCCAAACAGCGCCGCCGACTCGCGGCGAATGAGCATGATCACCACCGCCAACGCCACGCCGAGCATCACGCTCATGAGCGTAAGGCAGGTGGAAAGGGCGCGTTGGCGCATTTGTTTGATGACGAGCTGGAGGAGGTTCATTCGATTATTCCGGACAGACTACACACGCGCGAGGCGACGACTCGCGCGGAGCTTGCAACGAAAATATCCGCACCGATTGCAAATTCGCAACGGCATGGAATGCCGTGGCAGACAGGAATGTCTGCCACACCGAAGCCAGACTTTTTTAGTATGCGAGCCGTCAGCATAGCTGCGTCGCCTTATTCATTTCCCGCAGTTCCACCCGCCGTGGCAATTGGCCGGCGATGTTCATATCGTGCGTCACCAGCAGCAAGCTCGCGCCCACTTGGGTGCAGAGCTTGCGGATTAAGTCGAGCACTTGCTGCGCATTCTTCGGGTCGAGCGCGCCCGTCGGT
Source organism: uncultured Tepidisphaeraceae bacterium (assembly GCA_964641895.1). Taxonomy (GTDB): domain Bacteria; phylum Planctomycetota; class Phycisphaerae; order Tepidisphaerales; family Tepidisphaeraceae; genus UBA2421. The sequence goes on from CAZXLA010000161.1 coordinate 2,945, forward strand.
TCATCGGCCAGCACGAGTGTCGGCCGATTCGCGAGCGCGCGCGCGACGGCCACTCGCTGTTGCTGGCCGAGAGACAGTTTCGCAGGCTTATAATGCAGGCGATCCGCCAAACCCACTTCGTTAAGCAACTGCGTGGCCCACCCATGATCAGCCGAGCGACCGGTGAAGCTCATTCCCAGCAACACATTTTCCATTGCGGTGAACCCGCCGAGCAGGTGGTGGGTTTGAAAAATGTATCCAATGTGTTGCCCTCGGAAGACGTCGCGCCGGGGTTCGGAGAGGGCGCAGATGTTGGTTGAGGTCTGTGCGCGAAAATAATCCGGGGCTGAAGCCCCCGGCTTGTGTGGCGCGGTGTCTGGAGCATGGGGTGCCGCGCCCAAGCCGGGAGCTTCAGCCCCGGATTCTTCGATCGTTGGAGCAGCATCAAACAGAATCGACCCCCGATCCGGCGCAAGAATTCCCGCAATCAGATGCAGCAGCGTCGTTTTTCCAGACCCGCTCGATCCGATCAGCGCCACCTGCTCGCCGGAAAAGAGCTTGAAATGCGGCACATCAATCACCGGCACGATCGAGCCGTCGGGCGCGACATAGTTTTTCTGGAGTGATTCGATTGTGACAGCCAATGTTTCTTGCTCCTGCCTGAACACGCAATCGTATCGGGTGAAACACGCAAAGTGCAAGAAAGTTGCAGGTGCATTCGAGGTCCGTCGCCGCCGGGCGATAGATTAGTCGCGCATGAAATAGCGTCGAACCAGGTCGCGGTAAGCTGTGGGCACTTCGCGCCCGGGGGGCATCGTTGGGTTGGCGGCGCGTGGGCGTGTCGCAATCGCATTGTCGTCGTCGCTACGGGGATGGCTTCCGGTTATCTCGCCGTCGGCGGTGGCGTCGCCGAGGTGGCCCTGGCGCGAGCCGGACCCGGTGATGCCTTCCTGTTCGAGTTGGGTCGCGCGCTTCGGCGGATCAGTCGATGCAACCAATGGAACCGCTTGCGAAACATCACGCGTCTCACCCGCGGCACCGGCTGTATTGCCGGGTTCGGTTTCGCGGCGGGGTTGAGCACCGTCGGCGCTGCGCTCGTCAGCCGATCGATCCAACGCAGCTTCCTGCGCGGCGGCCGCAACTTCAGGTTCGGCCGACGACGAAGGCGCGGCTGCCGACCGTCCGACGCCGGCCAACATCGCCTCATCCCGCGGCGACGCCAGCGCCGACACCGTCAGCACCAGCGCCACCGCCAACCCCGCCGCGGCATAAGTGCGGCGTGGTAGCCTCGCTAATGCGACGCCCGAAACAGGAATCCGCCCCGCCGCCGCCGCGCACTGCGAAAGGATGATCGCCCGCATCGCCGGATCAGCCTGCGCGGGTTGTGAAAGAAGTTGAAGCGAAGTCGAGAGCAGATCGTGCAGGCCGAACTGCCGATCAATCCGCTGGGCAACGGCCAATTTTGACGGCACCCGCATTAGCGACGCCATCGCCCCGCAGCCCGCCGCGACCACGATCAGCGCCATCACCAAAGGCAACGAAGGCTCGCCCAGCCACGCTTGGACTGCGACAACAATCATCGCCCCCGCCGCCGCAAAAAGCGCCGCGACAACCGATGATTCCGCCGCGCGAATGATCATCCAGACCATGCGCGACCAAGTTAAAAGCCTGTTAAGCGGCGAAGGGATCACGGCACTATCATGCGCGACGCGTAAGCCTTGTGGCAAGGGAAAACACGCCTTGAGGTTGCCGCCCATTTAGCACCGTCGCGGGTGTCCCCGCAGTTCCGCGATGGCTTCGGCGAGGCATTCAAGGTTGGGATTGATCTCCAGCGATCGCTCATACGCTTCAATCGCTTCATCAAACCGCTGCAGGTGCGCAAAGCAATGGCCCAGCCCGGCCCACGCGCCGAAGTGATTCGGGTTGCGGGCCACCGCCTGCCGCGCGTCGAGGATCGATTGCTCGTAGCGTTCAAGAAGGTAGTAAGCGGTGGCGCGCTGGTTCCACGCTTCGGCGAAATCATCGCAATCAGCAATGGCGGCGGAAAATCGTTTGATGGCCTGTTGCATCTCCTGCCGATTCATCGCCTCCACGCCCTTACGCAATTCGCAGTTGGCGGTGGCCGATCCGAGGCGGAACCAGATCGACCACATGGCGTGCTCGGCCATCTGGTTGGCGACGGGGTCGGGGTCTTTAAGAACTTTGCAAAGCGCCGGGAGACATTCGCGACAACCGACCAACGACAGCGCCAGCGCAGCAACCTTGCGGGCTTCGCAATCGGGCGTTCGCAGCAGGCTGATGATCTGCGCGCTGTCCCAGTCATGAGTCAGCAAGGCGAGCAGTCCCGAAATGTCCTTCGCCTCCAGCAACGGCTGAACGGCCGCTACAAAGGCGCGGGGGTCGATCATCTGGTTCGCATCCACTTGTCTCAATTTTAGGCGCGCTGCCAACGCAGCGTCGAATCGCCTGCAGATAGCTTATCAATCGACGTGTCAGACGAGGGCGTTGAGCAGAACTGCCTTTGGGAGGGCGATCAACGTGGAAACCACAGGTCTAATAACCCGGCCTGGGCCGGCGGGCTTCCAGTTCCTGCTCGCGTTCCAACTGGGCGGCGCGGGCTTCGGGGGTGAAGCGTTCGGCATAAAACCCGCGAATCTCCGCCGGGGAGGCCGATAGCGGGCGATAGGCGTAGCCGGTTTCCAGCTTGTTCCCGCTGGAACACCCCGCCAGCGCCGTGGCTATCAGGCTCGCTGTGAGAATCGTTCGACCCGGCAGACGTTGTGCAACTCTGTGGTTCATCGCATCGATAAGAATACACAGAAGCATGGGAATGTCGATTGCACCGGCGGAGGTTGATGCACAAAATCGCCCCACCTTGCCCCATCCCAATTCACCAGACCCGCACTCCCTCAGCCTTGCCGACCTCCGCCGACGCCAACGCGAACAACTCGAAACCCGGTTCGATCTGCTCGATGAAACCCACACCGTCGCCGGTCGGCACTATGCGTTCACGCGCGTGGCCGATCCGGAGCAGGTGCTGGATGACGTCATCGCCGCCGAGGGCCGCGGCGAAAAGGGCCGCATGCCCTACTGGGCCGAACTGTGGGAAAGCGCGCTGGGCATCGGCGAGTGGCTGCACAATCATAGCGCGACCGTCGCCGACCGACAGGTGCTCGACCTCGGCTGCGGCATGGGCTTCGCCGGTATGATCGCGGCGTCGCTGGGCGGGCGCGTCACGTTCGTTGATATCGAACCCGATTCGCTGCGCTTCGCGGAATTCAATACGCTGCAATGGCGCGATCGCGTGAACGTGCAACGACTCGATTGGCAATCCGACCGCCTCACGACAAAGTTTGACCTGATCATCGGCGCAGATGTTCTCTACGAACGTGCGCAATGGGATGCGCTCGAACCCTTCTGGCTCCACCACCTGGCGCCCGGCGGAACCGTGCTGCTCGGCGAACCCAGCCGCCAAACCGGCGAATCATTCCCCGAATGGATCAAATCCTGCGGCTGGAAAATCGCGATCGATCAAGTGCGATTGGAAGAACGATCGAAAACGATCCGCCTGTTCATGCTCAGGCGTTGATAGCGGATAGCTGAGAGCCGATAGCTGAGAGCAGTGCATATTGTGCCACGTGGCACAATGAAGCGATTTCCCCCCACGCCGAGCTGTGAGCCACAGGCGAACACTCGGGTGCCTCCCGCGCGACCAATTGTGCCACGTGGCACAATGAAGCAATTCCTCCCCCCACGCCGAACTGTGAGCCACAGGCGAACACTCGGATCCTCTCGAGCGACAAATTGTGCCACGTGGCACAATGCATGGATTCACAGACCACTTGCAGGCAAAAGCACGAAGCGACGACTTGTGCAAGCCGCCCCAACCCCCGAAGAACCCGGGCGTTCGCTCAAAGCTCACAACCCGGCGTGAACAGCGCCCGCGCGCGATTGTGCCACGTGGCACATCGTTCCCTCCCCGCTTTCGGCTCTATGCTCGCAACAAACAATTGTGCCACGTGGCACAATTCATTGTTTACGCACAACAATGCCCCACACGCGACCCCGACTCCGACCCGTTGACGAATTGTGCCACGTGGCACAACTTTGTGAATTTTTTCACGATTGCTGTAAACTATTATCCATAAAGCGATTACGCGCGACCGCCCGAACATATCGAGCAACCGCACCCCTAACATAGTGTTAAGAAAAAGTCGTCACGTGCCAAATTGATCGCCCCGTCTCGCCATCCGCTATCCGCTATCCGCTATCCGCTCTCGGCTCCTCCCTCACCCCACGCCGCCGCAGAGCCTTAGCGCCGCGTCGGCTCGACCGGCCAAACCCCACAATCCCGCACGATCGCTCATCGCACTACAAACGCCAATGCGCCGACATGATCGCGCAGCGCCACCGATCTCCCCGCATAGACCTCAAGTTACGCCATCGTATTGTTTTGTTGACATCGCAAAGCCGCGTGCGATAATCTGCCAACGCTTCAAGCTGCAACAACCTCACGGCGTTTTTGAATCCTGACACTTTGACTGGCTTTATGTTCCGACTTAAACGGTGGCTGTCCCGTCGTGTCGGCTTTATGTTCCGACTTAAACGGTGGCTGTCCCGGCGAGTGGGCGAGTGTAGACGGGCCGTCCCCGGCGAGTGTCGAGTCTAGACCCCCTCGAAATAGTCACTGTCGAGCCTCTTCACGATGTAGGTCTTGTAATTAGTGACGCCAACGCCATGGTCGATCATGTACTCGGCCAGTTGGTCACCGTCGATCAGGACGATGCGGAAGTGGGCCTTGGCTGCGGCCTCTATTGCTCCCGACGTGAACCCGCCGCACGTGATGAACACGCCCTTGGTCGCCTTGTGCTCGCCGAGAGACCCGACGAACTCGCGGATCGCTCCGGGGCCGATGTCTGCATCGTGGCGCTTGGCCTGCACGTACACCATGTCGAGGCCAAGCCGGTCTTCTTTGATGACGCCGTCGATGCCACCGTCACCACTCTTTCCTACGACCTGTGCTGCGTCGAGTTGCGAACCGCCGTAGCCCATCGCGACCAGCACATCAACAACCAACTCCTCGAACTTTTTGGGGTTCATGACGCGCACACGGTCAAGGAGTTCATCGGCCAATGTTTCGCGCAGTTCCTTGTAACCTCCTTCGACTAGCTCAAGGGGCGTGAGCGAGGGATTGACGTCTTCTACACCGTCGTCTGCCACAGGGACAGCCGCCGCCGACTTGGTTCTCTTGCTCTTGAACGCGCAGAACTCGTCGAACTGCATGAGGAACTTATTGTCGATCCTCTTGGGGACTTTCTTAAGCACATCCTCGCCGCGCGGTGCGATCTTGAAGCGGCCGCGGCCTGACTTGTCAAGAAGCAGGCTCTTTGTCAAATAGGTGAGCGCCCAAGTTACGCGGTTGTAAAGCCGCGTTTGCGTGCCACTGGGCAAAAGTATCTCCCGTTCCTGCTTGCTCACGCCGAACTGGTCGGCCAGTGAATCAATCGCGTCCGTGGTCTTGTGCTCTTGGCCGTCGGCGGCCAACTTCACAAGTGGAAGCATGAACTCTTGATAGCCTGGTATCGCCATAGTTTCCCTCAATCAGGTGGCCTACATTTTAACTAGGCGGATGGCCTGCGCTGCACTTCGAACCCGTTTTGCCTGTAATCCCCTTTTTCGCCATGCTCGATGGATGATAATCCGTCCACGCCGCACGGGCAATTGCGTCCGTTCATGCGCGGAATTTGTCGTTCAATCGTTCTTTCGCTCCTTCGGAGCTTGGGGGCGTGAAATGCTTCCTGGGGCTTGCGCCCCAGGCTATTGTCTGCCGCCGCTTCGCGG
>CAZXLA010000162.1:0-8745 GCA_964641895.1 uncultured Tepidisphaeraceae bacterium
AGTTGGCGGCGAGGAGGGTGAAATCGTCGAGGTTCACCGCGTCGTCGTAGTTGAAATCACCTTGGCTGAACACGCGGTTGGTTTGGCCGAAGTTGGCGGCCAGCGCGGTGAAATCGTCGAGGGTCACCGATCGATCGCGGTTGGCGTCGGCGGCGAGGGTGTAGAAGTTGATGACCGTGCCGAGGGCCAGTGGGTTACCGCTCAGGTCGGTCACGCCGCCGGGGGTGAAACTCAGTTGATAGTTTCCGTCGGGAAGAAACCCGCCGGAGACGGCATTAAAATCGATCGTGGCAACACGGGCTGCCGGGTCGTAGGTGAAGCTGTATTGGTCGCCGGGCAGAACCTGGCCGGCGGTGAAGTTGGTGAAGACCAGATCGGCGGCGGAGAGAGACGCATTAACGTCTTCGTTGAACGTAAACGTGAGGCGCTGAGCATCCTCGAACGTGAAGGCACTTTCGGTAATGCCCGGCGCGGCGGTGTCGGCGGTGATGAAGCCGAGTACCGCGGCCATCACGCTGTTTCGATTTGGGACGGTCGTAATTGTTTCGAACGGGAAAGCCATCATCACCGTGCGTGCACCGGTGGCGGCGTTGACGTATTGCGTGGCGGCGCCGCTGCTGCCGCCGGCGTAGTTCATGGCGAGGGTTGATCCGCCGGTGGCCGATAGCACATCGGGAAAATCAATGTTGTAAAGGAGCGTGCCGTTATCGAAGTTGAGACTGATCCCCGCGAAGATCGATCCCGCCGAGCCGGTGGCGGCGTACACACCGGCGTCGTCGGAAACGTAGCCGGCGCGGAGTGTGCTGGTGAAGAAGGCCGACCCGTTGTTGTTGGCGACCAAATCCCAACCCACTTCCGAACCACTGACAAAGATGCGTCCGCCGGCGTTGATGTAATTGGTGACGGCGGTTTGCATGCCGGCGGTAAAGGTGCGGTTGGCGGTTGATTGTTCGCCCGATAGCCAGATTACGGCGTCGTAGTTGGCAAGGTTCACCTGTCCGAGTTCGACGTTTCTGGAGCTTGCCGAATCAATCGCCAACTGTTTCACGGCGTAGGCTTCGATCGCCTCGGCGGCCTGAACGACGTAATCAAAACTGTTGTTGGCGCGCGGGCGCACGCGGTCGATGGTGAGACCGTTGGGAAGGAGTTGGCGGAAATCGTTGGTGCGATCCCATCGCGTGTTGCCGTCGATGACGAGCACTTTGTCGGTCGTCGAAGCCCCGCGCCGCGCGGCCACGACGGCCGAAGGCAGCGATTCCCCGCCGGCGTTCGTCGCGGCAATGCGGAAGTAAAGTGTGTTGCTTCCCGCCGGCACCTGCGCCGCGGGAATCGTGTGAGTGATTGTTGCGCCTCCGGCGACGGCAAGCCCGCCGTCGAAGCCGTAGCCGTTGTCCGAAGAATAGATGCGATAGGCCGTGGCCGCCGCCCCGCCGATGCCATCGACCACCGGGGCGGTCCAGCGCAGCGTGATATCCCCGGCGGAATTGGAGGTTGCCTGCACGTTGGTTGGCGCTTCGGGCAGCAGGGTGTTGTTCGCCAGAGCGCCGAATTGATTGAAGTACTTCACGGTCGCCTGATAGCTGGCCCGGCCGACGAAGTTGCGCACTTTCGGGTCGCGCATCAATGCGGCATCCAGCGAACTGTCGTGAAACGCTACTTCGAGGATGGTGCTGTCGAACTCGTCGCCGTTGGCGGAGGAACGAATTTCACCGAAGGCAAAGTCGGAGCGGGCGAAGGTTGGGTTGGCGCGGTTCGACCACGTCGATTCCAGCGGCGGCGCGCCGATGGCGACCAGGTCGTCGTTCACTTCCTTGCCGACCAGTTGTGCCCACGCGAATTGGTTGGGCGTGGCGGTGTTGGGAAAGAGCGTCTCGTCGTTGAACAGCCCGACGGTGCCGCGGCCCCCGCCGGCGTTGCTGTGGTAGGAAAGGTGCAAGGCCTGTCCGAACGGGGCGGCGTTCATGTAAGCGGCCCATCGACTTGGCGCGCCCACGTTGGCGTCGCCGTCGTCGGTGTTTCCGCCGCGATAGAAGTCGCTCACGCCGACGCCTTTGCTGAAGTCGTACCAGTAAAGCGACTGCTCATCTTCGCGCGGCGCGCCGCTGGTCTGGCCGAGCGCGTTGGTTTTCTGGCCCATTCCGTTTCCGAAACGGATGGCGTCGGCGATGACGGCGTTGCCGGCGGCGGATGACTTGTTGCTGATCTGCACACTCTGCCCCGCGCCGGCGTTGAAGTGATAGGTGCCGAGGTAAACCCATCCTTTGCCGACGAAACGATGGTTGATTTTAACTTCAGTCGAGCCGCCGGAATGGTTCACGCGATAGAGTTGGTCGGTGGCGCGATTGGCGCCATCAAGTGCCCAGGCATACACCGGATAAAAGCCGGCGGCGGGCATGTTGGGGGCATAGGTGGCGAGGGCGGTTTCCGTCAACGACGAAGTGCCCGAGCGATACGGCGCGGCATCGCCGGCGGTGCCGTACCACGGCGTGCTCGCGCCTACGCTCCAACTGCCGGCGAAGGTGACGGCGGCATCGTCGTTATCCAGCACGACTTCGTTGAGCTGGCTGCCGATCGGGCGCAGCGGCACGACGGTCGCGCCGGCCTGCCAGAGGTAGTTGGCGTACCAGATCATCTGATCCTGGTTGCCCATGTCTTCGATCATCTCGAACAACTCGGGGCGCTGCGTATACCAGTTGCCGGCGCCGGTGTTGTTGATGGTCCAGCCATGGCCGCCACCGACGTAGACCACTCGGCCAGTGAGCGCGCCGGTCGGCTGCGCGCCCACGTTGCCAAACGCCGCCTCCGGCCCGCCGGCGGCCGTAGTCATCGGTTGCGCTTCTACGGCGGCGGGCAACTGTTCGGGGGTGGGTTGTTGTCTGATTTCTCGTTCGACGTTGTGAATGGCGTCGAGCACAAGCTGCGGGTCTTGCGCTTTGCCGCGACACGCTCCGCACGAGCATCCCACTTGGTGCTCCCCCGCCGCCGCCACGGTTTCGAGGTTCCAGCGGCTCAGCATTCGACGGATTTCCAGCGACTCGACGGCATTGCTAACAACATAACGGGTTCGATTGATCACGCGCATCTCCTCAGCAACAATGGGCAGGGACGAGCAGTATAACGGGTATTGGCAAAAACAGATTATGAAATCTTGATGAGAGTTGAATTGCTAGCGAATCAGTGGCTTTCATTACAAAATTCCGTCGAGGTCCATTCATGAAGCGGCACGCGAAGGACCGATAACACTGGTGGGGAACATTCGGGAGGTCACAACCGATGACCGGCACACTCTGGGAAACCGCTGAACGACTTCGGACCGTAAGGCACGCTCGGCAGCGATTTATGACGCTTTGGGCGCTGGAGCAAGCGTCAAAGCTCTTTGAAGAACAGTGGTCGAAGCGGCAGGAACAGTCCATCGACCCCGATGCTAGATTTCCTGGCACGCAAAACTGGAAGGTCTTATATCGCGGGTCGGTTCTTGACGATTAGTAGGGATATATGGGTCGCATTACCTCCGGCGTGGGACTGGTCAGCGGAATCAACAGCCGCGATATCATCGATCAATTGATATCGCTTGAGTCGCGGCCGAAGAATCTGCTGCAGAACCGCATTGAGACCGTCAAAAGCCAGCGGACGGCGTACACCGATTTATCCACCCGGTTGACGTCGCTGCGGCTCAGCGCGACCTCGCTCAAGAAAATTTCCACCTTTCAGAACGCGCAAGCCACCACCAGCGACCAAGATGTGATCACCGCCAGCGCCAGCGCCGGCGCGGCCGTTGGCTCATATAGTTTTCAGGTCGCCCGGCTCGTCACGACGCAGCAGGCCGTTTCGCGAGGGTTTGCCGATTTCACCAGCGCCAAGATTGGCCCGGCCACCGGTACACAAACCCTCACCATCGAAACCGGCGGCGGCGAGGTGACGGCGGAAAACCGGCTGGATGACCTCAACGGCGGCGCGGGCATCCGCCGAGGCTCGTTCCGCCTGACCGACCGCGCCGGCAACGCCGCCGTCATTGATGTTTCGGGCGCCGTCTCGCTGCAGGACGTGATCAAGAAAATCAATACCACGCTCGATGTCGCCGTGCGCGCCAGCCTTAACGGCGATCAACTGGTGTTGACCGATCAAACCGGCAAGACCATCAGCAATTTGGTGGTGCAGGATATCGGCGACGGCACCACCGCAAAGGAACTAGGCATTCTCGCGGATGTGGCGGCCGCCAGCATTACGGGAACCGACATCAATGCCGTTGGGCGATCGACCACGCTCGATCTGCTCAACGACGGCCGCGGGATTCGAAAGTTTACCGGCACGACGCTGACGCCGGGCGATTTCACGGTGACGACATCGGATGGATCAAACATCACCGTTTCGTTGACGACCGCCAAGACGGTGGGCGACGCCATCGACGCCATCAACACCGCCGCCGCCGGGAAAGTGACGGCCACATTCGATACGGGCGCGAACGGATTGAAACTCACCGACACCACCGGCAGCGGCACGACGACGGTTGCCGCGCTCAATGGCTCGAACGCCGCGTTTGATCTGGGCATTCAAAGCAGCGGCACCGGCGGAACGCTCACCGGTGCCGACGTGCTCACAAAACTCGGCACGGTCTCGCTCCGATCGCTCAACGGCGGCGGCGGGCTTACACTGGGGAGCTTCACCGTGCAGAACCGCGCGGGGGCTTCGACCACGATCAACCTTGCGGCCACGAAGACGATTCAGGAAGTGATCGACGCCGTCAACGCCGCCAATGCCGGTGTGAAGGCGGCGGTGAACCGCTCGGGCAGCGGGATTCAACTGACCGATACATCCGGCGGGAGCGGCAACGTCGTCATCGGCGAATCGGCCGGCACGACCGCGGCCGACCTGGGACTGATCGGCACGTTTGATGCCTCCTTCGGCGCAATTCAGGGCAAGAATCTGCAGCGGCAGTACGTTACGGAGAACACGCTGCTGAGCAAATACAATGGCGGCAAGGGTGTGACGCCGGGCAAGTTCCGCATCACCGATTCATCGGGCAACTCAGCGGTCGTCGATCTCACGCAGGGCACCGAAGTGCGGCTGAGCGACGTGATCAGCGAGATCAACTCGCGCGGCCTCACCATAACCGCGAGCATCAACGCCAAAGGCGACGGCCTGCTGCTGACCGACACCGCAACCGCCGGCGCGCAGAAAATCAAAGTTGAAAATGTCGAGGGCAACACGGCCGGCGACCTCGGTATCGAAGGCGAATCGGCGGCACTGGCAACGGTGGGCATTCCGACCAACAACAAGATCGATGGCTCGCTCGAACGAACAATTACGCTCGACAACACCGACACGCTCACGACCGTGCAAAAGAAGATTAACGATCTCAGCTTCGGCGTGAGCGCGCAGATCATCAACGACGGCACCGCCGGCACGCCGTACCGCCTCTCGATCAGCGCGCGCGGCAGTGGCCGTGACGGGCGGTTTGTTTTTGACACGGGCAATTCGAAGCTGGAAGTAAATAACTTAGTCGAAGCAAAAGACGCCGCGGTGTTCTTTGGCGACGCCAACGCGGCGCAGCCTCTGCTCGTCACCGCCAGCAAAAACCAGATCTCCGGCGTCATCCGCGGGGTGAGCCTGGAACTAAACGGCACGAGCGAGAAGCCCGTGACGGTCGCCATCACCAATACGATTGACAATGTGGTTGAAGAGGTGAAAAAATTCACCGCTAACTTCAACGAGCTTAACACCCGAATCGAAGAGCTGACCAAGTTCGATACCGAAACCAATAAACGCGGCCTGCTGCTCGGCGACGGCACGGCACAGCAGGTTCAGGCGCAGATCTTCAGCATGCTCAACCGCGCGCTGCCCACCGGGGGACGGTACCGCGTGCTGGCCGATGTGGGCGTCAAGGTCGGCAACCAGGGCGAACTGCAGTTCAACGAAGATAAGTTCCGCGAAGCGTATGGAACTGATTCGAGTTCGGTCGAGGCGCTGTTCACCCGGTCGCCCGGCGGGCTGTCCGAAGGCACGTCACTGAGCGTGCTGAACAAGGGCACCGGCGTTCGAACCGTGGGCACGGGGAACGATATCCGCGTGGTCACCCGAGACGGGACCACGTTCGAACTGGCGCTGGCCAGCGCCGTCACCATCGGCGACGTGGTGCGCGCCTTCAACACCGCCGGCGCTGGCAAAGTGACCGCGACGCTTAACGAACTGGGTTCGGCGCTGCTGATCAAAGACAACACCAGCGACACCGACGGCACCGTGAACGAAGAACTGGTCATCTCCCCCCTCGCCGGCTCGTTCGCCGCCGAGGATCTGGGCATCAAAGGCACCGGAACCGGCGGTGTGATTACCGGCAAGGCGATCGAACTCACGCAACGGCAATCGGTGGCGGGGCTTGGATACGTGATCGAAGCGCAGATCAACCGTCTGATCGATCCGATTGACGGGCTGATTACCCGCCAGAACAAAACACTCGAATCTCGCACCGGACAATTCGAAGACCGCATCAAGTCGCTCGATAAGCTTCTGGTGGGCAAACGCGAACGGCTGGAAAAGCAGTTCTCCAGTCTGGAAAGCGTGCTTTCAGGGCTTCAGAGCCAGCAGCAAAGCCTCAATTCGATTCAATCCATCCGGCGATAACTCCGGCGGCGGGTGAATTTCGCGGCGGTGGTGTGCCGATACAGGTGGAGTCGGCGTTTGCAGCGCCCGCGCCTATGAACCACCAAGCCGCCAACCATTATTTGCGCACCAAGGTCTTCACGTCCACGCCGGAACAATTGCAGCTTATGCTGTACGATGGCGCGATTCGCTTCACCGAGCAGGGAAAGAACGCGTTGGCGAAGAATGACTTCGAAGGCGTGTATAACGCCCTTTCGCGAGCACAGAAGATCATCACCGAACTGCAATGCGGCCTGAAGCCCGACGTGGCGCCCGAACTGTGCAGCAAGTTATCGGCCCTTTACAACTTCGTGTTCCGCAAACTGGTGGATGCCAACATTCAACACGACATGAGGGCCATCGAAGAAGCGCTGCAGATTTTGCATTATCAGCGAGAAACCTGGGTGCTGCTGCTGGATAAGCTCGGCAAAACCAAGGCTGGCATCGCGGCGACGAAGATCGACATGCCCGCCCCGAATGAACAAATGGAACGCCAGCTTCGTATGACTGCTTAGCAGACACTAACGCAAACGTTGAAAGGCGGGGGCCGCGATTGACATCAAGACGAGCCTCTGGGAACGGCCTTCGCCTTTTTCCTCCACTCCCTCGCCCCGCCTGCGGTGAGCTTGCCGAACCGTACGCCGGGAAAGGGCCGGGGTGAGGGTTCTTGCGACCGAACACGAAGTTCCGATGGCCGATTCAACGGTTCGGCACGCCTGAAACAATGCCAAACCATAACGACAGGTAGGCCCCTCGCGGGTACGCTCGGGTGACAAAACCTACGCTACGCGCAAGCTCACCACACCCCAAAGAACCGCCCCACGTTCGCCGTTGTAACGCGGTCCACTTCCTCCACCGAAACGCCCCACACGTTCGCCACCACCGCCGCGGTGTGGATGACCAGTGACGGCTCGTTCACCTTCTGCGATCGAAACGGCTCCGGCGACAAATATGGCGCGTCAGTTTCAACCATCAGTCGATCACGCGGCGTGAGCTTCACGCATTCGCGCAGCGCGTCGTTTTTCTTGAACGTAATCACCCCCGTGCAGCTGATCCAATGCCCGGCGGCCAAAATCGCTTCGGCATCGGCGATCGATCCGGTGAAGCAATGAAACACCGCCAACCGTGCAAAGCCCTGGAGAATCGCCAGCGCGTCAGCAACCGCTTCGCGGCAGTGGATGATCACGTTGCGATTTCGCTGTGCGGCCAGGTTTAACTGCGCTTCAAAAAACTGCCGTTGCCGATCGTGCGGAGCGAGTGTGTAGTGATAGTCCAACCCCATCTCACCCAGAGCGACGACGCTGGGATGGCGCTCGAATTGTTCCAGTTTGGCGATGTCTGCAAGTTCCGCCTCATGGCAATAATTGGGATGAATGCCCACCGCACAGCGAAGTTGCGGATACTTGCCACACAGCTCAATCGCGTCTTGAGCGTCAGTAATGTCAGTCCCAATCGTAATCAGGCGCGCCACCCCCGCCAGAGCAGCGCGGGAGAGAACGGGATCGATCTGTTCGAGCAATCGCGGGTCGGTGAGATGGCAGTGGGAATCGATCATGTCGTAGTAGCCGATAGCGGTTAGCAGATAGCCGATAGAAGGTCACGGCAACCAGTATTTCTTCTATCAGTTATCCGCTATCGGCTATCCGCTACGATTCAAAACGTCGCTGCAAATGCATCAATCAGGTGCTTGATTTGCGGCGCTCTTCCCGGTGGCCAGAGGACCGATACGACATCAAACCGCGCCGGCGGGCGCGGGCTGCCGTAGCGGCTCATGTAGAGCTTGGCCACCTTGGTGATCTGGTGCTGCTTGGGTTCGTTCACTTGTGCTTCGGGCGTCGCAATCGAATCATCGACGCGCGTTTTCACTTCGACAAAAACCAGGGTCGGGCCGTCGCGGGCGATGATGTCGATTTCGCCCATCTCGACTTTGAAATTCCGCGTGATAATGCGATAGCCCAGCTCACGCAGATACTTCGCCGCTGCGTTCTCCCCGCGGGCACCGAGCGTATCTTGCGGATCGATTTCGGTGGCGAGCATTTTTTTGAGCCACGAGAGCATCCTCGCCTTGATAACGTAATTCCCGACCGACGCAAGTGAATCGCCGAAGAG
>CAZXLA010000163.1:0-5884 GCA_964641895.1 uncultured Tepidisphaeraceae bacterium
CTAGAAGAGACAAGGGTTTGTGAAAGTCGGAATTGTCCCGCCGTTTCCCCCCGGAATCAAAATTTCAATCAGTGACAAGATGCTTACGCTTTCAGCCTTAGCTTTGCCGCTGGTCGCGTTCGCCGTCACCGACCTGATCATCGAGCTTGGTGCAGGCAGATGAGGACATGCTACGCAAACGACCTCAAGATGCCGATCCGCAGTCCGCGAACCGCGCTTTTGCGATGCCCACCCACAAAGCGCCGTCGCGACACCCAGCGGGCCATTGAACGCACGAAATCGCTTTTAGGGCTTACCCACCAGCACATGGGAATCCCTCGATACTCGCCGGATCAGCGAACCCGACGCCTGCAAAGCGCGACGAGCGATATCGCGGGCACGAGCAGCGAGACCAGGCCGGGCTCAGGGATGGGCGTCACGGTGAGCGAGTTGACTTGGTATTGCACGATCGTAGTGACGAGCTGGTAAGGGCCGATCTGGTCGCCGTAGTCGCCGTCGCCAAACTCGATGAATACGTCGAAGACCCGATTTGGGAACGCCATGTAGGTGGCCGCGTTGGTCGGGATGCTCAGGTCGGTCAGGTAATCGTCGCCAGTCAGGGTTGCGAAGAAGCTGACATCGCTGCTCAAATACAGATTGCCCGACGCGCTGTAGATTGGCGCGGGGATCACAGACCCGGTGATGCTGTTGACCGATGAAGCGAGAAATACCTGGTCTACGACATACGGCGGGCTTCCAGTGTTGTTCGCAATGATTGCGACCGCATCCGAAGGGTTGCTGCCGTGGTGGACAATCGCGCCGCTGGAGTTCCGGAGGTCGACCGTCATGCCGGCGGGCGAGGGCAGTTCGTAGACCGCGGTGTCTCCTTTGTCAGGCGTGACCGTCGAGAATCGGAAGGTCGCGCTGAACGACCCACCCTCGAGCGCGGCGATATCGAGTATCGGCGGAAGGGTGTCGTGATTGGTTCCGTCGAACGTGCTGGAGTCGGAAAACGCCGAAAGTAGTGTCATACTCACGACCATTTCGTAGTCGGCAGCGCTGGCGATCGGGCAAGTGATCGCCAGCATCCCAAGCGATACAAGGGCCAGACGACGTGCGATGGGTGGTGACTCGATGAAGTTGCTACGCATTTCGCATTCTCCGTGTTAAGGAACTCGGTTCTGTCACGGACCAATGCGACGTGCAGGCCTCGAACCCCTCAGCCAATTGGTTTTTGTGATTGGAGTGAAGACCGATCGTTAGCGCGCAGCCTTGCACTTGGCGAGCGTCGCTTGGTAGCCCGTGAGGTCTGGGTGCCCGGGCGGGAAGATTCGTTCGGCCATCGTCACGGCTTCTTGCAATTCTGGGAGGGCAGCCGACGCGTCATTGTTGTCGAGGCGGGCGGTGCCGGAGCGCCACAGGATTCGGATGAGCAGCGGCGAACCCTGGGGCGAGAGCCGGCGCATCATGGCAATGGCTTCGTCGAAGCCTTGCCGGGCTTCGGCGGTCTTCCCCACGGCCTGGCGAGTGCGGGCGAGGTTGCTGAGGTTCGACGCAATGGAGCTGTGATCGCCCTTGAACAGACGTCGGTTCATCTCCAGCGCTTGATTGAACAGCGGCTCGGCTTCCGCCGGGTTGCCGCGCGTCAGACGCGCGTTTGCGACGTCATTAAGGCACTCTGCCGTCTGCGGATGGTCCCGCTTGAAGAGCCGCTGGTACATCTCCAGCGCCTGCATGAACAGCGGCTCGGCCTCCGCCGGGCGACCGAGCGTCATCCGCGCGGTCCCGACTTCCCGCACACATTTGGCCAAGGCGACATGGTCGCTTGGAAAAAGTCGTTTGCACATTTCCATCGCCTGGACAGCCAGCGCTTCGCCCTCCTGCAACCTGCCCCGCGCCCGCCGCCCCTGCGCGAGGAAGAACAGGCTGTCAGCGACGTCGGGGTGGTCGCCCTTGAAGATACGCTGCTGCATCTCCAGCGCCTGCACGAGTTGCCGCTCGGCCTCGGCATTGCGGCCCTGTGCTTGCCGCACGATCGCGAGGCGCACGATGGCGTTCGCCGTGTTCGGGTAGTCGCCCTTGTAGAGCCGCTGGTTCATCTCCAACGCTTGAACGTAAAGCCGCTCGGCGTCATCCAAACGACCGAGTACGCCGCGCACCTCCGCGAGAGTGCTGAGACAGACGGCGACATCCACGTTGTCGCCCGGATGCAGCCGCTGCCACATCTCCAACGATTGGACGTAAAGTTCCTCGGCCTCAGGCACCCGGCCCATTGCTAGCCGCGCCCGCGCGAGATAGTTCAGGCTGTCCCCCACGTCTTTGTGGTCACCCGGATGGAGACGACGATTCATTTCCAAAGCACGCACGGCCACCGGCTCGGCCTCCTCGAAACGGCATAGAACCAGCAGCACAAGTGCGAGATGGTTCAGGCTGTCACCCACGTAAGCGTTATCGCCGGGCAGGATTCGCTGGCGAGTTTCAAGAGCCTGAGCGTAGAGCGGCAACGCCTCGGCATAGCGACCGTTACTAATCAGGATCATCGCGATCGTGTCCTGCAACGCCGCCTCGGTCTCCGGGTCATCCTTGAAGCGGCCCGAATCGATATCCTTGATCGCGTTGCCCATCGCGGCCCAGACGGTGACGTCCTGGCCGCCGCCGTCATTGCGGGCATCGCTGGATTTGAGCGCGGTGGTCACGAACTTGGCCGTCGTCTCGGCGCGCTCGCGCGCCTTGGTTTCCTCTTCCTTCGCCGCCGTGGCACGGGTCTTCTCGCTCAGCGCCCACACCATGCCCGTGGTTGTGCCGACCACTCCGAGTAACAGCGCTGCCGCAATCACGCCGCCAGCGATCACACCGGCGCGGTTGCGCTTCACGAACTTCCGCAGCTTGTACGCCGCGCCGGGCGCGCCCGCCGTCACGGGTTCATCCTTGAGGTGCCGCTGGATATCTGCGGCGAGACCGCTGGCGGTCTCGTATCGCCGCTTACGGTCCTTCTCCAGGCACTTCATCACAATCCAGTCCAGATCGCCTCGCAGGATCAGGCTGAGTTTCCTAAGGTCTCCAGCGTGCCGCTGCAGTGCAGTGCGTGTGCCGTTGTCGCCGAGTGACGAGAGTCGTGTGCTGGGTTTGTCCGGCTCCACATCGCGGATGATCCGCATCATCTCCGCGAAACCCTTGGACAAGAGTTCCTTGTGCGCGAACGGCGTCGTGCCGGTGAGCAACTCGTAAAGCAGCACACCCAGCGAATAGATGTCGGATCTCGTGTCGATGTCCAGTCCACTCATCTCCGCCTGCTCGGGGCTCATGTATGCGGGCGTTCCGATCATCTGCCGGTGCTCGGTGAAGAGCGTCTTGGTCGTGAGTTCGCTGCTGGTCGCCTTGGCAATTCCGAAGTCGATTACCTTGGGGACCGGCACGCCGTCATGCATGGTAACCAGCACGTTGGACGGCTTGATGTCGCGGTGGATGATGCCCTTCTGGTGCGCGTGCTGGATCGCATGGCAGACGCTGCTGAACAACTCCAGCCGGGCAGTCGTGTCCAGCTTTTCGGTGTCGCAGTATTCCAGAATCGGCACTCCCTTGATGTACTCCATCACGAAGTAAGGCCGCCCTGTCTCGGTGGCGCCGGCATCGAACACCTTGGCGATGTTGGGATGGTCCATCATGGCCAGTGCCTGCCGCTCTGCTTCGAACCGCGCGATCACCTGCCTGGTGTCCATGCCCAGTTTGATGATCTTCAGCGCGACCCGTCGTTTGATCGGCTCGCGCTGCTCGGCCATCCACACGGTGCCGAAGCCACCTTCCCCTATGGGCTGGAGCAGTTTGTAACGGCCCACGTTTGTGCCGGCACTTTCCGTACTCACCGGCATGGTGTGGAGGGTAGCGCCTGCGGTGATCGCCGCTTTCTCCAGGAAACTCCCCGCCTCCGCCTGTGCTGACAGCATCCGTGCGACGCGGGCGCGCAGTTCGGCGTCCCCCGCGCAGGCCTCGTCAAGGTATGCCCGCCTTTCGGCGTTGGAACTCCGTTCCAAAGCGGCAAAAAAGATGGATTCGAGATTTTGCGGATTTGTCATTGCGGACTCGTTCATCAAGACGTGCGACGTGCGGCCTGCGAACCCCTCACGATATCTTGGATTTCTCAAGTGGTGCGAAGGGGGCGGTCGGCCAGTTCGGCATATAGCCACGAGCGTGCAAACGTCCAATGACGTTCGGCTGTCGCCAGGGAAATGTCCAACGCTGCCGCGGCTTCGGGCATCGTCAGTCCGCCGAAAAACCGCAGATTGACCAACTCCGCCTTGGCCGGCTCGACGATTGCCAGCTTCGAAAGCGCCTCGTCAAGCGCAAGCAGGTCCAACGCCGGCGCGGATTCGGCAATGATGCAGACGGAATCCAGATCGACCCGCTTGCGCTCGCCCCCGTGCCTCATGCGGCCCTTGCTTCGAGCTTTCTCCACCAGGATTCGCCGCATTGCCTCCGCCGCCGAGGCAAAGAAATACCGACGGCTTCGCCATTGTTGCGGCTCAATATCCGCCGGACCAACCAGACGCAGGTAAGCTTCATGCACTAACGCCGTTGCCTGCAAAGTCTGACCCGGTTTCTCATGCGCAAGCTTCGCGGCGGCGAGCTTCCGCAGTTCCTGGTAGATCAATGGCAGGAGACGCTCGGCAGCGGTTGGATCGCCATGCTCAATCTCAGAAATGGTTTTCGTAACTTCCGTCATACGTAGCAACCATGGACCAACTGGCCTGTTCGCATGTTAACAGTTCCTGCCTGGAACGGTGAGCGCGGCGTCCTAGAGCTTGGTGCCAAAGGCTATTGCGCCAGGCCCAGTGCAGCACCACCTGCGAAATCTACGCTGCGCGACTGATCCGTAGCGGGGTACGATGCAACCGCAAGTTCGACTCACTCGATAGATTCGGCAAGCCGCTTTTCAGCGGCGCTTACTGCGATATCTCGCGACCTGCGGGGTGCGTCCCCGGCAAGCGCGCCGCAATCCACATTTGCAATTCGGAGCAGAAGAGCGGGACCGAATCGATTGACGCGTTGAGCCGACATCGCACGCACCGAGACAGTCACTATTTTTCACGCTGATCTCGCCCGCTGTCGTTCTTTCGCTCCTGCGGGGCTTGGGGGGTGTGAACATTCTTCCAGGGGCTTGCGCCCCAGGCTATTGTCTGCCGCCGCTTCGCGGCTAATCCCGCCGCGTGACAGTGCGTTCAACGCTGCTTTTTGGCGAGGCCTCATCTCGAATCGGTATCGCTCGCTGAATCGGCTCAGGCCAATCGTTCCATCTTCCCGCGAAGTCGCAAGCGTTCTTGATTGCGGTTCGGCGAAGCAGTCGCTTGCGCCTTCGCGGTGGGAACTGCGTGATGGCAATTTTAAGCGCAGCTGTTGATATTACGCGCCTATGCGAGGCTATCTAGCTGCGCCCCGATTTATAGATTTGTAGGGTGCGCTTCGGCGCACACTTGAAGGCCGTTCGCATCGGCATCGCATTAGACCCAATGCCACGGCGTTCCCCGGACGTGTGATTCTCTACAGGTTACCGCCCTAGGCGAACCCCTCAATTCGCCAGACAGTGGCGCAGAGCACCACGACCGTGTCTGTGCGCGCACAGACTTGTCGAAAGCAACGGGCCCGCGGCGTGTGGCGGGCTACACGGACCGGCTGATCCAGATCACGAGCGCTACGATCAGCAGGATGCCCACGATTGTCCAGATGAGACCTTTGTTCATGTTCAACCCATTGGCTCGAGGAAAGGTGCACGGCCACCCGTGGACGCGCGTCGCCGTAAGCTTATCACACACATGTCCCGCGTGCCACTCCAGGGCGTCCTACCGGCGGAACGGGCCGGCGCGCCATGCACGTCTGTCGGCGCGCTTTTGCGTGTCCCGTTTTCTGCGTG
>CAZXLA010000163.1:5984-8703 GCA_964641895.1 uncultured Tepidisphaeraceae bacterium
TGTCCCGTTTTCTGCGTGTTCGTTTTCTGCGTCCAACGAATCTGATCGAGACTTTGTCCGAAATCTCATGCACGAAACTGCGCATTTCGCCTGCGCAGCATGCCGGCCCCTGCCAAGGCGAGTAGCGCGAGGCTGGTTGGTTCGGGGACGGGTGCGAAGCTCACATCATCGACATAAACGTGGGAAGAAGCATTCACGACCGCTCCTGTCACCGAATTGAAGCCGAGGAATATCGCCGATGCATTCGCGGGTGCGGTGAAGTTCTGCGTGTATCCAACGTAGGCTGCGGAAGACGGAATGTTAGAGAATTGCGGCGAGCCGGGCAGGATGCCACCGCCGGAATTCAGAAACGCAATCTGCACTTGCCCGATTCCGCTGGGGCCGTAGGCAGCCTGTGCGAAGTAGCTCAGCGTGTACACCGTGGCAGGAGTGACCGATCCGGTGGCCGATTGCTGCTGAACGTTGGCATTGGCCGCCTGGCTGACATTGTTGAGGTTTGCCGCAAATGATCCGCTGCGCGGGTTCGTTGTGTCCCGCACCGCACCCGTTACATACATCCATTCCCCTGGAACGGGCGGCACAATAGATGGATTTTCGAATCCGCCATTGTTAATTATGGCTGCCGAAACAGGCAAAACCGAAGATGTAGACAATAATCCAACCGACAAAAGAACGTTGAGCAGTTTCATAGTAATTCCAAGAAAAACATTTGTAGACATGATGCACTAGAGATGGAACCCAATTAGCCTTTTCTATCCGCTCCTCTCAGCACGCCACTGCTTGAACTACCCCCGGATACCCATCTGCGAATGGAGCGATATCGAGCATAGGATGCATTCGGGTCGTCGCAATGTTGTTTTGCGTGAATGATTTGTTGTTTTGCGACGCGGCAATGCACTCAACCCAGGTCCACAACCAGAAAAGAAAACGAAAAAGGCGGCGGCGAAAAAAGCGGGACAGGTCCGACTTTCATTGATCCTTGTCAATTGACGACTTGCAATCGCGCTCATGCCGCGACAGGCTTGCAACGCGCCGGGTGGTCTGATCTACCATGTCCTTAATCGCGGCGTTGGGCGGATGAAGTTGTTTGGGCATGAGAAGGATTACCTCGCGTTTCTCCGCTGCTTCCGCGACGTGCTGGATGACTCGCCGATGGTAGTGCTGGCGTATTGAATCATGCCGAATCACTGGCACCTCGTGCTGGTCCCGCGGGTGGACGGACAGCTTTCGCGATTCATGCAGCGGCTGACGATCACGCACGTTCGGCGGTGGCTGGAGCACCGCCGCAGCGTCGGGAGCGGGCAAGTTTATCAGGGGCGGTTTAAGTCGTTTGTGTGTCAGGATGACGGGCATTTTCTGACGTTGTGCCGTTATGTCGAGCGGAACCCGCTGCGTGCGCAGAGGGTTGCACACGCGGAGGATTGGGCTTTCAGCAGCCAGCGAACGCGGCTGGGGTTGGACCGACAGCCCATGATCCCTCTTGTGCCCTGGCCGGTGGCGCGACCGGCGGATTGGCGTGCGCGGGTCAATCGCGCGCAGACCGCCGCGGAGGAAGCGGCCCTGCGCCGGAGCATCGCGACCGCCAACCCGTTGGGCGACGCAAAGTAAACGGCAGCACAGCGAAAGCGGCTGGGGATCCCCGACCCGGGGCCGATCGGTAGGCCTAGAAAGCACAAGAGCTTATGAAAGTTGGACCTGTCCCGGTTTTATCGTCGTATGAATGAGATGAACTCAAGTGGCCACTGTTACTCGCACTCGCCGTCCCAGCCACTCGTACCTGAAGACGATGCTGAAGCGGCACAGCTCTCCCAATATGCCATCCCGACATTCGGCCCACGGAACGATCTTCAAACAGACAGCGCACGGATTCTCGACATGCTGTACGATAAAAGTAACGCAAGCCGCCTCTTGGAACACTTGGAAAGCTTGGCCGCATCTTTTTCGTGCGGTCAATGGCTGCCTCGGATGAACTTCGAAGCGCCCGACCCAAGGAGTTTGATGACAGAGAAATCCTTGAAAGATGGCCTGGAAACCTATGCCCAGAACATCGTTGATACCGTTCGCGAGCCCCTGCTGATTCTGGACGAGACGCTGCGAGTCCGGTCCGCCAATCGTGCTTTTTATCAGACATTCCACGTCTCGTCGGAGGAGACCGAGGGGCGGCTCATCTATGAATTGGGCAACGGTCAGTGGGATATCCCCGACCTGCGTACGCTGCTGGAGGACATTGTCCCCCGCAGCTCCGTCTTTCAGGACTTCGAGCTGGAGCACACGTTTCCGGTGATTGGTCGCCGGGTGATGCTGCTCAATGCCCGCAAGCTCCAGGCGGGCCAGCACGGCGAGTTGCTCGTCCTGGCGATGGAAGACGTGACGCCGCGAAAGCGAGCCGAGGAAGCGCTGCTTAAGGCGGGAGCTTTACAGAACGCGATCTTTAACAGCGCGAACTTCTCCAGTATCGCCACTGACGCCAACGGTGTGATCCAGATTTTCAACGTCGGTGCCGAGCGGATGCTGGGCTACACAGCGGCTGAAGTGATGAACAAGATCACGCCCGCCGATATCTCGGACCCGCAGGAAGTGATCGCCCGCGCGAAAACATTGAGCGTGGAATTGGGAACCCCGATTACGCCCGGCTTCGAAGCCCTGGTGTTCAAGGCCTCGCGTGGGATCGAGGACATCTACGAGCTGACCTACATCCGCAAAGATGGCAGCCGCTTTC
>CAZXLA010000164.1:0-8687 GCA_964641895.1 uncultured Tepidisphaeraceae bacterium
GGGTGGGTCAACTCTCGGCGCTCGCAGGTGGGTCAATTCTCCGCGCTCATTGACACAGGCGAATCTGCAGCGTTTGCAGGATGCGGTCGTACGTTCCATCGGCCCGCCAGTTGCGGAAGTGGTCGTATACCGTCTGCCAAGGTCCGAACCGTTCGGGCAGATCGCGCCACGGCGCGCCGGTGCGGAGATTCCAGAAGATGCCGTTGAGCATCACGCGTGAATCGCTGGGCGGTCGGCCGGTGGTTGCCGTACGCTTCGGGAGGATGGGTTGAACCAGTTGCCACTGTTCTTCAGTCAGTTCGTGCCGCTTCATGGATGCCGACCTCCTTGTCGGTACTCCATTCATCGGCATTCTTTAGAGTTTTCAGACAGAGCCTAGTATCTTCTTTGAACGACAATGAGCAACAAGTCCTCCCTTCCCCGTGTCCTCATGCTCGATCTCGATGGAACGCTCGTCGACAGCGAGCCATTGTACGCCACCGCATGGAAGAGTCTGCTGAATCCTTGTGGGATAGACGCATATAGACGATTCGCAAAGGGGTTGCGCGAGTACGACGCCCTCGCTGCACTGCGTCCATATTTACGCGATCCCACACAATCCGACGCGGAAGTTCTCAAACGAAAACGGGACGCTTTCAACAGGTTTCTCATTGAAATACGAGAATCGCCATTGCCAGGCGTCAATGAGTTGTTGACAACGGTGCATGCTTCGGGCGTGCCAATGATTGTGGTGACCAACTCTGATGCCTGGACGGCAAAACGACTCCTTGTGCGGGCGAACATCGACGCATTTATCGCCGACACTATCTGCTGGCAACCGGGGAGGGCACCAAAGCCGAATCCAGAACTCTACCTGCTAGCAATCGCTAGAGCTGAGGTTGGACGGCAAGACATTCTCGTTATTGAAGACTCATGGCCAGGCATTCTCGCAGCAAGAGCTGCGGGGTTGCGGGTCTGCTGTGTGAATGGTGATGGTTCTACATCGGCCGAATGTCACGCGAATGACGTTCCGCAATTCATGACAGCATATGAGCTTCTCGATTGGTTACGATCGTTGGGTCACAATACGTCTTGGCCACCCGATGATGACCTATCTTGAATAAGCTTCCTGATCACGGGCTCTCGTTTCAACCACTCATCAATTGTGCCCATCGAAACATGCGGAAATCTTCCCATGAGAATGGCGCGAGGCACGACATATCGGCGATTTGCTGCGGAATTGACTAGTGAATCATCTGGTACCTGATCGGCTCGAATAAATACCGATGACGTCGTACCGATCGAACGTATGACAAGATTCGCCGCTGTGACGAGATCCGTTGGAACCAACGACGCTACAATGCTGGCCGCTCGATGAAACAGTTTTCGGTTGGTAATCCGAACGTCAATCATGCGATTAGTATAAAGCTTGCCTGCAATCGCGAACGCACCAGTGGATATTCGATTTAGTAAACTCCGTACTGCCAGAAGCTGGCATTCGTCTCGCTTGACTTCATCACGCAAGTCAATGCTGCTGGCTGGCCAAGAAGTTGGAATTGGGCCGTCGGCTCGTCCAGTGACAATCAACGATGAAGAAGCAGGACTGCGGCGAATGGCATCAAGCAGTCCAACGGTTCTATCGATTGCGTTCGCCTCACAAACGAAAACAACAGTATCGTTCTTGTTCAAACCGGGGAGTATTTGACGGGCAAAGTGGGCGAAAGAAATTTCGTCGGGCAAATATTTTGCATCTGGCGTCTGATGTTCTCGCGTGAGAATTTCCCACCCTGCTTCGGCGAATCCTTGGCACATATGCCTCTCAGCTCCAAATGTCGGAGGGCATTCTGCCGCATCAAAAATACACAACGCTCCGAATAGCCCTGTCCCTAAGAGAAAAATCCGCCCACCACTGACAATTGAATGACCGGCTTGCTCCATTACTTCGGCTATCAGCGACCGGTGACGCTCCAACGACACTATAGCCATTGTATATTCTTCAATTTTTTCTAAAAGGCTCGTGGGTACCGATGATCTTTCAGCTAGCAGATCAAGCACGATGAACAAGATAATAATCGTGGCAGTGCCACCCTTCATTCGGACGGAGCCTGCGACAGGCTCGGGCCCGATGATTGGATTGAATAACTGTGTAGGTGGCGAGGACTCGATAAACAAATTTACTCTCCGGTGCCTTGCGTGGTTGAAGCCAATGACCGCTGTACTGACCGAAGTAGTTCGAGCACCGGCTAGGAAACCTTCAATGTAAGCGGCTGACAATCCGCAGGTGACGCCTATCACGCAAGCCTGCGAGGAACCGGCGTGCTCCCATAATGAGCGAAAATCCGCAATGCCATCGTCACGGTGGTCTTCAGCAAGCGGCGCCGCGCGCCAAAGTGACCGCGTACCACCCGCAACACATGAAAACACTAAACGCGTGCGATGAACGCGGTTCTTAGTATGCGCCAAAGTGACTAATCGACACAGCCTGCCCGATGTTCCGGCACCTGCAAGCAGAATGGACGACTCTCCATTCAAATTGCCAACATATGTGAGAAGGCTGTGAAGAAATGTTTCGTCACGAAGGCCGGCTCCGAAAGGTCCGCCGAATACTTCAAGTTCAGCGCGAGCCATAATATCAAATTTCTCGCCGGCTGAAGCTATGTCAAGACCTCTCGTGGTAGACGATGCTCGTTCGGTAATAGGGACTAAATCGTCCTCATGAGCCTCGTCATACATGCCGACTCCTTAATAACAGTGACCTTGCCCGCAACTACATTGACTCCTAGTCGGATAATACCAGTGTGTCACGCGGTTCTTTCCAGCAACGGACCTAGAGCCAAGCCAACAAACCCGAAGCGCGTTCAGAACTTGCTAGGAATGCGCGGAGAATGGCGACGAGTTCGAGACGTTCGTCCCACATGTGCTCGTGCCGTAGCGCCGGCCGTGGCGAAAGGCGTTCTGTTTGGCGGCCGATCTGGAAATGGACTCTTCGCCATGGCGATGATCATACGCGCCGCAGGGAAGAAACAATCCGAAACCTCGTGGAGCGATGACGCATTACGGCAGTCGGACAAGAGCCCCGCCGGAACCGGTCACCGACCGACAACTTTACTCCCTTTAATGAGCGAGTTTTTCAGTCCGTCGAACGCCTTGAGTTGACCCATCAAGCCGTCAAGAATCGCTGACGTGAAAATC
Source organism: uncultured Tepidisphaeraceae bacterium (assembly GCA_964641895.1). Taxonomy (GTDB): domain Bacteria; phylum Planctomycetota; class Phycisphaerae; order Tepidisphaerales; family Tepidisphaeraceae; genus UBA2421. The sequence goes on from CAZXLA010000164.1 coordinate 3,172, forward strand.
AATTCCGCAGGCGTAGTCCACCCGGGACGCTTGATGATCAAAATCAGCTCGCGCCAATCCGTGCCCTTGCCCAGCTTGGCCAACGCATTGCTCAAAGTGGTGATCTGCTTTTCCAGTTTGGCGATACCCGCTTCGTGATTCCTTGCCATGATAATCCTCAATTGGTTTGGCGTTCTTTGGGTGTGCCGTACGGTTGTCGACGGCGCTCGTATCCCGTTGAACCTGTTACCCTTCCTACGGCGTGGATCAGTCGATTCTGCAGAACCCTTCGAAGAAAACTGTCGAGCATGACGTGCCGACATTCGGATGGACGTTCCGCTAGCCCTGCAGAACCACAAATCGTCATGCATTTTTCTCGACCTTTCATCGGCCAATTGCTAAACTCCGCTCGCTGGCCGCGGGTTTCCCCCGCCAAAGTCCCCCCCTCTTTGGCACCCCGCGGCCGCTTTTCATTCTGATTAAGCGAGGGATTGAGATGAAGTGCGTCGCCGCCTGTGTTCTGCTGCTCTGCGCGGTGCCGACGCTCGGCCAGCTCCGCATCGTCACCTTGAATGCCAGTAATTCCGGCAGCGCGACCGCCGGCCCGCGAGCGGGCATGGAAACGATGCTCACGGCGATCGGTACGAAGGTGAGCGACGACCCGCTGTTGCCTGGCGATTCAGGCATCGCCAAACCCATCGACATCCTTTGTTTGCAGGAAGTGAACTCCGCAAACACCACTGGTGCGGGTTACACCGCCCTGTTGAACCAAATCTACAACACCAACACCTACGCCTTTGGCACCCTCAACGGTTCGACAACGGGCGCAGGCACGCAAGCGATCATCTACAACACCACCGCCGTGGAATTGATCAGCTCGGCCGCAGTGGGCACCACTTCATTGACCAGCTTAGCCCGGCAAAATCTTCGCTACCAACTCCGCCCGGTCGGCTATGGAGCTGCAGCCGACATCTACATCTACAACGGACATTGGAAAGCCGGGACCGGCGATCAGGCTCGCAGGCTCGCGGAAGCCGATGCCATCCGAACCGACGTGAACAACAACCTCCCGGCCGGCGCCAATGTCATCTACACCGGCGATCTCAACGTCTACCGAAGCACTGACTTGGGCTATGCCCGCCTCTTGGACGCAGGCAACGGCCAAGCATTTGACCCGATCAGTGCCGCCGGGAATTGGTCGGGCGGGGCAGAATTCAAAGCAATTCACACGCAATCGCCGTACCGCCAGAGCCTCAACCCCGGCTTTGGCGGAACCAGCGGCGGCATGGACGACCGGTTCGATCAGCAGCTTGTCACTGCAAATCTGAATGACGCTGAAGGCGTGGCGTACATCCCCAACTCCTACTTTGCTTTGGTCAACAACGGCTCCCATGCCCTCAACCAGCCGTTGGATAGCGGTACTGGAGCCAGTGGTCCGGTGCTGAACACATTGTCGAGCATCCTCGATCATCTGCCGGTCGTTGCCGACTACCAAGTGCCGGCCAAGATGGCGGTCTCTCACACCAATCCGTCGGTCGTTCTGTCTGGTGCACCTGTGGAGCTGGCCATCGCCGTGCAAAACGTAGCGCCCACCCCGTATACCAATGGCGCGGATGAACTCGACTACACCGTCAACATCACTGGCGCTGCAGCCGGAAGTTTTAGCGGGTCGGCGTTGTCCGCTTCACTGGCAAATGTGCATTTGCGATCAGTTGGTGTTTCAACCCCCGGCATCAAGTCGCGCAGCTACACAGTGAACGCCAGCAGCCAAGCCGCCTCCAACAGCGCCTTCGCCAGCAACTACCAGATTACCGTTCTCGACCACGCCCAACCCAGCTTCGCGATGAATGCCGACATCGGCAGCCTCTCAATCGATTTTGGGATATGGCCGCGGACAAGCGAAGTCGGCGTGATTGAGTCGCCGATTTCCGTCTACAATCGTGCACCGGCGGGATCTTCCGATCTCGTCCGGGATGCCATCTTGAATTTAGGTGGCGCGTTTTCGTTTGCCGAGACATCGACCATGATCGCGCCCGGCGAGAGCGGTCAGATGACCGCGTCCTTTACACCTTTCGACGGCAACTACGGGATTAACAGTCGGACTGTGACGCTTTTGTACGGCGACATCGATGCGCCCAACCGGCAGACCTTTGCTTTGTCCTTGATGCTTTCCGGCTTCGTGGGATACGCCGGCGATGCCGACCTTGACCTCAATGTGGACTTGGCTGATTTCACAACATTGGCGGCGAACTTCGGTCGCTCAGATGCCGGCTGGCAGGACGGCGACTTCAATCGCGACGGCATGGTCGTTCTCAGCGACTTCACTGCCCTTGCCGCCAACTTCGGTACGTCCGCGCCTGCAAACCGAAACTCCATACCGGAGCCGTCATCGACAATCTTGCTGATCATGACCACTCTATTGCATCGCCGATATTCATTGTTCGGCCGCCAAACCTGCTGATAGGTTGATCTCACACGCCGCCGCTAGTCCGCTCGATCGGGCTCACCGTTCGCGAGGAGAGCCAACCATGGCAGACGATGCGGACCCATTCTGTCGCCCATCAAACGCGACAGCCAATGAGTTGCCATTCACTCTCGCGGCTAGATCGTGATGCGCTCGATCTCGTCGAGCGAGATCACGTCGCTGGTGCGGTCATACAGTTTGGTCGTGCGGGGCGACTCGTGGGCGGCGATCGCCTGGGCGTGTTCCAGCGTGCCTCCGTTCTCAAGGTAGGCGGTGATGCCCGTCGCCCGAAAGGTGTGACAGCAGATTCGGTCGGCGGCGATCCCCGCTGACAATGCGCGCCGCTTCACCATGCGAAGCGCGTCCATGCGACTCAGCCGCGAAGTCGAGAGCATCCCACGCTTGCCGATCATCGACCGAAACAACGCCTTTTTCTTTTCATCCGCAATCGCCGTGCGGTGTAGGTAGGCATCCAGGTATTCCGCGGCGGTATGATGCACTGGCACCTCGTGGAACTTGCCGTTCTTCTCGTGCAGTCGAAACCACGCTCGCCTTCCCTGCTGGTAAAAGTCCTCGACGTTCATGTTTACAACTGCGGAGACGCGCGCGAAGCTAAAGACCATCACACCAATCAGCGCGCGATCGCGCAGTCCCATCATCGTGCTGGTGTCGATCGCGTCGAGCAGTTGCCGCGCTTCGGCGGCGGTGAGCACCGGCGTCTTTCCTTTCTTGACAACATGCCTCGGTCCTTTCACCGACCATGCGGGGTTGATCGGCACAATCTGCCCGATCACCAGCCAGTCGAACAGCATCCGCAAGGCCGCCAGATGTTGCTTGACCGTCGGCGCCGAGCGAATCCGCGACAGGTTCTCGACGTAGGTCGCGACCACAACCGGTTGAATCGTATCGAGTGCCAATTGCCGCGCCTGACACCAGCCGAAGAACTGCCCGACCGCCTGCGCGTAGGCTGCGCGCGTGTTCTGGTTGCGTATGGTCGCGACGAAAAACTCCACGAATCGACGCACGGCGTCGTCCCCCGCGCGAACAATCAGCACCGGTACGCCGCCGCGCAACGCAAGCTCGTTTTTCGGAAGACTGGTTGAGAGGGAAACGGGGTCATTGAAGTCGCTGGATTCACTAAAATCACGATGCATAACGTCCTTTATGTTACCTCAGGCCCCTTCCCCGGCGCAAGCGATTTCAGGCATCCGAACTGTGGATAACCCGGTCGGTTTTGTTTCATGCTCACAATCGCCGTGAGGCGGCGTAAGGCTCTTAACCCATGAAACCTTTTTCGCGGTACCGACACGCGCTCTGCAGGGAAGCGCTTGACGACCGCCGATTTATGTCGCGTAGGTGAGCGTTATCCCCAGCCCGCCGGTCTTTTGCTCTGGGCGCGTGTTGTCAGGGGATGATAAACTTACCTTCATCGGCACCCTGCTAACGGGGATGCCATTCATTCTTAATGTCCTTGAAAATTCCCAAACGCAATCATTATGTCACCGCCGTCGCTTTCGATCCGGTCGTGGTCGAGTACGTCAACGACTTAGCCAAGCGCATGCGGATGAGTCGAAGCTGGGTGATCAACACCATCGTGCAGGAGTACGCGATGTTCATCGAGAACAAAAACATCGTGCCGCTCGGGTCGCGCACGATTCACAGCCAGCGATAAAACAGCTTCATGAACCACCCCCGCCTTGCAGCAGCACGTCAAAACGGCTCAACCCAGCCGTTCGGCGGCTTTGCGGCGCCCACCAGCAACACCAGCTACATCCCGAATCAGTTCTTCGACGTCTGTCTGCGCCATCGCTCGCGCGGCTGTGTGCGGGTGGTGGCATACCTGCTTCGGCAAACACTGGGTTGGAGTGATTCCCAAGGGCGGCCGCTCCGCGAACGGTTCACCTTTAGCTATGCCACGCTGATTCGCGAGGCGGGCGTCGGTAGGGATTCGATCCCGGCGGCACTGAAGGAGGCGGAAGAGTATCACTTCATCCGCTGCATGCGCCGTCCGTCTCCGTATCGCGCCGGAGCGACCGCACAAAGCGGACTGTACGAGCTCAAGTGGGATGAAGGCGGTGAATACCGCAAAGACCCACAGCGGTTCCGCGGGTTCTTCGCTGGTGAAGGCAACCGCACCTACATCCCCAACGAGTACCTGGATGTCGTGGTGCGTCAGGAAACACTGGCGATCGCCAAGGTCGTCGGAGGCGTGATCCGCTTTTCGATCGGTTTTGCCACCAAGTGGGGCCATCGACGCCAACAAGTCGCATTGTCGTTCAGTGACCTGTCGCGTTATGCGAACCTCTCGGATCGTTCAACAGTGTCGACATCGATCCGGGCTGCGATCGCCAAGCATTATCTCGTGGTCATCGCACCTGGCGTCTTCGACCCGAACGCCGGTCAGACCAGCACCGCCGCGACGTACGCAATTCGGTGGCTCGACGCTTCGCTCAACGGTGGACTGAACGGGAGGCTCAATCGAGGGTTCAATGGAGAGCTCAACGGGGGGCTCAACGGGGCCACGGATGCGTCAAACGGTCGGAAAACCCGACCGGGGAAATTGGTCGCTGCCGATCGGTCGGAAAACCAGACCGGCAACGGTCGGAAAACCAGACCGGACAAACAGTCGGAAAACCAGACCGGTATACAAATAACATTTACAAATAACACTCTTAAACAACAGGACACTGCTGCGGCATTTGAAATGCTCGTCGCAGAAGGCTTCGACGGGAAAGCAGCCAGAGCGCTCTCGACCCAGTTCGACGTCGCCCGCGTCGACCGTCAGATTCGGTTCTTGCCGCGGCGGAACGTCAAACGCAATCGGTTGGGGTTGCTGCGTTCCTCGATCGAGCAAGACTGGCCGGCGCCGCTATCCACGCCCCGCAGCGACTCGCGGAAGTTGGGTGCACCCAACTCAGCGTCCGATAGACCGAGTCAACCGTTTGGCGCAGCGTTGTCAGACATCCGGCAGCGGCTCGGGCTGCCGAGAGGAGGATTTAATCACTAATCATACTTTGCATGACCATTATCACTTCGATCAACGCCAAGGGAGGCTGCGGCAAGAGCACCATCG
>CAZXLA010000165.1:0-1865 GCA_964641895.1 uncultured Tepidisphaeraceae bacterium
CAGAGAGTCGGCCCACTTTCAGCACGCCGATGCATTGGCGTGAACTTCGTCGCACTCAACTCTCCCCCAACTCCTTCGCCACCGCCGCCACCACCGCTTTGGCATCGCCGAACAACATGAGTGTCTGATCGAGCGTGTAAAGCTCATTATCGATCCCCGCGAAGCCGGGGTTCATGCTGCGTTTGATCGCCATGACCGTTTTGGCTTTGTCGGCGTCGATGATGGGCATGCCGTAGATCGGGCTGCTTTTGTCGTGCCGGGCGGCGGGGTTGACCACGTCGTTGGCGCCGATGACCATCGCGACATCGCACTGGGGAAACTCGCTGTTTATTTCTTCCATTTCCAGCAGCCGGTCGTAGGGAATTTCGGCCTCGGCCAGGAGCACGTTCATGTGACCGGGCATTCTTCCGGCGACGGGGTGGATGGCGAATTTTACATCAATCCCGCGCCGGGTCAGCTGGTCGTATAGTTCGCGCACCTTGTGCTGGGCTTGCGCAACCGCCATGCCGTAGCCGGGGATGATGATGACGCTGTTGGCGGCGGCGAGCAGGCCGGCGGCTTCTTCGGGCGTGGTGGGTTTGGCGACTTTCTTCTCTCCCTGCGCCGCCGGGCCGGCCTTTACCTGCCCGAACGCGCCGAACAGCACGTTGGTGAAGCTGCGGTTCATCGCCTTGCACATGACGATCGACAGAATGAGGCCCGATGCGCCATCGAGCGCGCCGGCGATGATCAGCAAGCGATTATCGAGCACAAACCCCATAAAGCAGGCGCTCAAGCCGGCGTAGCTGTTCAGCAGCGCGATGACGGTGGGCATATCCCCGCCGCCGATGGGGAGGATGAGCATCACTCCGAACGCCAGCGACAGCAGCAGCAGGATGGGAAAAAGCCATGTCCATTGCGGGTTGAACGTTAGCAGCGTGCTGCAGACCAGCGCCGCGCCCAGCACTGAAAGGTTCACAAGTATCTGGCCACGGTAGACCATGGGCCGGGTGGGCAGCAGGTCTTGCAGCTTGCCGAACGCCATGAGCGACCCGGTAAACGTGAGCGCGCCCAGCAGCACCTCCAGACACAGAATGCCCATCTCGACCGGGTGCGGGCGGAGCACGTCCATTTTGTACAGGTAGTAATGCCCCGTACCGACCAGCGCCGCAGCGAGCGCGCCAAACGCGTGGGAGAGGGCCGTCCGTTGCGGGACGGCGGTCATAGGCATGAAAACCGCCATCGGCACGCCGATTGCCGCGCCGATGGCAAAGCCGACAAAAATCCATTCGTAGTGAATGACATGGTGCTGCAGCAGCGCTCCGACAATGGCGGCGAGCATGCCGATCTGCCCGATGGTGTTCCCCTTGCGCGCCGTGCCCGGCTGGCTGAGCCAGCGCAGCGCCAAAATGAAGCAAGCACAGGCGAACAGGTACGCCGCCGTGGCGATCGCGCCGGTAAACTCGCCCTTGCCGGTCGCCTGCGTCGTGGCGGCGGACGAAACAAAGTGGATCAGGTCGAAACTCACTTCTGCCCCCCGCGTTTTTTGAACATTTTGAGCATGCGATCGGTGATCAGAAACCCGCCGATGATGTTGGTCGTCGCCGCGATCACCGCGATCACGCCCAGGGTCGTCGCGAAAACCCCGTGACCCGCCCCGGCCAGCTCAATCGCCGCCACCACACTGATCGCGCTGATGGCGTTGGTGAGCGACATCAACGGCGTATGCAACAGCGGACTCACCCGGCGGATCACTTCCAGGCCCAAAAACGCGGCGAGGAGGAAGACGTAAAGGTGACTGCTGATATCGGGCATGGGGGCGGTCATTCAATACCTCCGTTTTATTTCCTTACCGCGGGGTAACGATTGACGATTGAGAAGGCAGA
>CAZXLA010000165.1:1965-3948 GCA_964641895.1 uncultured Tepidisphaeraceae bacterium
GCGGCCACCATCTCATTCACCAACTGACCCTGATGACACACCAGCACGGCTTTGATGATTTCGTCGCTTAAGTCGAGCTTGAATTCGCCCTGCTTGTTAATCATCACGCTCAACAAATTCACGATATTGCTCGAATAGACCTGGCTGGCGTGCAGCGGAACGGTGCCGGCGAGGTTTTCGATGCCGATGATCGTCACGCCGTTGTGGTCGATCACCTTGCCGGGCTGTGTCAGTTCGCAATTGCCGCCGCGCTCGGCGGCGAGGTCGATGATCACGCTGCCAAGTTTCATCTGATTCACCGCGTCGGCGGGGACGAGTTTGGGAGCCGGTTTGCCGGGCACGAGCGCCGTGGTGATGACGATGTCGCTGTCGGCGATCACCTTTGCCATCAGCGTTCGCTGCCGGACGAGAGTTTCCTCGGATTGGGCTTTGGCGTAGCCACCTTTGTCTTGGGCGTCGGCGGTGTCGAGTGGAAGCTCGATGAATCTCGCGCCGACCGACTGCACTTGCTCCTTGACCGCCGGGCGAACGTCGTAAGCGCTTACGACGGCGCCCATGCGTTTGGCGGTCGCGATGGCCTGCAACCCCGCCACGCCGGCGCCGATGATGAACACCTTCGTCGGCTGAATCGTGCCGGCGGCGGTCATGAGCATCGGGAAAATCCGAGGTGAAGTGGCGGCGGCAAGCATGACGGCTTTGTAGCCGGCAATGTTTCCCTGCGAGCTTAGCGCGTCCATCGTCTGGGCGCGCGTGATGCGCGGCACCAGTTCCATGGCGATCCCGCTCACGTTCGCACGGCACAACACGTCGACAAGGTCCTTATCCGCCAGCGGCGACAGCAGACCGATCAACAGCGCGCCGGCTTTGATGTGCCCGATGCGCGTCACCGACGGCTGACGCACCGACAGCACGATATCGCACTGCTGCACCGCGTGGGCATCGGCGACCACGATCGCGCCGGCGGCGGTGTAATCGGCATCGCGGAAGCCGGCGCGCACGCCGGCGTTAGATTCGATCAGCACATCGACGTTCAGCGCTTTAAGCTTCTTCACGCCCGCCGGCACCAGCGCCACGCGCGCTTCGTTGTCGGCCTCTTGATTCAAAACCCCGATCTGCAGCATACGCGCCTTCCTCCATTCGATGTCGAGCGAGGTGTTGTAACCGATTCAGTCCAACAGGAATATGCAACGCAAGAATGCACTAGCTTGGTGGCACAGACATTCCTGTCTGTGTCTCCGATTTCTTGTGGTACGCCGGAGACACAGACAAGAATGTCTGTGCCACCTCAAAGGAATGTCTCTGCCACCTCATCAGGCAGCACATGTCTCCATCGGCCTTCAACTAAATCCGCGACTTGCAACGATCCAAATTTCTCACGATGCAACAACACCACATGATTCCCCACCGCGGCGAACATGCGGCGGACCTGATGGTATCGACCCTCGTGCAGCGTGAGCCGTGCCGTGCGTGCGTCGAGCACTTCCATTCTGGCCGGCAGTAGCGGTTTCTCTTCCGCTTCGAGCATCAATGTGCCGGCGGCGAACGTGGCGGCCTCATCGCCGCGCAAATTGCGGTCGAGCGTTGCGAGGTAGACGCGCGGCACATGTTTTTTGGGCGACGTAAGTTGATGCACAAGTTTGCCATCATCCGTGAGCAGCAGCAGGCCCGACGCGTCTTTATCCAATCGCCCGACGGTGGTCACCGGCGGGTTGCGCCGCGGCCAGCGTTCGGGTAGCAGTTCGTACACCAGCTTGCCTTCATCGCGATGCGAACAGACATAGCCGACGGGTTTGTTGAGCATGACCAGAATCAATTGCGGATCGACTGGTTCGCCGTCGATGGTGAGGTTGGCGGGATCGATTTTATCGTCGGCGCGATTTACTGCCGCGCCGGCGTGCAGCAGCTCATGCCGCCGCAGAAAGCCCGGCGCCTGTGAGCGCGTGCAATACCCGCGATTGGAAAGGATGCGATCAAGACGATGCA
>CAZXLA010000165.1:4048-8622 GCA_964641895.1 uncultured Tepidisphaeraceae bacterium
CTAGAATTGATTGGGTCGCATGCCACTGGTTTCTGATCGATGTATCTGTCTGCGCAAAGTCGAATTCAGCGAGACTTCGCAGATTCTTGCGCTGTTCGGAAGGCAACACGGCATCATTCGCGTGATCGCCAAGGGGGCGCATCGCACCACCAAGGCCGGAGCCAGCAAATTCGGCGGAGGGATTGATCTGCTGGATGTCGCCGAAGCCGTTTTCAGCCACGCCCCCCACCGCGAATTGCCGCCGCTGACCGAATGGCGGCTCACCGAGGGCCATCGCGAGTTGCGACAAAACCTGCGGGCGATTTACCTGGGCACCTACGCCGCCGAACTGGTGCTGGCGATGCTGGAAGCGCACGACCCGCATACGGAGTCGTTTGATCGTCTAGAACAAACGCTTGCCGACCTTGCCACGCCGCGCATCGAACAATCATTTCTTTCGTTCGAACTCGATTTACTCCGCGAGGCCGGGTTGCTTCCCGAACTATCGCAGTGCATGAACTGCGGCAAGCCTGTGACCCACTTCCCGCGGGCATTTTTTGCGATCGATCAGGGGGGCGTGATTTGCCGGGACTGCGAGGGTAGCTTCGCCCAGCGCATCGAAATCGACCCGCGCCTTTTGCGCATCGCGCAGAGCATTCTCAACCTTCCCCGCGCCGGCGGAACCCCGCAGCGGCTGCCGGTGCTCACGCGGCACCAGACCGATCCGCTCAACCGCCTGCTGGCCGAACACGTGCGGTACGCTTGCGGCCGCGATTTGCGTCTGGCGCGTTATGTGTTGTCGTCCGGCTTGTGAATGGCGCGGCTGGCAATACAATCGGCCGGCAATATGGGAAGGATCCCCCGACTCGCCGCCGCCATTCTCGTCACCGCTGCCGCTTCTGTTTTTGCGCATCAGCCCACGTCGCAATCGTGGGAGCTGCGCGGGAAAGACTGGCAGCCCGTTGCCAGCAGCGCCGCCGACCCGAATCAACCCGGCGACCCGTCGCTGGATGCGATCGAAGGCATGATCGAACGAGGCCGCGGCAAAGACGCCTTCAAGCAGGCCGCTGCCTGGCTCAAAGGCAACAACGGTTCGCCGCAGCGCGACCGCGGGTTGTACCTTGCTGCACGGGCGCTTTACGTCGGCAAGAACAAAGTGAAGGCGTTCTATTACTGCGACGAATTGATGGACGTGTTCACCGAAAGCCCCTATTACCAACCCGCGCTTGAAATGCAGTACCAGATCGCCGACGGATACTTAAGCGGTGAAAAGCGCCGTGTGCTGGGCCTGGCGATCGACGATTACACCGATGAAGCCATCGAAATGCTGTTTCGAATCCAGCAGCGGTCGCCGGGTTCGCAGTTGGCCGAACGGGCGCTGCTTCGAAGCGCCGAATATTATTATGCCAAGTCTGATTACGACCTGGCCGGCGATGCCTATGCGGCGTACGTGCGCAGTTATCCCCGAAATCCGGAGATTGCCCGAATTAAACTGAAGCAGGCATGGTCGTATCTGGCACAATTTCGCGGGGTGAAGTTTGATGCCACGCCGGTGATTGATGCCAAATCGCAATTGACCGATCTGATCGCCACTTATCCGGAACTGGCACAGGAAGAAAATCTGGGTCAATTGGTCGATCGCATCGATAGCACGTTCGCACAGAAGCTGCTGACGACCGCCGACTACTACAAACGCGTTCGCAAACCGACGGCGGCGGCGTATTTGTATCAGTCGCTGCTGAAGAGCTATCCCGGCGTGCCCGAAGCCGAAAAGGCCCGCGCCGCGCTGGATCAACTTCCCCAAGAAGCCCGCGACGCCGCCGAAGCCGCGCCGGTTTTGCCAACGGCCCGCGCCCAATAGAACCATCGTCCATGACGCGCATGAAGCTCACTGCCGCAATTATCCTTACTCTGTTCGCCGTCGCCGGCTGCGGGTACAACCAGGGTTCGCCCGCGGGCGGATACTCGCAATCGTCGCTGTTTCGTCAGGACGTGAAAACCGTCGCCGTGCCAATTTTCGTCAGCAAGAGCTTCACCCGCGGGGTGGAATTTCAACTGAGCAAGGCCATCACCGAACAAATTGAATCGACCACGCCGTATAAAGTGGTCCCCGCCGAACGGGCCGATTCGGTGCTGGAAGGGCAGGTAGTGGAGGTTGGCCTGAGCACGGTCAGCAGCGACAACCGCGCCGCCATCCCGCAAGAGCAGCTTTACCGGGTTGTGGTCAATTTCACATGGAAAGACCTCCGAACCGGAAAAATTCTGGTCGAACGGCGGAACTTCGAGCAGACCAGCACGTTCTATCCCACAATGGGCGAAGGCCGGTTTGTCGGCAGCCAACAGGCCACCGAATCGCTTGCTCGGGGAATTGTGCAGGAATTGCAGGCAGATTGGTAAGCGCGTCAAGAAATCCTAATCAACCTGCCCCTATGATTTGACGACCTCCCGTAAGAGGTACACGATTGCGCGGTGACCGAGCCGACCCAGCGCGGGTTCTCGGACGTATAGCCGTTAAAGGATTTACTGATGTCCGAACAAAAACCGGAAAAAAAAGAAAAGAGAAAGACCCCCGCCAACGGAACCGGCGGCGGTGGAATGCGGCTCGGGCGCGGGGTATTCGGCTGGGTGCTCTTTATTGGCCTGGCCATCATGCTCTTTGTGCTCGTGCAGCAGCAGCGCAGTACCCGCGATGACATCCCCATCAGCGAATTCTACGCGCTGGTGAAAGATGGCAAGGTTCGCAGCGTAACCGTGCAGGGCGATGAGTTGCTTGGCGAACTTACGGCGCCAAGGGCCGACGCATCCCAGCCTGATTTAAAGCTCTACCGCGTCGCCATCCCCCCCGCCGACTGGAGCACCGTTCGCGATCTGATGGTGCTGCGCGAGAACGCGCCGATCGAAATCAAATATCAGACCAACAACAGCATCTGGATCAACCTGCTCCTGCCGCTCATTCCCTGGCTGCTGATTTTCGCCATCATCTACTTTTTTATATTCCGCCAACTGCGCAACAGCGCCGGGGCCGGCGGAATGCTGGGCAATTTCGGTCGCAGCCGGCACAAGATCACCAGCAAGGAGCACATCAATATTACCTTTGACGATGTGGCCGGTGTGGAGGAAGCCAAGGAAGAAGTTTCCGAAATCGTCGAGTTCCTGAAAAACCCCAAAAAGTTCCAGCGCCTCGGCGGGCGCATCCCCCGCGGCGTGCTGCTCGTGGGCGAGCCGGGAACCGGCAAAACCCTCCTTGCCAAAGCCATCGCCGGCGAGGCGGATGTGCCTTTCTTCAGTATTTCCGGTTCGGACTTTGTTGAAATGTTCGTGGGCGTGGGCGCTTCGCGGGTGCGTGACTTGTTTAAGCAGGCCAAGGACAACTCGCCGTGCATCATCTTCCTCGATGAAATCGACGCCGTCGGCCGCCGTCGCGGAAGCGGGTTTTCATCCGGCGGGCACGATGAACGCGAACAGACCCTCAATGCCATCCTCGTTGAAATGGACGGCTTCGAAACCAACGATCAGGTCATCGTGTGCGCCGCCACCAACCGTGTCGACGTGCTCGACCCGGCGCTGACCCGTCCGGGCCGGTTTGATCGCCAGGTTTACGTTTCACTGCCCGACGTGAAGGGCCGCATGGAAATTCTCAAGGTTCACAGTCGCAAGGTGAAGCTTGGGAACGATGTCGACTTGGCTCGGCTGGCCAAAGCCACACCCGGCTTCAGCGGTGCCGATCTCGCGGCGATCATCAACGAAGCGGCGCTGGGCGCTACGCTGGCCGACAAAGAAGCGATCGAACAGGAGGACTTGGAAGAAGCCCGCGACAAAGTACGCTGGGGCCGAGCCAAGAAGAGCCGCGTGATCGACGAAAAGGAAAAACTCGCCACCGCTTACCACGAAGCCGGTCACGCCGTCATCCAGTTCCTTGAAGAAGACGGCGACCCGATCCACAAAGTCACCATCATCCCCCGAGGCAACTTCGGCGGCGCGACGATGAGCCTGCCTGAAAAAGACCGCCAAAACTACAGCCGCAAGTGGTGCTACGCGCAGTTGCGAACCCTCTTCGGCGGCCGCATCGCCGAAGAAATGTTCACCGGTGACGTGAACACCGGCGCGTACGGCGATATTCGCCAAGCCACCGGCATCGCACGAAAAATGGTGCGCGATTGGGGCATGAACGAACGCGTCGGCTTCGTCTATTACGGCGAAGACGAAAACAAGCAATCCATGCTCGACCTGGCCGGCAGCCGCGAATACAGCGAAGAAACCGCCAAAGCGATCGATGAAGAAGTGAAGAAACTGATCGACGGCCTGTACGAGGAAACCCGCAAAATCCTCGAAGCCCACCGCGAGCGCGTGGAAGCGATCGCCAAAGCCCTGATGAAGTACGAAACGCTCGACGGCCCGGAAATCGACCGCCTGATGCGCGGCGACACGATCAACAAGCCGACGGTAAGCGACCTGCTGGAGCGCGAAACCCGCCGGAATAACCCGCCGGTATCCGACAACCGCAAGCCCGACACCAACCCGGGCCTGGGCGGCGGGCCGCTGCCGGCGCCGGGGTAAATGCACACGAACAAGGTGTGGTATACTCGTCGGGACGA
>CAZXLA010000166.1:0-8611 GCA_964641895.1 uncultured Tepidisphaeraceae bacterium
CGGGCGACGTATTTCTTGTATCCGTCGCCCGTCTTGTTCGTCGGCGACAATAGTTCGATCACCGTGATTAGTTCGGGTTCCTCGCCGGTTGAGTGTATCTCCAGCCAGGCGGCGGTTTCTTCGTCCCAGGCGATCTTGTGCGTAAGGACAATCGGTTCCACAAGCGTGGCAGTCCCGCCGGCGGATTCCGCGACAGCGGGCGCGCCGGGTGTACGGGTGACTGCGACATCGGGATAGCGTCGCTGATCCGGCTCACCTCCGGCGACGTTTACCAACTGAAAATACTCATCTAGCCGCGCGTCGTAGGTCGGCGGCAGTTTCGCCAATGCTGCGTCTCGAGTGTAAGTGAGAAAGCTGCGGTGGAAATCCTCCCACACGCCAGAGCGTTCAAGAAAAGGGTCCATGCCTGGAAACGGGCAACGCATAGCCAACCAACCTTTCAATCAAGTATATCGCGATTACACCGTTTTGCGCGCGTAATTCTGACGAGAGATGGTCACGCCTTCACAATATGGTCGCGCCTACCCTTCACGTTCACCATCGCGTTGCGCGTATCGACGACCAGCCTGGCGTTGTCGGCGATCATTTGCCAATCGTAGGATGAATGGTTCGTGCTGATGAGCACGCAATCGTAATCTTTAAGTGTTTCGGCCGAGAGCTTGATGCTTTCCATCTGCAGATCGTGATGCCGCATTTTGTGCGTCCGCGGGACGAACGGGTCGTGGTAATCGACTTTGGCGCCCAAATGTTCCAGTTTTTCAATCAGCTCGAAGCTGGGGCTTTCGCGCACGTCGTCTACGTCGGGCTTGTAGGCGAGTCCTAGAACCAAAACGCGCGACCCCTTCACCGCCTTGCCGTGGTGGTTGAGCGCCAGCAGGGTTTTCTGCACCACGAACTCGGGCATTTGCACGTTGATCTCGCCGGCCAGCTCGATGAACCGCGTGGGCATGTTTACCTCGCGGGCTTTCCAGGTGAGGTAGAACGGGTCGATCGGAATGCAGTGTCCGCCCAAGCCGGGGCCGGGGTAAAACGCCTGGAAGCCGAACGGCTTGGTTTTGGCCGCCTCGACGACCTCCCACACATCAATGCCCATGGCGTCGAGCACCATTTTCATCTCGTTCACCAGCGCGATGTTCACCGCGCGGTAAATGTTCTCCAGCAACTTCGCCGCCTCGGCAACCTCGGCGGTGCTGACGAGGATGACTTTGGCGATCGCCTTCTTGTACAGCGAGGCTGCCAGTTCGCCGCTGATCGGGTCGATCCCGCCGACGAGCTTTGGAATCGATTGCGTGTTGTGACTTTTGTTGCCCGGGTCTTCGCGCTCGGGTGAGTACGCCAGAAAATAATCTTTGCCGCACGTGAGGCCTTTGGCTTCAAACCGGGGCAGCATGATCTCGCGCGTCGTGCGCGGGTAGGTGCTGCTTTCCAGCACGATCAACTGCCCGATACGCAGCGTCTTGGCGATGTCATCGGCGGAGCGTTCGATATAGCTCAGATCAGGCTCGCGATGATGACCCAGCGGCGTGGGCACGCAACTGATAATCACATCAGCCTCACCCAGCCGCGACATATCCGCCGTGGCATCAAACCGCCCGCCTTGCTTCATTTCGCTGACAAGGGTTCTGCCCAGGTGCTGAAGATAGTTTTCCCCGCGATGCAGTGCCGCGATTTTCTGTGGATCGACATCAAACCCAATCACCGGCAACCCCGCCCGATGAAACGCCGCCATCAGCGGCAACCCCACGTACCCCAGCCCGATCACGCCGACCACGGCGGTATTGTTTGCAATCTTCTGCTGTAAGCTCATGCGTTTCCCGGCTTCTCTAGTGTGTGCAAAGCCCGGAAGATTACCGCGCCGATGTTCCGCTGTCATTTCGGGCGTTGTTTGGATGTTTTGCCTGATCCGGGCAGGCATAAACCAAATTTTCGTTGACCCGGGTCGAATCCCGGCTTACGTTGAATTGTCTACCCAGCTTTATTTTTTACGGATGTGAATGATGAAAACGTTCGGTACGCCCGCCTTGCTGATTGCCGAACCGCTCGAATCACGCACGCTGCTTCACGGGACGGGCGACGCGTTTGCCTCGCTCACTTCGCGCGGCACGCTCATTTTGCGCAGCCTGCCGGGAGACGACACGTTCGTCGTCTTCCCCAACGGCGCCAACGTGCAGGTGCTGCACGATGGTGAGACGCAAGATTTCGTGGCGGCGAATGTCGCACGTATCTATTTCGACGGCGGAACCGGGCAAGACTTTGTCCAGATCAACGTGCCCATTCGCAGCGAACTGCACGGTGGCGACGGCAACGACACGCTGCTCGGCGGGGCGCGCCAGGATGCCATTTTCGGCGACGTGGGGGCCGATTTTCTTTCCGGCGGCAGCCAGAACGACACCATCGACGGGGGTAGCGGCAAAGACCGCATCTATGGCAAGGGTGGCGCCGATAACCTCATCGGCGGATCGGGCGACGACCGCATCAACGGCGGGCTTGGCGACGATACCCTGAACGGCGGCCGCGACAACGACACCCTCACCGGCGCCGACGGCAACGACAGCTTCTTCGGCGGCAGCGGAACCGATACCGCCGCCGACATGAATGAAAAATCCGACTCGGCCGACGGCGTTGAAATTTTCTGATCGGCCACACCAAAACCAATGGCACCCCCGGCAAGGCGGCGGTGATTCGGCTGCTGGATGATTGATTTGTCCCGATCGGTGAATCGCCTTGCAGTCGTAGAGGGTCTTATGGTTCAATACAGTTGATATGAGTTCAACCGTCGACCCCATCACCCTGACCCTTCCAAGAACACTTGCCAACGGCATCGTCGAATTGTCGTCCGATCTCACTGATCGCATGCATCAGTTGCTCGAGCGAAACACCGATGGGCAACTCGTGCCGATGGAAAAAGCCGAGTTGGAAACCCTCGTGCGAATGGCCGAGTTCGGGCAGATCGTATCGATGGCCCTTAAAAAGGCGGGATGACCGGTGGGGCTGTCATCGATTCCTCGTTCGCTGCGGCGACGCGTTTTTGTTCGCGATGCGGGTGCCTGCCGGTATTGCCTGTTGCGTCAGATCGGCCAAGGCACGGTCTTCCATATCAATCATGTTTTGCCGCGGAGTAAGGGTGGAGCGACGGTAATAGAGAAGCTCGTGTTGCAGTGCCCGCACTGTAGTTTGCATAAGTCGGATCGTATCGAATTACGTGATCATGAATCAGAAATTATCGTCCCGATCTTCCATCCGTTGCGGCAGGAATGGCAGACACATTTTGTGATGAAACAAGACGGGAGAATCGTTGCGATAGACGCCACCGCGCGCGTTACGATTGCTGCCCTTCACATGAATGACGTGCTCCCTTCGCTGGCGCGCCGCATGCAAATCATGCTGGGACTGCTCGACGCGCCGCCTGATTAGTGATGTTTTTTCTGCCAGGGTGTGCAGGCGTCCGTCTGAAATGATGTGATGCAGAAAATTGCCGTACCAGATTCCGCCGACCGCTGCTTCCGCTGCGATTACGATTTGCGCGGCATCGCCGATGAACAACCGTGCCCGGAGTGCGGATTGTTGGCCGAACGACGCCGCAAGATAGCGCGTTCAGCACCCCCGATAAAGCCGCCGCCATTGGCGGCGGGGAACTTTCACGCACGCTAACCCGGATTATTCAGAAAGAGTTTGAACCACAAATGGACACGGATAAAAAACTAAATTGAGTCGATTTCGTTCCCACGTCGCGAAGCACGTCCGCTGGCGAGGTGCGATGAATTCTGCCATAAGTCAATTTCTTTTCTGTGTTTCTCCGTGTTCATCCGTGGTTCTTATGAATAATGCGGGCTAAACCGAGCATGTCCGTCGCCGTGTTGCGCTTGAACGGCCGACTCCGCAATTCACAAAAATTACAGCTCATCGGCCTCTCCGCGACCCATGGTCGCGGCTTTATTTTTAGCAAAGTCCCGCCCCGCGCCGATAATCCGACATATCGCAGTCTCGACCCACCCGGCCGTGATTTGTTCTTGCGCGGAGATGCTGATGCTTGCCCAAACTCGATCGCTCGTTGAATCGCTTGAAGTCCGAACCCTCCTGGCCGCCGGGGCGCTGGATGCTTCGTTCGCGCAAGGCGGAACCATCATCCCGCCGATCGAGCCGTTGCAGATTCCCGCCGCCGTGGTCGCGCTGGCCGATGGCGGCGTGCTCGTGGCGGCGCGGCAGGCGAACGCGGGCCCAGAGCGCGATTTCAGCCTGTTCAAACTCAACCCGTCCGGCGGGCTGGACCAGAATTTCGGCGTGAAGACCATCGACTTCGGCGCCGCCGATGATGTCGCCGATATGATCGCCCTGCCCGACGGCAAGTTTGTCCTCGCCGGTGCATCGTTCGACTTTTCCAGTTCCCTCGGCCGCGTGGCGATCGCCCGGCTGAATGCCGACGGCTCGCTCGACACCACCTTTTCCGGCGACGGCAAGCTGCTGATTGACGATCCCGACGACGACCTGACCGCCGCCGCCGTCGTTCGCGCAACCGGCGACGGCAAACTGATCGTCGGCGGGCAAAGCTCCGTCGCGCGCGTGACCGCCGACGGCACGCTGGACGCGTCGTTCGGCACCAACGGCATCCACAAAATCGTCACCGACGGGCGCAGCGGATTGCTGCAATCGCTGTTCATCGCCCCCGACGGCAAAGTGTGGGTGGCCGAACGCCTCAACGGATTTCGCAGAGAATATCTCGTCGCGCGCCTGACGACGTCCGGCGGTTTTGACAACACGCTGAGCGGCGACGGGCGGGTCTACTTCCCGCTGGGCGGGAACGATGTATACATCGCCCCGCTGGCGGGCAACAAGGCGATTCTGGCCAATATCGGCGGGCTGGGCGACAGCGTGCAGTTCCGCCGAATCAACCCCGATGGCGGGCAGGATGCCACGTTCGGCAATGCCGGCGTTGTTCGTATTCCAATCACCGGCGTCAATGCCACGCTGCGGCAACTCATCGCCGCGCCCAACGGCAAATTGCTTGCAACAGGTTTCAGCGGCGCGCAATTGTCGAACCAGATCAACACTTTTGTGGCGCGCATCAACGTCAATGGAACGGTCGACGCCGCGTTCGGCACGCAGGGCGTTGCGTTCATCGATATTGCGGGAAACAACACGCCCGGCGGGTTTGCGGTGGCGCGCGACGGAAAAATCATCGTCGCCGGATCGTCGTCGCAACGACTCGATTCGCCGCCGGATACGTTTATCAATCAGGCTTTTGCAGCACGCCTCATCGGCACCGAGACCGAGCCATCGGCCCGCGTGACCGCCACCGGCACGCTGCTGGTGCAAGGCAGCGAGCTGGCCGAGACGATCACGATCGACACCATCACCACCGCCGCCGGCAAGCGCGTGCGGGTGAGCATCAACGGAATTGTGACCACCTTTCCGGCGCGCAACGTAAAACGACAAGTCGTTTTCGCCGCCGATGGGAATGACCTGATCGCCATGCGATCCACCGTCGGCGCGAGCTTCGAGGCCCACGGCGACGGCGGCAACGACGCCATCACCGGCAACGGCCGCGCCAACATCCTCCGCGGCGGAGAGGGAGACGACACCCTGAGCGGCTTCGGTGGCGACGATGCCCTCGTCGGCAACGCCGGCAATGATTCGCTGCTGGCCGGCAGCGGCGACGACAACGCCGAAGGCGGCACCGGCAACGACACCCTCTTCGGCGCCACCGGCCAGGACACCCTCAACGGCGGCGCCGACACCGATACCGCCATCGACCCGGCGAGCGATATTCTCATCAGCATCGAAAATTAAACGTCCAATAAACGCCGTTACACCGGCCGACCCGCGGCGCATAACGAGCGGCAAGCGTCAGCGACCCGATTCCTGCAACAACACCACCGTTCGATGACGCTTGCGGCTCGTTATTCGGGTCATATGCGGTTGACCCGGACAATAAAGCGAACGTGGAAACAGCCAGGTGCGTTTCGTGACGTTTTCGGCTATCATCTGACGGAATGCCGAGTGTCGCTGTAAAAAATGCCCTTGTCGCCGCGCGTAAAATGTTCGAGCAGCCGCTCGATTTCGAAGGGTTTTTATCCAAACTGGCCCCGAAAGATCGTGTGAACGCCGAGCGCCGTGCCACCACCCTGGATACCGAAGGCGGCCCCCACCGCGCCGCGTTATGGCGCAGGCTGGCCGCAAGCCTCATGACGCTGGCCCCCGTGGCCAAGCTCGTCGGCAAGCAGACGGTGCAGTTTTATATCCCCGACGGCAAATACCGCATGCAGGTGTTCGCGTTGGAAGACCTGCAGGACGGCAACCTCACCATCTATTGCCCCGACCGCCTGGCCGAAGCGATTGAGGGCGGCTTGGTTTCGCGCAACGAAAAATCGCAGCCGAACGTCTGCACCATCAAGGCCACCAAAGAGCCGCTTTCGGTCGAGCCGCTGGACAGCAGCGCCATCAACCCCGGCGATCATGTGAAAGATTTAGTCGGCTGGAACCGCAAAGCCTTGCGCATCACGCTGGCGTCGGGTTCATCGAACACGCAAATCGAAGCCGCGGAACTTCTGTGCGCGATCGCGTCGCGGCATTTTGTGAAGCCAAAAACCGAAGACGGCGCGGCGGCGAAGGGCTGATTCCCCCTTTTTCACGCTGCGATCCACCGCTTGGAAAACGCCCGTGAGATGTATTCATAAGATCTATACTTCGCGCGTACCACTCCGCTCATCCGATCAAATCATGTAATCAAACCGCCCGACCGATTCCTTCGTCACGTCGGCGTTGTCGCTTTGCAAGGTGAGCCGGTACGGGCGGACTTCTCGGTTGGGATTGTCCTCCCCGGCGCTGAAATCGGTTTGGCCGGCGCGGAAATTGGTATCCGCGCGGGCTTCGAAGTCGGCCAGGTTGTAGGTGTCTCTTCCCTTGCCGCCGACGACGCGGTCGTTGCCTTCGTGGCCGTTGAGGTAATCATTCCCGCCGCCGCCGTCGAGGCGGTCGGTGCCGAACTGGCCGAGCAGAATGTCGGCGCCGTCGCCGCCGCTCACCTGGTCGTCGCCGCTTTCGCCCCACAGGTAATCGTTGCCTGGCCCGCCGAAGATACGGTCGTCGGAGTTTTCCGGTTCGATGGGTTCGGCGCGGCCGTTGATAAAGCCCTGATCGCCTTTGAGGGTGTCATCGCCTTCTTCGCCATAGATCGTATCGAAGTTAAGGCCCCCGTCGACGGAATCATTCCCGGCCCCGGCGAGGATCGAATCATTGCCGAAGCTGCCGTTCACGCTGTCGTTGCCTGCGCCGGCGAAAATCAGGTCGTCGAAGTTCGATCCGACGATCGTATCGTTGCCCGCGCCCGCTTCGGTAAAGTTCTTGATGAGTCCGGCCGACATCGCGCCCAGGTCAATGGCATCGTTGCCGTCGCCGCCGTAGATGGTATCGGGGTCGGCGCCGCCGTTGATGGAATCATCGCCGATATCGCCGGTGATGCTGTCGGCGCCGGCGCCGGAGTCGATGGTATCGTTGCCGCCGCCGCCGATGATGGTATCGATGCCTTCGAGTGAAGTGATGCGGTCATTCCCCCCGCCGCCGTCGACGAAATTGTTACCCGCGCCGGCGGCAATGTTATCGCCGAACGCTGCGCCGATGAGGGTGTCATCGCCGTCGAAATTGAACATGTTGCCGGCCTGATCCACCCGCGCGATCGCCGGCTGCACGTTGTCTCCGAAGATGCTGATTTTTCGCTCGCGCAAAAACTCCGCCGGGCCGGTGATGGTAATCTCGTCGGCGCCGCGCTGGGGGAAAAAGTCAGGGTTATCCAACCCGCCGTCACCGATGATAGTAAACCGCTTCACGTCGCGCAGGCGAACGGCCCGCGAGCGGTCATTCACCTGCACCAGCACTCGGTTAGCGCCGTTGATCTGCTGAATGCTGATGCGAATTTCGTCGCTCGAATTGGGCGCGAACACCTCCAGCGTGCCGCGCAGCCCCAGCACGATGCGCGGCGTGGGAATGAGCGAATAATCGGGATCAGAAATCGGCTTCAGGTTGATCGGGTTGAGCGCAATCGGCACCGTCGCCGCCGCCAGAAGCTGGCGCGGTTGAAGGGGTTCCATCACGTGCTGAACGGTTTGCTTGATGCAGCGGCGGTTCGATCGTTTCATACTCAACGGCTCCGGAAAAAGTGCGTCGGGTAGCTTATCGGCTCGGGGGTTCGCCGTCCAAAACAGACGCGGCGGTGGAATTTGAAAGGGCAATCGCTTGTGCCCCGATTTACGAGCCGTAAGCGTTAGCGACCGGATGTATTTTGCGGGAATCGGTCGCCGTGCTGCGGGAATCGGGTCGCTGACGCCCGCCGCTCGTTCCATGCGATTGCCGTGTCCGGCTATCCGCGATTCGATATCGGTTATCCACGACTCACCACCATTGTGCCACGTGGCACAATGGTCAAAACCAGAGATAACCCATTTATTGACAAACACTTAAACCGATTTTAAAAATCGTCCGCCCCTAACATATCCTGTTAAAACCACGGTCGGCCCACGCCGCCCATTTCGCCCCTTTGGCCGCGACCGGATTCTGAAGGCCAAATCGTCATGACGATCGCGGGTCACGTTGACTGACTAATTTAGTATACGTTTAA
>CAZXLA010000167.1:0-8501 GCA_964641895.1 uncultured Tepidisphaeraceae bacterium
CCAACGCCGTAACTCTTGTAATGATAACAGTTCCGCTGTATTCCGCAGAAAATAATGATGGCGGCAAAGCGCGCGCGGGGTTATGGGTTCTGCAAATCTACGTCGTGCGTTTGTCCGCGGTATACGCGGTCGGCCCACTTTCAGCGGGAACTCGTCATCTAACCGCAGAAATGTGCCGGTGTTATGGCGAAATGATCCTTTGTGCGCGCCGTTATCGCCTATATATATTGTTGCCCAACTGACGGTACAATGCGTCAAGCCTCAACGGCGGGGGTCAACGGGTAAACTGGCGCAGGAACAATCATTATGACCGATCTACCGACTTCCAATCCCGGCGATCGTGCCTCCGAGATCGCTGCGGCGGCGCGGGCGTTGGCGCCGGAGCAGCGCGCGGCATTCCTGGAAATGCAATGCGCCGGCGACCCTGATTTGCGCCGGCGGGTGCAGATTCTTCTGGCAGTGGAAGGCTCGCCGGGGCTTTCGGAGACGATCGACCCCTCCACGGCGCCAGGTTCGCATTCATCGCACACCCCGCTGGTGGAAGCGCCGAAGATGCCGCGGGAAATCGGGCCGTACAAACTGCTCGAACAACTCGGCGAAGGCGGCTTCGGCACGGTTTGGCTGGCCGAGCAGTCGGCGCCGGTTCGGCGGCGCGTGGCGATTAAGATCATCAAGCCGGGGATGGATTCGCGCGCCATCGTCGCGCGGTTTGAACAGGAACGTCAGGCGCTGGCGATCATGGATCACCCCAATATCGCCAAGGTGCTCGACGCCGGCACCGCGCCCGACGGCCGGCCATTCTTTGTGATGGAATACGTCGCCGGCGAAGCGATCACCACCTATTGCGACAAATCGCGGCTTGATGTGAAAACCCGGCTTGAGCTTTTCACCGGTGTGTGCGACGGCGTGCAGCACGCGCACCACAAAGGCATCATTCACCGCGACATTAAGCCGTCGAACGTGCTGGTGACGATCGCTTCAGGCACAGCCACCATCAAGATTATCGATTTCGGCGTGGCCAAGGCGCTGAGCCACACGCTGACCGATAAAACTATTTTTACCGAGCACGGCCAGATTCTCGGCACGCCGGAATACATGTCGCCCGAGCAGGCCGAAATGGGCGCGATGGATATCGATACGCGGACGGATGTCTACTCGCTGGGCGTGTTGTTGTATGAACTGCTGACCGGCGCACTGCCATTCGAAGCGCGTGAGTTGCGGTCGAAGGGCTACAACGAAATTCAGCGCATTATTCGCGAGGTCGATCCACCCAAACCGAGCACCAAGCTGCGATCGTTGGGCGCTAAAAGCGCCGAGGTGGCGAAACAGCGTCACATGAAGATTGAAGACTTGGAAGGCCAGCTTCGCCGCGAGTTGGAGTGGATTCCGCTTAAGGCCATGCGGAAGGATCGGCAGGATCGTTACGCGTCGCCGCTGGCGATGGCGGACGACATTCGCAACCACCTCGCCGGCCGTCCGCTGGTGGCCGGGCCGGTGTCGGCGATGTACCGCGCCAGGAAATTCGTCACCCGCAACCGTTTACCGGTAGCGGCGGCGGCGGCGGTGCTGCTGGCGATTCTTGCAGGGGGATTGCTATCAACCATCGGCTTCGTACAAGCCTCGCGGCAGCGCGATCGGGCCGACGCTCAGGCGCGGCTGGCGACCGAAGAAGCGTCCCGGCTGCGTCAGGTGAATCTGTATATCACATCCATGCTGGGTAGCGCCAACCCGGCCTCGGGCGATAAGAAAAACGTGACCGTTCGCGAACTGCTCGACGACGCGGTGAAAAAACTCGACGGCGGCGCGCTTAAAGACCAGCCGCGCAACGAAGCAGCGTTGCGCGCCGTCATCGCCGCGACGTATCGATCGCTGAGTTTGTGGGATCAGGCCGAACCGCAGTGGAAGAAAGCCCTTGAGCTCGACAAATCGGCCTCGGGCGCCGCCGGCGCAGAAGCCGCAATTTCGCTGGCCGGGCTTGGGCAGGTTCAACTCGATACCGGTCGGCTTAACGAAGCCGGGGCATCGTTGAAAGAGGCGCTGGCTTCGCAACGCGCCGCGCTGAAGCCGGATGATTTTCATCTTGGAGACACCATCAACAACCTCGGCCTGCTGGCCGAACTGACCGGCGATCTGAAGTCGGCTGAAGCGCAGTATCGCGAGGCGTTGTCTATCTATCAGAAGAATCCACAGGATACGCCGCGCATCGCAGACGCCACCAGCAACCTTGCCGGCGTACTGTTCAAATCCGGTGACCGGGCCAAGGCGCTGGAGCTGGCCACCGAAGCGATGGCAATCCGAAAGAAAACCAGCGGCGATCAGAGTGTGGATGTCTGGAACAGCCTGGCCAACATCGCCACGATGCAGGAAGCCACCGACGACCTCCCCGCCGCCGAAAAAACACGACGCGATGCGCTGTCGCTTGCCAAAATGCTTGTTGATGACAAGCACCGAATGGTCGTCACCAGCACCAGCGCGCTGGCGCGTACACTTTGGCTGCGCGGCGGCAATTCGTTGGTCGAAGCCGCGGACGTGCAATCGCGCGCTCTGGAGTTGGCCAAGGCGGTTGACGGCGACAACAGCGCGTCGGTCGCCGTCGCCACCGACATGCTCGCCTGCATTTCTCGCGATCGCGGCGAGTACGATCGCGCGATCGAACTCTTTCGTGCGGCGCTGGCCGTCCGCCGGCAACTCGTCTCGGGCGACCATCCTGACGTTGCCGCCGCCATGTCGCAGTTGGCCGATGCGTTGAACCGCGCCGGCAAGTCGCCGGCCGAAGCGGTCGAGCTGGCGTCGGCGGCGTTGGCGATTCGCAAAAAGGTATTTCCCGAAGGCCACTGGACAATCTGGAACACGACAAGCATCCTCGGCGCCGCCACCGCCGCCGCGGGAAAGCTTGATTTGGCCGAGCCGTTGATGTTGCAGGCGTTCGAAGGGCTCAAGGCAGGATCGTCACTTGGCAAGCGTCCTCGGTTCGATGCCGCCGACCGCCTGGCGAAACTCTATGAGAAGATGGGGAAGATGGATGAGGCGGGCCGCTGGCGGCAGGCGCGCGACGAGCTTGCAACCGCCACAAAGTGAACAAATTAGTGATGATTTTTTCAAAGTGAGCGGAGACAGCGGTATTTCTGCGTTGACTAACCGTGCGCGCGGTCGTCATACTACACCTTTGACTAAGACACGTCCGGTTGAGGGAGAGGCTCATGAAACGTTTGCGCGCATTTCAAAGTTTTTCGGCGGCGGCCATTGCGTTGCTACTCGCCCATTCCGCTCACGCGGCCATTCAGGTAAACACTCGGGTGACCACCGACAACGGCGTGCGCGCACAAGCCGTTATCACCGAAGCCAGTGGGTTCGGCGCGGGGATCAGCGCAATCGCGATTAAAGAGATTCACTCGGCAATTTTCGTGATTGATGAGGCCTTGAATCGCGGTCCCGATGGCGGGCCGGGGCTGCTCGTCAGCAAACGCATGCTCACGGCGCAGGAAGCGTACGGCGCGGGCCTGCCGCTGGGTTATGACAATCCGCCGACGACCGATCCGGCCGGCCCGTGGTTCGGCCTGGTTTGGCCATTCCGCGATCAGTATGACTATTTCCCCGACCCGTTCGATCCGCTGGCAGATGATGTCGGCACTGCGTTCACCATTCAGCCCAATGTCTACGGATTCATTGACGTAGATGGCATCGTGCGCGGCGGGCCCACCGACTCCGTACCGGCCGGCGGCGGGCTCGATCGCCTGCAGCGCGGCATCACCGGCAACGGGCTTGACGGGCCGGCCACCTATTTCGCGTTCGATATTCTGGCGCTCAGTGGCCCAGCCGACCGGTTTGTTACCGTGCAGGTGCTCTCGACCACCGCTCGCGTGGTCGTACGCGACAACCAAACCGGCCTCTTTGATGAGGTCGTAGTAAACGTGCCGGCTTTCGAGACCGTGATCCAACTCCCCGAACCGGGCGTTGCCGCGGGTTCGATTTTTGGGGTGGCGATTGCGGTGCTGCGGCGAAAGCGCGTCTGACGTCAACGCGTGCGTTGACAATCCACGCACCCCGGCGGACAACTTGATCGCATGAGTCAGATCAAGATCGGCCTGATCGGCGGCAGCGGCCTCGGCGCCGCCGCCGCTGCTTCCATGAATGGTACGGGCGATGGCGCTGGCGATGGCACGCGCCACGAAATTCTAACCCCCTTCGGCTCCCCCAGCGACGCAATTGTTGAAACCGCCTGGTCGGGGATTCCGATTTTATTTCTGAGCCGGCACGGGCCGGGGCATTTGCTCAACCCGTCGCAGGTGAACTACCGCGCGAACATTTTTGCGCTCAAACAACTCGGTTGCACGCACATTCTCGCCAGCGGCGCGGTGGGCAGCCTTCGCGAAGAGATCAAACCGCGCGATTTGGTCATCCTCGACCAGATCATCGACAAGACCCACCAACGCATCGGCACGTTCTTTGATAAAGCCGCGGTGCATGTGGAGTTCGCCGAACCTTTCTGCGCGGTGCTGCGTCAGACGCTTATGGAAGCCGCCAAAGGTTCGGGGTTCAGGGTTCAGGCGTTGGCAACTCCGGAATCTAGCAGCATCAGTTTCGCATCCCCATCACCTGAACCTCAAACCCTAAACCCTGAACCCTCCCACACGGTCCACCCGCGCGGCACCTACGTGTGCATGGAAGGCCCTGCGTTCAGCACGCGGGCCGAAAGCCTTATGCACCGGCTCTGGGGCGGCGACGTCATCGGCATGACCGCCATGCCCGAAGCCAAGCTCGCCCGCGAGGCCGAGATCAGTTACGCCATGATCGCGCTGGTGACCGATTACGACTGCTGGAAACCGCACGCCGCGACGGAAACTGCTGATCCGTTCAAGTTGCTGAACGAGATCATCGGCCACTTAAGCGACGCCTCCGGCAATGCCATCGCGTTGATGAAAAAGACGGTCGAACTCATTTCCACTCGCAAAGAGCAACTTGCCGACTGCCCTGCTCATCACGCGCTACGATTGGGCATCTGGTCGGACAAGGCAAAGATCGACCCGGAAGAGAAGCAACGATTAGCGCCGTTGTGGATAAAGTATTTTGAAGCCGCCGATGAACACAGATGAACGCAGATCAATTCAGCGAGGCAGAACGATGTCGAAAGATTTCTCGCTTGCGACCGACTCATGGAGAGCACTTCACGCTCGCCGATTGCTGCTCTGCTTTTCCTATCTGTGTTCATCCGCGTTCATCTGCGGCCAATGCTTTGCGCAGCCGCGGAATAGCTTATTCGGCAAAGATTCGCTCCAAGGCGTCTACGTGCGCGATTCGGCCATTGCCGTCGAAAAAATCGCGTTGGCCGAACGACTTGAACGCCTGAAAGAGTGGAGCAAAGCCGCGGAAATTTATCAGGAGATCATCGAGCAATACGCAGATCGCGTGGTGCCTTCTCGCGTGGATGACTCGAACCAGATCGTGCAATACACGTCGGTCGTCTCGGCGGTACAGGAGCGACTAGCCAAGTGGCCGGCGGACGGGTTGTCGGCGTATCGCAATCGCTACGAGGCGGCGGCGGCGCAGTTACTGAATGAATTGACGCCCGACGGTTCTACCGACCTCCAGTTGCTGCATCGCGTGGCGAATTTGTATTTCGTCACCGATACCGCCAAAAACGCCGCCCGGCGGTTGATCGATCTGCAGTTGCAAAATGGTGAGTTCGCCGCCGCCGCGTGGCTGGGCGATCGGTTGCTGCAGTGGCATCCGAACGTCGATGCCGAACGGCCTGAGATTCTCTACCGGGCCGCCATCGCCTACCGCCTGCTAGGCAATCGCGCCGCCGCCGACGGACGATTGAACGAACTGGCGACAAAATATGCCGACGCCACCGGCGTCATTCGCGGCGAAATGGTGAAGCTGGCCGATTCGTTGAAGATCGAGTTGGCCGGCGAAATCGCGATCCAAACCGCCGCCGCCGATTCCTGGCCGACTGCGTTTGGCAACGCCAGCCGCGATCGCGTACCGACCTCCACCGCCACGAGCGGCGCGCGGCTGTTCTCGGTTCCGATCACCCGCACGTTTCCTCGAGTGCCCGGGGCCAATCGCCAGCAAAGCGACCTGGATAAGACTGATCGCGAAGCGGGCTACGCGACAGGAATTCATCCGGTAATCGACCGTGGGGAAATGTTCTTTCAGGACAACGCACGGGTCTACGGGCTGAGCATTGATTCGGGCCTGCCGCTTCCCGGCTGGGCCGAAACCTACGGCGGCGACCGCGGCGGACGTTACGAACTCACCGGCGCGTGGCCGACCCCGCTGGGCGCGCAATTGGCCGTAACCGTGACCGACGATGCTGTGTTCGCCATCGTCGGCCAGAACGATTTGCGCGCCATGCTTTATGCGGGCAACGCCGGCGGGCCGCGCGAGTCGCGCCTGGTGTGCCTCGACCGCCGAAGCGGCGCCGAGCGGTGGTCGTTCGCCGCCGGGGCGTTAAACAAGATTGAGGATAAGGCCGCCGCCCGTGGCATGGTGCTGGTGGGCACTCCGGTGGTGGCGGGTGATCGCGTTTACGTCACCGCCCAAAGTGCCGCCGGCGTGCAGTTTCAGAAGTGCGAAGTCGTCGCCATCGACCAGCTTACGGGCCAGTTGGCGTGGCGAAGCTACGTGGCATCCGCCAGCACCAACGCTCAGCCGTGGGATGTTGAAACGTCAACCCTTGATGAATCCACGCCACAACTCTCGTTCGCCGACGGCCGGCTCTACGCCTGCACCAACCTCGGCGCGACCGCTGCGCTCGATGCGTATGACGGCACAGTCGTCTGGCTGAACCTCTACCCGCGCGATCTGCCCGACCAGGGGCGGCTCATGCAGTTCCAGCGCGGTCTCAACTCCCGCGGCGGCGCGGGGCGACGGCCTCGGCCGTGGTCGCATAATCCCGTCATCGTCACCGGCAATCACGTATTCACGCTGCCGCGCAACAGCGACTTCGTTTTTATCAACGACGCATCAACCGGCGCCGAGTTATCGCGCATTCCCGTCAAACCCTTCGACTCGGCGGACACGCTGGTGGGAGTAATCGATGAGAAACTCGTCATCGGCGGCCTGAAGAAAATCACCTGTCTGGATTGGAAGAAATTCAAACCCGATGCCGCGATCGACGCGTATCGATTGTGGTCCAAAGAGTTTTCAAAAGCCGGCTTCGAGGATGCGAGCATTCGCGGGCGATCGTTTCTCACCAGCGATTCGGTGTTTGTGCCCACCGCATGGCGACTATCGCGGGTGTCGCTCAAAAGCGGCGCGGCCATCAGCGGTTATCCGCCCGACGGCCGCGAGTGGGGCGATGAAGAATCGTCCGGCAACCTTCTCGTGCTGCAGGATCACCTGATCATCGCCGGGCCCGAGCAGGTGGCGGTGTATACCGACCTGAATCTGGCAATGCGGAAGCTTGATCGCGAAGTGGCCACCGAGCCGTCGTCGCCGCAGCCGAGGCTCCGTTATGCCGAAGTGATGTTCGTCGCCGGCCGGCATGATCTGGCGACGGCCAAGCTGGATGAAGCGATGACCCTCCTCGGCGGCGCCGAGGCGTTGCAGCCAGGGGCGAGCCGCGATCGGCTGTTCAATTCATCGCTCAACTTCGCCCGCAAGCTCATGACGGCGGCCGCTCCGCCGGCGGACATCATTAACGGTTTCTTCGATCGCGCCGCGCAGGCCGCCGACGCGCCGCAGCAACAGGTGGCGTATCGAATTGCCCGCGCAAGGTGGCTTAAGAACCAGAAAGACGACGCCGGCGAGCTGGCGTTCTACCAGCAGATTCTCGCCGACCCGGCGATGCGGCAGGAATCGGTCAGCAGCGGCATGGACGGCGGCGCGGCGATCCCGGCGGCGTACTTTGCCGAGCGGACCATCGCCGAACTCATTGCCCGCAACCCCTCGGCATACGCGCCGATCGAGGCGCGGGCCCGGGCCGAATACGAAACCATTGCCAACGGCGCGGATCCGGAAAAGCTTCTGGCGGTCGCGCAAACGTTTCCGAACGCCCAGATCGCCGCCGCCGCGCTGTTTTCGGCGGCGGGGATTTATGAGTCGCGCACCGAGCATCGGCAGGCCGTCACCATTCTTCGGGCGCTGCTGCCGCGTAATCTCTCCAGGAATGATCGGCTGTTGTGTGTGGAATCGCTGGCGCGCAATTATCTGCTGTTGCCGAATCGGCTTGAGGTGGCGTCGTCGCGCTTAGCGCAAGCCGCGCAGTTGGCGCCGGCGGGGAAACTTGCCCGATTGCTCACATTGCCCGACGGCCGAACGCTTGAGGGCATTACATTTGCCGACGCCGCTTCGGCCGTAAAGCAGTTGCGGCGCGATCGCTCGCGGCAGAGCCTTCCGGTGATCAAGCTTCCGCCCGGCGACGGCCCACCCGAAAAAACGCCGCCGGCATTCATCGCCGCCGGCGCGCCGATTGATGGCGTCGTCAAGCTGCTTCGCCCGCCGGCCGACGTGCTGCGGCTCGATCGGCTTGTGGCATTTAAGCCCGACGCCGGCGT
>CAZXLA010000168.1:0-8454 GCA_964641895.1 uncultured Tepidisphaeraceae bacterium
CGCCGGCGTCGGCCAGCTTCTTTACATCGCCGGCGGTGTGGATGCCGCTTTCGCTGACCAGCACGCTGCGATCTTCCACCAGTTCGGCCATGCGGAGCGTGGTGCCTAGATCGGTCTTAAACGTGCGCAGGTCGCGGTTGTTGATGCCGATGAGGCTGTAGGCGCGCATCGGCACGCCGATCACGCCGTCGCGGACGCGCATCAGGTTGTCCAGGTCATGCACTTCAATCAGGGTCGTCATGTGCAGTTCTGTTGCGAGAATTTGCAGGTCAATCATTACATTCGTCTTCAAACACTCTGCGATCAGCAAGATGGCGTCAGCCCCGGCGGCGGCGGCTTCGTACACCTGGTAGGGGTCGATGATGAAATCTTTCCGCAACGCCGGCAGATCGATCACGGCGCGGACTTGCTGAAGGTGATCTAAATGACCCTGAAAATACTTCTCGTCGGTAAGAACGCTCACCGCATCGGCGCCGGCGGCGGCGTATTGCCGGGCGATGGCGACGGGATCAAAATCGGCCCGGATCACGCCGGCGCTGGGCGACGCTTTCTTGATTTCGGCGATGAGGTTCACCAAGCGGCCATACTCCGGCGGCTTGGTGACGGCGTGAAAGAAATTCCGCGGGCGCGGCGCGGCGGCGGCGCGCTCCTTCAAAACCTCGATCGGCGTAGCGATCTGCCGCCCGGCGATTTCCTGCTGTTTCGTCGCGATGATGTCGTCGAGAATGCTCATTTAAAACAGAACCCGCGGGCGATACAATCCGATCCATTAACCTCGCCGATGTGGCGGGCGAAGCGTAAACCGACCACGTTGAATGTCAAACCTCCTCGCCGCCATCGATCAGGAAGCACTCGGCTGGCTCATCGCGACGGCGGCGACGGCGCTTGCGTTGTTTCTGATTCTCCTCACGCGGACGTATCGACTAGGCTCCGTGCTCGGCCCGTCGCGCGCGCCTTTTGATGAACCGATCGCGCCGTGGGGCGCGGCGGTGTTCATTGGCGCGCTGGTGTGGATGGGCTCGCAGGTTGTCTATGGAACGTATATCGGCGCGACGCCCACCGCCGCGCACGACGCAACCGAACCGCCGACCACGCGCGCATCGCTCGATCTTCAGCCGCATGATCTGGCCATTCTCTCCACCGTCCCGCCGATTCTGGGCGCGACGGCGATGGTGCTCGTCGCCGTCGGGTCGCGCGGCTGGCTCACGCGGGTGGGGCTGGGAGTGGATCGCCTCCCCAAAGCGATCGTGCCGGCGGCGATTGGAATATTGGTGTCGTATCCGATCGTCTTCTGGGCGCTGCAGGTGATGGAACGCCTGTACCAGGCGGTGCAATACGAGCACGCGGAGAGTCATGAGGTCCTTCAACAGCTCGCGTCGCAGCCGTCGCCGGCCATCCGGTTCGCTTTGATCATTGGCGCAACGCTGGCGGCCCCGGTCTTCGAAGAACTGTTCTTCCGCGGTGGGTTGCAGACGATTCTGCGGTGGTTCTTCACGCGCCTAAGCGCCGGCCGCGAATCGCCCACAACGGCGTGGGCGCCGATTATCATCGTCTCACTCCTGTTCGGCATGATCCACGAACTGTGGATGGCTCCGGCGATTTTCGTCCTGAGCCTTTGCCTCGGTTACCTGTACGAACGCACCGGCAACCTGTGGGCGTGCATTTTCATGCACGCGATTTTCAACACCCTCAATACGGTCTTTTTTCTCGCCTGAGAGTTTGCAATTGATCGATTGCCGCATCGCATCTAAACTCGCCGCCCAATGATTCCCAGCATCGACGAGCAAGTTGCCATCCTGATGCGCCGCGCCGAGCGCCTCATCAGTCCCGAAGACCTCAAGGCCAAGCTGACAAGAAGTGCGAAAACCGGCAAGCCGCTGCGCATCAAACTCGGCATGGATCCCACCGCGCCCGACGTCCACCTCGGCCACGCGGTGCCGCTCAAAATTATTCGGCAGTTTCAGGATTGGGGGCATAAAGCCGTTCTCATCATCGGCGATTACACCGCCCGCGTCGGCGACCCCAGCGGGCGAAACACGACCCGGCCCATTCTCTCTGGCGAGGAGATCGACGCCAACGCCAAAACCTACGTCGCGCAGGTGGGCAAAATTCTGCTCGCCGATCCGGAGAAGCTCGAGATTCGCTACAACGGCGAATGGCTCGGCAAGATGAACATGACCGACATCATCAAGCTGCTGAGCCGAAAGAGCGTGGCGCAGTTGCTGCAACGCGAGGACTTTGCCAAGCGATTGAACGATCAGGTTGACATTCGCCTGCACGAACTGGTCTATCCGCTGCTGCAGGGTTGGGACAGCGTGATCATCGACGCCGATGTGGAAATGGGCGGCAGCGATCAACTGTTTAACAACCTCGTGGGCCGTGAGCTTCAGAAGGAAGAAGGCAAGGAAGGCCAATGCGTGCTGGTGACGCCGCTGCTGGTCGGCACTGATGGCACGCAGAAGATGAGTAAGAGCAAGAAAAACTACATTGGCATAACCGATGCGCCCAGCGGGCAAGACGGCATGTTCGGCAAGATCATGCGCGTGCCGGATGCGCTGTTGGCGAGTTACTACCGGTTGTTGACCGATCTACCTGAATCAGAATACACAGCAACGATCACAACCAATCCGCGCCAGGCCAAGATCGACCTGGCCAAGCTGCTAATCACCTGGCTCCACGACGGGGTGGCGGCTTCAGCCGCCGCCGAAGATTTCACCAAAGTCATCGTCAACAAAGGCATCCCCAACGAAATGCCCGACGTAAAGGCCGGCCCCGGCCCCCACAAACTTCCCCCGCTGCTGGTTCAGGCCGGCTTCGTCTCCAGCAACTCCGAAGGCATCCGCAAAATCAAAGAAGGCGCGGTGAAGCTTGACGGCGAAAAAGTGCCCGTCGAAGCCTACAACGAAGAATTCCCCTTCAATGCACCGCGGGTGCTGCAGTTGGGGAATCGGAAGTTCGTGCGGGTGTCGTAGTTGCCGCTCAATCTACAGTTTGCGTATCCTAAGGCGTGAAACCGCCGACACGCCGCGTTACGCTACACCGGCCGAGGCGCCATTTTGATCGAAGGAGTGATACGCGGTGCGACTGGAAACCGAACGGCTGATCATTCGCAATTGGAAAATCAGTTCTCGCGGCGACATCATGGGCGCGTTCGCGGTGTACAGCGATCCGCTGGTGCTCCGATACTTTCCCGCAGCGAAACCCATTGCGTCGATGGCCGAGATGAAGGACGTTTTGCGGCAGCGGCTCGACACGAACAAGACGTTTTCGCCGGGCCAAGGCGTGTGGGCGGTGGAGGAAAAGGCCGAGCGCCGCGTGGTCGGAACGGCGTTGCTTAAACCGCTGCCCGATGCGCACGGCAATCCCACGCCCGAAATCGAAGTCGGCTGGCATCTGCGGCGCGATGCCTGGGGCAAGGGCTTCGCCACCGAGTTTGGTCAGGCACTGCTGAAATACGGTTTTGAGGAACTGAAACTGCCAGAACTGTACGCCGTTGTCTTTCCCGCCAACACGCAGAGCCTTCGCGTGACGCAGCGGTTGAAGATGAAACCGTTGGGCCTGACCAGCAAATACTACGGCACCGCCACCGAGCTGTTCCACATGACGGCGGCGCAGTGGAAAACCTGACCGCGCCGCGTTCGGTGTAGCGGCGGCCGTCTCGGCCGCATTGGGCATTACCAGAAACGCCCAAGACGGGCGTCGCTACATTGTGACATCGCTCTAAAGCAGTTCATCCAACTCCGCAACCAACTGCCCGAATCGCTTCATCGCCGCATCAACCGGCTGCGGGCGTTCCATGTCCACGCCGGCGTCGCGGAGAAGGTCGAGCGGCCACTTGCTGCAACCGCCTTTGAGGAACGAAAGATACTGGTTCAGTTCCGCCGCGCCGCCGTGCAGCACGCGTTCGCTCAGGGCGATGGCGGCGCTGAGGCCCGTTGCATATTTGTAGACGTAGAACGCGCGGTAAAAGTGGGGGATGCGCAGGCACTCCAATTCCAGTTCCATATCGATCGCAAACTTCGGGCCGAAGTACGCTTCGAGCAGCTTGCGGTATTCCTTGCGCAGCAGGTCGACCGTCAGCGGTTCGCCGGCCTCGACCAGTTCGTGCGTGACCTTCTCAAACTCCGCGAACATCGTCTGCCGAACGACCGTCCCGCGGATTTCATCAATCGCGTGGTTGATCAGATACGCGCGCTCGGCCTTGTTCGTCGTCTGCTTGAGCAGGTGATCGAGCAGCAACTGCTCATTAAACGTGCTGGCCACTTCCGCCACAAAGATTGTGTAGTGGCTGTACTGAAACGCCTGTGCCCCGCGGCTGTACCAACTGTGCATGCTGTGGCCGGCCTCGTGCGCCAGGGTGAAGACATGATCGAGCACGTCCGGCTGATAATTCATCATGATGTACGGCATGCCGTCGTAAGTGCCGTAGCTGAACGCGCCCGATTGCTTGCCGGCGTTGGGGTAGCGATCGCACCATCGCGCCGTCGTCAGGCCTTCTTGCATCGCGCGGCCGTATTCATCGCCCAGCGGCTCGACGGCTTTGATCACCGTCTTCACCGCTGCATCCCACGGCGTGCGCTTGGATATCTTCGATAAAATGGGCGCGTAAGTGTCGTATTGATGAACCTCCTTCAACTTCATCGCCCGGCGGCGCAGGTCGTAATACGCATGCACGCTCGGAAGGTTCTTCCGCACCGATGCGATGAGGTTGTCATAAACGCTCGGCGGCACATTATCTTCAAATAGCGCCGACTCCCGCGCCGATTTGTACCCGCGCGCCTTGGCATGAAAAGCATCCTTCTGCACCGACCCGTTATACGCTGCGGCGATGCTGTTCTTATGCGCATCGTACTGCTTGTAGAACGCATGGAACGCTTCCTTGCGCACCGCCGGCTTGGGCGAGTGCAGCAGCACGCTGTACGATGAATGCCCCAGCTCGATGCGCTGACCCTTCTCATTCTTAACCATTCCCCACTTTAAGTCGGCATCGTTAAGCTGCCGGAAAATCTGCGACGCCGACTCAGACATCTGCCCCGTCATCGCCAGCAATTCTTCTTCCTTATTTCCCAACGTGTGTTTGCGATAGCGCAGCACACGTTCAAGCACCACCTTCCAATCGGCGATTTCTTTGGCCTTTAGAAACCGAGCAACCTTTGCTTCGGGAATCGCCATGATCTCCGGCCGAATGAACGACGACGCCTCGCCCGCCTTCGTCGCCACATGCTGGTACCGCCCGCGCAACCGCTGCGGCACGCTGTTGCCCTGGTCTTCGGCACAGTTCAGAAACGCGTACACCCCCAGCCGCTCGCCCACCCGATCAAACGCGCTATCGAATTGCAGACAAGCCGCCAGCATCGCGCTCGATTGCCCGAGCTTGCCTTTGAACCGGGCAAACCCGTCGATCTGCTTCTCCCACTTCATAAACGCGGCCTCCCACGCAGCGGGGTTTTTGTAGAGCTTGCTGAGGTCCCACGTATCGACAGTTTTCACTTTGCTGCGCGGCGGCAGCGTGATGGCGAATTTGGTTTTGGTCATGTCTTTTGAGAAAATAACCGGGCGGCCCATGAAAATCATCCCTCTGCCGACTGCAGGCACGGGTGACGATGAAACTCACCAGCGATCGCGATAAGAATAAAAACGCACCGTCGCGATAGCCGCAGCGGGCATCGGCAACGCGAAGCATCTTTGCTCTCCGCTATCAGCTCTCAACTCTTCGCGCGCCACTGCCCATTTTGTGCCACGTGGCACAATAGTCGGCAGCGCTCCGTCTTTGCTCTCCGCTATCGGCTCCGCATTGTGCCACGTGGCACAATCGCGCAAAACAGTCGTAAGTGCTTATTGGAAAATAATTTATGACGATTTAGAAAAACGACCGACCCTAACATCGTGTTAAGCCCAAGATCGCCCCATCCCGCCGCCGTCGCCGCGTCCGCCGCCGTTTGCGACGCCGCGCCCGTGAGCGACCGGCGCCGCGCCCGTGAGCGACCGGCGCCACGCCGGGAATCGGGTCGCTGACGCTCGCCACTCGTTTGGAATTTTTCCTGCGCGCCAACCGCCCGCCACGACATACTCCGCGCCTTCGCAGCCGGGCCAACCGGCAAACTCTCGAGTGACAGGCCATGACGATCGCAACGAGCCAATTAAAAACGCTCCTCAACGCCGTCCCCCCGCGCACTCCCAGCCCATCCACCCCAACCCGCTGACGATCCCGTGTCGTGTGGGGCGCCTGGTCCGCCCGCCGGATCCGTCTTGCTTGCGGCATGATTTTAGGGTGATAGGCTTTCACGCCAAGCGGCCTGATTGTGGGGAGTTCTTGCTTCCATTTCTTAGCGATCCCGCGTGCAATGAACAGGTTATGATATTAACATCGATTGGTTAGTTCTGACAGTGAGAAGCAGATTTTTACCGGAGCATCATCTTCCCCGACAGAAATACCAAATACTCCATCGAAGAAATCAAACTCGCTCGGCTATTGTTGGACGAGTGCATCTTGCCGCGCGATGCCTTGCCCTACACAGAACAGTTTGAGGGGATGAAGAAGGCATTTGAGGAGCGACAGAAGACGACTCTCGCTGACGATCGTTTCTGGCGCATGTTGTCCCGAGCGGGTAAGGCCGGAGGACTCGGCAAAGCAAAGGAAAAGAAAAAGGCACCGCGCACGCAACCGCTCAGTGAGGAAGAGCAGCTTGAGATACTTCGCTTGTGTCCTGACGGTATCGGCAACCGAGACCATCTTCCCTACACCGCGAAGTTCGACGAACTGCACAAACAGTTTAATAAGCTGACGGGTAAGAAACTTTCCAAGCATGAGTTTTGGCGCAGCGTTTCGCGGGTAGCGAAACTTTCGCGCAAGCCCAAGCCATTGTTCGAGACCCTGCCAGCAGGTGGACTCGACCAAGAACTCCTCGACTTCATCGACCGGCAAAACCCGTGGTGGAAAGCGCAGCCGGCGCGTCGAGCAGAGCGTTTCAGACGATGGGCTTTTGACGAAGTTGTCGCCCGACTTCAATCAGGCATGGCCAAGATCGTCGTGATTCGTGGATCACGACGAGTCGGTAAAAGCGTTATCCAAAATCAGTTGGTCGAGCAGCTACTGCTCCTGCAAAGAGTCGATCCCGCTCGAATCTTCTATGTACAGTTCGACGAAATCCCCAAGCTTGGTTCCATGACACAGCCCATTCTCACTTTGGTGAAATGGTATGAAGAGAACATTCTGAAAAGCACATTGAATGCGGCGGCCAAACGAGGCGAACCTGCGTATCTCCTTTTTGACGAAGTTCAAAATCTGGCTGACTGGTCCGTGCAACTGAAGACGCTGGTAGATCATACTGACGTGAACATGTTAGTGACCGGAAGTTCGGCCATGCGACTTGGCGAAGGAACGGACAATCTTGCGGGCCGAATGACGACGATTGAGCTCGGGCCCCTTCGGCTCACGGAAGTTGCTGGCATTCGTGCCTTGCGTGAACTCCCAGCATTCGATCTGACCTCAGACCGCGAACCCTGGAAGGATAAACGATTCTGGTTGGACCTTGTCGCGCACGGCAAGAAGCACGCCAAGGTGCGCGACGAGGCCTATCGATGGATGTCCGAACGTGGGGGCTACCCGCTTTGCCACACCGCGACCGAGCCAGATGTAAACAAGATTCGGCAGCAGATCATCGATGAAGTGGTTACCAAGACGATCAATTTCGATCCGCCGCACCGGGCGCGTTCGACGACGCTCGATGTACAACTGGTTACTGAGACGTTCAGGCTTGCATGTCGATATGCCGGCGAGTCGCCTCGCACGCGGGTGTTGGCCGACGAGATTCGCGC
This sequence comes from uncultured Tepidisphaeraceae bacterium, assembly GCA_964641895.1. GTDB lineage: Bacteria > Planctomycetota > Phycisphaerae > Tepidisphaerales > Tepidisphaeraceae > UBA2421. Next base: position 7,819 of record CAZXLA010000168.1, read on the forward strand.
GAAACTTCAATCAGGAGTGACGGAAGACAAAGTGTCTGCCGCGATGAATTTCCTGGCCGACTCATTGCTGCTTCATCTCGTTCCGCCGTTCGAAGGACTAGGAAAGAAGCAGTCGAATCCGCCGAAAATATGCATATGCGATCACTTCGTGCGAAACGGCATTCTGCAGGAAACGTTGCCGATCGATCCAGAGGCATTGAAAGGTTGTACCGAGGCTGTATCCACGCGTGTCGGACACTTGATAGAAAGCGTGATCGGGTATTACCTCAAAGGGATTCCCGGCGTCGAGTTATCGTGGTTTCCCGCCCGCACCGATGAACCCGAAGTCGACTATGTGCTAACCATCGGCACCAATCGTATTCCAATGGAGATTAAGTATCGACGCGACAACCCGACCGTCGCTAACCGGAGTGGAATAGAGGCTTTCTGCAAGAAGCCAGCTTACGCCGCATCGTTCGGCTTAATGATTACTCAAGGCACAGAGGGCGAGTTGACCGATCACATCTTGGCAGTTCCGGCATCCACGCTCCTTCTCTTGCGGTAATACAATCTGCTTGGGGAATCCAGACAGAAGCCGCGGGACAGTCACCATTTTTTCGTTGTGAGAAGCCGTGGGGCGCACGGGACAACCACCAA
>CAZXLA010000169.1:0-4981 GCA_964641895.1 uncultured Tepidisphaeraceae bacterium
GACATCGAAGTGACCGTGGTTGATATCCGCGGAGACAAGGTGCGTCTGGGGATCACCGCCCCGAAAGAGATCAGCGTCCATCGCAAGGAAGTCTACGATGCCATCCGGCGCGAAAATCGCGCCGCGGCGCAGGTGAAACCCGAAGACCTTTCGGGACTCGGAAAGGTCAATCCTAAAGCCGCCTCGCAGCCGCCCAAGGAAGAAGGAAAGTGATTGCCAACCGGCAATCGCAGTAACGGGTTCGACGGATTGAACCTGCCCGACCCCTCGCGAGCAATCATGGAGGATTGCCAATGTCACGGATCAATACAAATGTCGCCGCTCTCACCGCTCAGCGTGGGCTGAACCGGTCGCAGAAGGGCCTCAACGATACGCTGCAACGCCTCTCGACCGGCCTGCGTATCAACCGCGGCGCCGATGACCCTGCGGGGCTTATTGCCTCCGAAGGTTTGCGCAGCGAAATCAGCGGCATCGGCCAGGCGATTGATAACAGCCAGCGCGCCGCCAATGTCATCGCCACCGCCGAAGGCGCGCTGGGCGAAGTGGCCTCGTTGCTGCTGAGCATCAAGTCGCTGGTGGTCGAAGCCGCCAACACCGGCGCGCTATCGGATGATGAAATCGCCGCCAACCAGTTGCAGGTCGATTCGGCTATCGAGTCGATCACCCGCATCGCCAACGCCACCACGTTCGCCGGCCTTAAGCTGGTTAACGGTTCGCTGGATTACCTCACCAGCGGTGTGACGACGACGGATATTTCGTCGCTCAAAGTGACGCAGGCCAACTTCGGCACCGCCGATTTTCAGCCGGTGGAAGTGAACGTCATCACCAGCGCCAAGACCGCAGAGCTGCAGTTCCGGACCAGTGCGGTGACGGGGCCGGTGACGCTTGAAGTACGCGGCAGCGAGGGCGTCGAGACGCTCTCGTTCACCGCCAGCGCCGGCGTATCGGCGATCCTTTTCGCGGTGAACCAACTCTCTGATAACACCGGCGTGACGGCCGAATATATCAACAGCGCCGCCCCCACCAGCGGCATCACGTTCAACAGTACCGATTATGGCAGCAAAGAGTTTGTGGCCATTCGGGCGCAGTCGGGAACGTTTAGTACGGTGGATGAAAATGGCAACGCCAGCGCTCGCGAAGTGGGCCAGGACGCCGTCGCCACCATCAACGGGTCGCAGGCCGTGGCGGATGGACGCAGCATCAGCCTCAATACGGTGACGCTGGATGTTGATCTCAAGCTCAACGAAGCCTTCGGCATCGGCCAGACCAGCTTCGCCATCACCGGCGGCGGGGCGTTGTTCCAACTCGGGCCGCAAGTCAGCAGCGCTCAGCAAGTGGGGATTGCGATCCAGTCGATCGCGGCCACGTCACTCGGCGACGACGAAGTGGGCTTCCTCAACAACCTGCGCAGCGGGGGAACATCGGAACTATCCAGCAACCCGCGCGGCGCCAGCGACGTCATCGAAACCGCCATTCGCCAGGTCGCCGTGCTGCGTGGCCGATTGGGCGCGTTCGAGCGCAACACCCTGCAGACAAATGTAAACAGCCTGCAGGTGGCGCTGGAAAATGTGACGAGCAGCGAATCAGCCATCCGCGACGCCGATTTCGCCCAGGAGACCGCCGCCCTCACGCGGGCGCAGATTCTGGTGCAGGCCGGCACATCGGTGCTGGCCACCGCCAACAGCACGCCGCAGAATGTGCTGAGCCTGCTGCAGTAAATGCCCGGTTGAAATTTGTTGCGATGTAAGAATGCCCCGGTCGGTTTGACGGGGCTTTTTCTATTGGGCATGAAGTCCAATTTTACAGTTAACGGGGAAGCCGGGGCGGCGCTAAGGCTCTGCCCGGGCTGGGGTGGTTAATTAAAGCGATTCTTGATTCGCAAATCACGCCGGGACGGAGCCTGGGCGCCGTCCGGGCTACCGCTTAAATGCGCAACACCGTGACGAACGGGCGCAGGACGCTTATCCCAACGTCATCGGCGCGACGCCGATGCTTCGGTTACGCGGTGATGTCTAACTTCGGGGGGTCCTCGTCCTGAGCTTGCGTGGCATCTTTGCGGCGTTGTTGCTGCCGGCGCGGCTGCTGTTTCTGATGTTCGTCGGCGATCGGTTCGAGCTCATCCGCCGAGTCGATCGATCGTTCGAACGTGTCGCCGGTGGGCGTGTTTTTTCGGTTACGTTCGATGCGTTTGAGCTGCGCCGTCTTCTCACCCGCCGCCGCCCGCTCGGCAGCGGGGGTGCCCAGGATTGCACCCGTGATGGGATTGATCGGCATCATCGCGCTATTCCCGTTATCGACACGTGGGAACAGCGAAGTTCAGCGAATTACCGGCATACAACGTCCACAGAAAGTTTTCGACTACAAACCAATGTATATACGGCAGAGTTTGGCACTCCCCCGCCTGGTACTTCGGGAGGGGGCCAGGGGGAGGGTCGAGCGCGAAGTGCGCATGGCACCGTCGACCCTCCCCCCAACCCCCTCCCTGAGTACATGGAAGGGGAGTAAAGCCGACTTGAAATTTCGTAGGTGTCCGTCGTCGGACATCCAAGACGGAGTTTCCAACTTCTCAGCGGTTCACTTCCTCCGCCGAGCTACCCGCCAGCACGCCGCCCGGTTGCAGGCTTGGGGGGACGATACGCGCGGTCACCGAACGGTTCACGCTCTTCTGATCCACCGGTGTGATGTCGGTTGGCGTGATGTACTTCAGCTTCATCTGCACATCGTCGGCGATCGCGCCTTGCACGCCGACGAACAGGCCGGTCATGCGCGCCAGGCTAGGATCGTTGCTCTTGATGTACACAACCGTGCGGCCGCTGATCGGATCGGTCAGCCGGTAGAGCGTCTGGTCGGCGCCTTGCAGCATGCTCGGCCGGATGGTGCCGACGGCGGAGTAGAAGATAATGCCGGTGGTCTTAAGCCGTTCCATCAACTCGTCACTTTCGGCTTTCTTGGAAATGAGCGAGGCTGCTTTGTCCTGCAACGACCGCTGATGGGCCAGCGCCAATTCGTGGTTTTCGTTGTGGATTTTCAGCGTCTGCACCCGATGCTCGGCGATGCGGCGCATCGATTCCGGCAGGTTCGCATCGCTTACCAATTGCTGGTAGCCGGCCAATAACTCGGGAACCGGTTGCTGCTCGATCGGGCGCTGCGCGGCTTCCTTCAGACGCGTTTCGAGTTGATCGAATTGCACGTCGGCTGAAACCGTGATGGCCCCGGGCTGGGTGGTCGGGGAGATGCCTTCCTTGATCGGAACGACGGCACTTGGTTGCGTTGCGGGGCCGCCATCGACGGGCGAGTTGTCGATGGGCACGTTGTCGGTGATCGCCACGCCGCTGTTGGCATTGTTGTCGGCGTTTTCAACCGCGGGGAGGTGAGCGGGGGGTTGGGTGCCGCCTTCGACTTTGATGGTTTCACGGCCGCCGTCGGTCGGGGGTTGATCAATTTTCGCGACAACCGGCGCTGTCGCGCCGCCGTCGGCGATGGCCGGCGTCGTCGGCGCGCCACCGGCATCGGCGACTTTGGGCGTTTCGTCGGCCGGCTTCTCGGCAACTGGCTTCTCCGCCGGCAGGCCCGGCACTTCAACCCGGCGGATCGGATCGACGAACTGTTTATTCACAAAAAAGAAAACACCCGTCGGCGGCCGTACTTTGAAATACTCGTCCTGTTCGCCGATGATCTGCACGTCTTGCCCGGGTTCGAGCTTGCTGGCGACTTTGGTCTTCATGGGCAGAAGCGTTGAACCCACGCGCACATTCAGCGTGTTGGTGACGCGGCCGAGCGTGCCGTCGCCACGTTTTTCGACGTAGGCCTTGGCTACGTAGCAGAAGCTGCCTTCGGGCGGCAGCACCTTGAGCCAGTCGAACTTGATGCCGACCACGGTCACCTTCGCGCTTTTGTCGAGCTTTGCGGTGGCGTAGTCGTTGTCGCTCGGGCCCGAGCGAACGTAGACTGCGTTGGCATTAATTTCGCCTTCGAACTGAAACTTCGAGTTTTCAATCTCCGTTCCCGCGGCGGCATCGGTGATCGAATCGACCGATGGCGCGGCAAACGCAGGTGAAGTTACCGTCCCAGGAATGGCCCAGGTGACGGTCAACGAAGCAGAAAGAACGATAGATGCCGAGAGCGAGCGAGACATGTGCACCTCCTGTGCATCCGGCCCAGTTGGGTTAACCCGATTGGGTCAGTGGAAGGGCCGGCCAACGCGTCCAATGCGTCTGAACTAAACTAAAAAATACCGCATGCGGCTGGAAATGCAAGAATCATCGCGCGTGTTTTTCTCCGGCTTGACAGGCGGAACAGTATTGTTAGCATATACCAACATCAGGGGCGCGATAAACAGGAGCATGCCATGACCCAATCGATCTCTCCGGCTCGGCGGTGGTATTTTGCGATCGGCGTATCCGTGCTAGCGTTCGCGCTGGCCGGTTGCCTGAAGTTTCCACTGGGCGACCCGGAAACCGCCACGGTTGATCCGGCGCTGGCCGGTTCATGGTTTAAGCGCGCCGACGACGGCGCCGTCACCATCTGGCACGCGCAGGTTTACGACGCCCGCACGTATCTCGTCATGCAATACCAGGCCAAACCCGACGGCAACGCCGGCTGGGAACGCGGCAGCATGACGATCTGCAAAATGTGGCTCACCACCGTCAAGGGCAAATCGTTCGGATGCCTGCAGGTGCTCAGCGAACAGTCTGACAAACCGTACGTCGCCTTCAAGTACGAGCGCAGCGGCGAATCAATCACCATCCAGGGCATCAGCGGCGACTACGTGGATAAGGCCGGCGTCGCCAACGCCGCGGATTTTGTTGCGCTGGTGGACGCCCACGTTGACGACGAGGCGATGTACCTCGACGCCGACAAATACGAAAAAACCGGCGACGCCGACAAGGAAACCGTTGATGCGATTTTGAAAGCGTTCCACTGATTCGTCGCCGCAGAGAACCGCGAAGGCGCGAAGGCGCGAAGAAAAACGCGAAGCAAT
>CAZXLA010000169.1:5081-8365 GCA_964641895.1 uncultured Tepidisphaeraceae bacterium
CTTCGCGTTCGCCTTCGCGCCCTCGCGCCTTCGCGGTTGATTTAGGAACGTGGTGAAACGCAGTGCGCGCAACGGCGATTCAGAAACGCCCTCAGTCGGGAAGCACGCATCGAACAAACGCCGATCGCGCCGCCGCGAGAGTTTGATCGATCAACGCCTCAGTATGCGCTAGGCTGACAAACCACGACTCAAACGCGCTGGGCGGAAGATTCACGCCGCCGCTCAGCATCGCGTGGAAGAATCTGGCAAATCGCGCCATGTCGCAGGCGGTGGCTTGCAGGTAGTTGGCCACCTGATCGCCGGGGTTGCGCACGAAGAATGGGCAGAGCATCGATCCAACTCGATTCACGCACAGCGGCAAGCCGGATGCTTCAGCTCCGGATCTTAGCCCGTCTTCCACTCGCTTCGATGTCGTTTCCAATTGCTCGTACGTTCCAGTCTCCTGAAGAATTTCCAGCGTCGCGATGCCCGCACTCATCGTCGCGGGGTTGCCGCTGAGCGTGCCGGCCTGATACACCTTGCCGGCGGGACTGATCTGCTCCATGAGATTCCGCGACGCCGCATACGCGCCCACCGGCAGCCCGCCGCCGATGATTTTGCCGAGGCATGTGATATCCGGCCGCACGCCGTAAAGCGTCTGCGCGCCACCCCACGCCACGCGGAAGCCGGTCATCACTTCATCGAACAGCAGCAGCGCGCCGTGCGCCGTGCAGAGTTCACGCAACCCCTCAAGATATCCGTCACCCGGCGGAATCAGCCCCATGTTGCCCGCGATCGGCTCGACCGCGAAGCACGCGATCTGCCGGGGAAATTTCTCGAACGCCGCCTTCGCGCCCGGCAAGTCGTTGTAATGCACGCTGATCGTCGCCGCCGCCACCGCCTTGGGAACCCCCGGGCTGCTCGGCGTGCCCAGCGTGAGCGCGCCCGAACCCGCATCCACCAGCAGCCCATCAACGTGCCCGTGATAGCAGCCGACGCACTTGATCACCAACTCGCGCCCGGTGGCGGCGCGGGCCAGGCGGAGGGCGCTCATCGCCGCCTCCGTGCCGCTGTTCACGAAGCGAATCATCTCCATCCCCGGCAAGGCGGCGAGGATCGTTTCGGCGAGACGGGTTTCAAGCTCGGTCGGCGCGCCGTAACACGTCCCCCGACCGATCGCCTTAGCCACGGCGGCCACCACGCGATCGTCGGCGTGACCGACAATCATCGGCCCATAACTGCCCACGTAATCGATGTACGCATTCCCATCAATATCCGTAAGCATCGCCCCGCGCGCCTGCTCAATAAATCGCGGCGTGCCCCCCACGCTCTTAAACGACCGCACCGGCGAACTCACCCCGCCGGGCATGACACGCCGCGCCCGCTCGAACGCAGCGACGGAATTGCCGATGGATTGCTCGGACAGATTGCCCATGCCCTGAATAGTACAGCCGCCCCCCGATACAAGCCCGCCGCCGCTTGCGGCTTCGCAGACGAATGACTCATCTTCGTGCATAGGTAAGACAAACCCGCAACAAGCGAGCCCCACACCTGCTGCTTGCGCAAGTAGCCGCTGCCGTTGCGGGTTTCGATGGTGCTGTCGTCGTCGTGATAGAAGACGTAGGTGCAGTCCTGATCGGCGTTGTTGGCGATCGCCTTCTGGATCTGCCGGCCCTTGCCGTCATAACTCATCGTCGCGATCATGGCTGGGCGTCCAACTCGTAGGCTCGGATGAGCCGCTCTGACAGTAGACCTTGACGTTCCTTCCGTCGTGGCGGCAACAGTTTTACCCCTTGTAAAATAGGTGGCTGTCCCCGCGCCCTCAGTTCAGAGCCAACGCTGTGCTGCCTCAGCCGTGTCGGTAGGCTTAGTGTTGAAGCACAGCTTGGCTTGGGGAGCGTGTGCGTGTACGACGTTTAACAGCCTTTCAAATAGTAGGAAGTTTCCCGGGATTGTTCGAAGACCCGCGCCGATAAGGACACAGTCGAACCGTCTTTGCTCCAACTGGTCGCGAACAACTGCTTCCGCAGTTTCGCCAAAATCGGTCAAGCACATCTGCACGTCGTATCCGAGGTCGGTCAAGCTCTCCTCAGAGGCATTGAGGCCAGCCAATACCTTCGCCGCGTTCATTCCAGGGTACGCCGCGTAGTCAGGGTTAGAGAAGTCGATGAGTGTTGGCTGTAAGCCAATCACCAGGACACTTTTCTTTTCTGTCATATCTTTCCCGTTGGAGTCTGTGCTTGATGAACCGCGAGCACAGGCAATTATTATGGTACCCGCAGGGCGGGTACGAGCGTGCTTCGGCGCCTAGTTGCCTAACGTCAAAGTTCAGCGGCGCCGGTTCTTGGCGTCCGCTGGAGCGCTTTGTTCGGCGCTCTTGATTTCGTCATCCAAGAGCTTTATCTGATCAATAATGCTGGCCAGCTTCTGACCATTCTGGGTCAGCGAATACTCTGTCCTGGGTGGCACTTCTGCATAAACATGCTTGGCTAGCAAACCATAAGTGGTCAGTTTGCGTAGCCGCTCAGACAGAACTTTGGTTGAAATCCCTTGTACGTGACGCTCCAATGCACCAGGACGCGAGACGCCCTCGCCGACCGCTCGCAGAACCGAGACAGACCACTTGCAACCAATCACATCTTCGAGTTGCGAATAGGCTGACTTCGCTGACGGTGACATTTTTATTTCCTCTATTTTCAACAAATTACACCAAAAGGTTACCGAGGCACCGCGAAGTGCCTTCTATACGGAGTCTGGCGTTGTTCCTACTATGTACGTGTGCCATGTGGCACCTAACGAACCTAGGAGAACAGTTATGAAAACCAAAGCCATTTTCTATCACGCGGGCTGCGCCGTCTGCGTTGCCGCCGAACAGAACGTAGCCAACGCACTTGACCCTCTGAAATACGACGTTGAGATCGTCCATCTCGGCAACGACAAATCGCGCCTGAAAGAAGCGGAGTCTGCCGGTGTAAAGTCCGTGCCCGCCCTCGTGATGGATGGAGCAGCATTCCATATCAATTTCGGTGCAGGCATCGAGGCATTGAAATAACCGCCTCATCACGCATGTAGCACCAAGGGTGTTTGCCTCACGGCAGACGCCCTTTATTGTTGCTGAATGTCCAGACCCCATTCTTGTCCCAATCCGCAAGTATAGTTTCGCGGCCTAAAATCACTCGATCTGAGCCGGGAACTTCCCGGCTTCCTGAGGCGTTCGAGAGGCGTTCGGGACAGTCACCGTTTTTGATAACGACCGAAAAAGGTGTCACGAACTTCATAAAGACTTTTCCATTCGACGGCGGCAT
>CAZXLA010000170.1:0-3909 GCA_964641895.1 uncultured Tepidisphaeraceae bacterium
AATCGCGCTCGAACCACTCTTCCATGAACGTGGAATCAGAAACCGCGCCGGCGCGAAGCTGAATCTGCCAATCATCCGGGAAGAAGTGCTGGTGTTCGTAGAGGATGCGATAACGAACCTCGTCGTTGTGCTCGATGCGGGTGCGGTCTTTGCCCAGACGATCTTCGCCGCTATCGAGGACGATATAGCTCTTGAAGGCGCCTTCGAAATTCCAGGGTTCGCCGGTGGTGTTGGTGATGTAGCCGCCGGTGTAATCAAAATCGAATCCACCGGCGGGGCCGCGGTCGCCGTAATAGTCGAGGCGATAAGTGGCATCCAAGCCTTTTGGCGGCAGTTGGCCGAGGGTTTCGAACAGGCCCCAGCGCGTGCGAATGCCCGCCCCCACGCCGCTGCCTCCGCCGAATTGGATATCGCGCAGGGCCGACCCGCGATCGGTCACCGAACCGCCGACCACGGGCAGATAAAAAATCGGCAGTCCGAAGGCGTTAAAGGTGGTGTTGCGGGCATTGAAGACCGTTCGATCGCCGTAGCGAGGGTCGCCGGAGTCATACTGGCGCACGTACGCCTGCGAAGCGCGAATGCTGTATGAAGGGACGGCGAACGTGCTGGTGGTGAGTTCGACTCTTTCGGTATTAAATTCGCCAATGGCCAGTTGCCGCGCGACACCGGCGCGCAGCACGATCGGCACGCCGCGCTGCGGATCATAGGTATGGATCACCGCGTCGGTAAGCACGGCGCGATCGGTGGCGAACTCGTAATAGACACGCTCGGCTTCCAGCTTCTGATCGGCCTGCTGATTGACCTTCTTCGTGCCGGCGCCGGCGCCGGCGGGGGTGAAGAGGATCTGCACGTCGCCTTCCAGATAGGCCGCCGAAATGGCCTGTTGCACTTCGCGAATGCGGTCGCCTTGCGTGAGATCGGTCAGGCCCGTGAGCGGCGTGAAGAGCACGGCGCGCTGCGCGAGCAGTTCAATAAAGTCGCCGTTCTCGCGCGACTGCAAAAGCGTCACGCCGCCGGAAAGGAGGATGATCACTTTGCCGTCGGGACCGAGGCGGGTTTCGATGTCTTTCGCCTGGAAGTTGACGGGGCTGCTGGGGCGCGTGGTGGCGCCGGAGAGTGAGGATTGCTGGGTTGCGGGTGTGATTGGCGAAAACGGGGATGACTGCTCCGAAGAATCCGGGGCTGAAGCTCCCGGCTTGTTCTGTTCGGATTCGATTTGCTTCTTGCGCGCGGTTTCCAAGGGCAACGCGGTGGCGCGCATGAGGGCGGCTTGTTTGTAGAGGTCGGTATCACTGGCGTCGGCGGCGAGGCGCTGGCCGGCGGTGACGCGGATGGTTCCTCGGACGGGTAGATTTACCATCATCCGCGGGCCTGATCGGGCGCCGGTGGATTGCTCGAGCCGGGCTTCGCCAATCAGGGCGATTTCGGCGATTTGGGTATCGGGCGATCCGGGCGAGGGCGTGAGCCAGATCACTGCCTGCCGGGCGAGGAGCCGAGCGCCGTCGGTGCGGATGTTCACCCCACCGTCGAGTGTGACGATGGAAATCTGGCCGTCCGACCACGTGCGCGCCTGGGCCGCCTCGATCTGCAGCAACTCGGTGGGGGCCTGCGACTGGGCGCGGGCCACCGGCGAGAGCACGCAAATGCCCGCCACTACGAAATAAAAGCGCCGCCGGATCGGAGTCCTTCCCACGATCGCCGCAAACTACAGCGAATCGGGCGGTTGCGTCAAATTCGGGCATCGCAAGTTAGCGTTGAGACGGGCGGTTCGTCGATCTATAATTTGTGGAACTGTCATTCACCGGCTCAGGGAGAAATCTCATGCTGATTAGAAGTGTTGTCGCAGCAGTGTTCGGCTGCGCTGTATCGTTCGCCGAAGTTCAAATGGTTGCCCCCACCACGCAGCCGGCCACTCAGCCGACTACGCACCCTGCCACTCAACCCAGCGCGAAGCGGTATCCCAACGTCGCCGAACTGGTGGAGATGAAAAAGGCTGAGCAAGCCGCCATCGACGCCAAGGCCCAGGTGGCGCTATTCGAGTTCAAGTCGGCGATCGTCGAAAAGCCGGCCGACTTCTCATGGTTCGGCCCGAGCGACGCACCAACGCTGCGTTCAATCGTCACGCGTTTGAACGACGCGCGCGATGACGACGACCTGAAAGGCGTATTCCTCAACTTCCATATCGGCGCGAGCATGGGTTTCGCGCAGGCGATGGAGATTCGCGACGCGGTGGATGGGATTCGTAAAGCGGGCAAGAGCGTGTTCGTCTACGCCGACTCCTACGACACGGCAACGTACCTCGTGGCGTCGGCGGCGACCGATATCTGCATGCTCGAAGGCGGCGAAATCAGCATGCCCGGTGTGGGTCTGGAGACCATGTTCTACCGCGGGGCCATGGACAAGGTGGGCATCACGCCCGACTTCATCCAGATCGGCGAGTTTAAGGGTGCCGAAGAGCCCTATATGCGCACCGCGCCCAGCGACGAGCTGCGCGGCGAACTGAACAAGCTGGTTGATTCGCTGTTCGGCCTGATCGTCGACAACGTGGCCGCCACGCGCGGGCTTTCGCGCGATACGGTCCGCAATGCGATCGATCAAACGATGCTGCCCGGCGCAGTGGCCAAAGACCGCGGGCTGGTCGATCACCTGATCGACCAGGACGGGCTGCGTCCGCTGATGGAAGAAAAACTCGGCACCGTCGTAAACGTCATCGACGACTACGCCGCCGCCGATAAACCGGAGATCGACTTCACCAACATTTTTTCGCTTTTCAAGGCCATGAGTAAGAAGCCGGACGAAACCAAGGGGCCGACGATTGCCCTGATTTACGCGCAGGGCACAATCGTCGATGGCACCGGCGAAGGCGGGTTGTTCGACGAAGGGGGTGTGGGTTCGGAGACGATGCGCGACGCGTTTCGCAAAGCCGGCAAAGATGAAAATGTGAAAGCGGTGGTCATGCGCATCGATTCGCCGGGCGGCAGCGCGCTGGCGAGCGAGGTGATGTGGCAGGCGGCGCGGCGTGTGGCGAAAGATAAACCGGTGATCATCAGCATCGGCGGAATGGCCGCCAGTGGCGGTTATTACCTTGCCAGCGCCGGAGATTACATCTTCGCCGACCCCGCGGCCATTGTGGGTTCCATCGGCGTCGTGGGTGGGAAGTTTGTGCTGAAAGACCTGTACGACAAACTCGGCCTGACGACCGAAGAATTCAGCAAGGGCCGCAACGCAGGTTTGTACAGTTCGAACAAGGTGTGGGACGAGAAACAGCGCGAGCTGATCCGAAAATCAATGACGCAGACTTACGAGCAGTTCACCCAGCGCGTGATGACGACGCGCACGGGGAAGATCAACGACATCGACAAAGTGGCCCGGGGCAGAATTTTTCTGGCCGACGAAGCGAAGAACCTCGGCATGATCGATGAACTCGGCGGCCTCGAAAGCGCGATCGCCTACGCCGCCGACAAAGCTTCGCTGGAGAAGGACGCGTTTGACGTGATCATACTTCCGGCCCAGAAAACATTGGCGGACATTCTCGAGGGCAGCAAGACCGACCTGAGCAGCCCGTTGCGGCCGACTATTCAGCTTTCGGCCGATTCGATCCTGCTGGCTCTACCGCCGTCGGCGCGGAAACAGGTGGCGCAGCAGTTGCAGTTTATGAAGCTGCTGGAGAACCGGTCGGTGGTGCTGATGGCGCCGTTTTCCGTGCAGGTGAGGTAGCGCAAAAGCAATGTTTCTTTCATTCAGCACAATCTGATAGGATTCGATTTTTATGAAGCGAATAAGTGAGGTCATTGATCGCCTACTTTATTCGGCGGGTCGAAGCATGCCGCCGGCAGTTGTTGAGTATGTGCTTTCGCTGCAGTTTGCATCGAAAGACATCGCCCGGCTTGAACACCTTTCGGCCCGGAT
>CAZXLA010000170.1:4009-8251 GCA_964641895.1 uncultured Tepidisphaeraceae bacterium
CGCTGCAGTTTGCATCGAAAGACATCGCCCGGCTTGAACACCTTTCGGCCCGGATTGGTGAGGGCGCCATGAGCCGAGAAATGCAGGATGAGTTGGAAGCGATGGTGCGGCTCAACAATGCATTGATGTTGCTGAAAGCCAAAGCCGCAACCGCCGTTAATCAAAAGCACAAGCCGGCCGCATGACCGCCCGATCAGACGATCGCACATTTTGTCGCGAACGCGCACACGGGCGATGCGAGTATTGCCAGTTGTTCGAATACTGGTCGCCGATGCCGCATGTGCTTGACCATATCCAGCCCAAGCAACACATGGGAGGCGATGACCGGGAAAACCTGGCTTTCTGCTGTGTGTTCTGCAACCAGCAGAAAGGGCCGAATTTGGCCGGACTTGATCCGAAAACGGGCCTCCTTACGCGATTATTCAACCCGCGCACCGCCAAATGGGGTACGCACCTGAAATGGGCAGGCACGGTGCTGAAAGGTCGAACGGCCATCGGGCGCGTGATCGTCTACATTATGGGAATCAACGACTTTGAGCGCGTCGCCATGCGCGAAGCGCTGGTGAAAGCCGGACGATGGTAGCCTTTGCGTGAAACGTTCTCCCTTGCCCCCTCGTCCTCATTCGCCAAAATAGCCGATAACCATTATGCAGCGGTGGCATATGGGGACCGCCGTTGATTGGTGCAATTGATTTGTGCAACCGTTGTTTGCGGCGGGCGCCGCTTACTGTGGGCGCGCGGTAGCGATGTACGCAATGTTAAGGAACCATGAGCCGATTATCCGCATGGGACAAACTCGCAAAGATTCAAGAGCGTGATATGACGCCTCCGGTGGCGCGTATGTTCCTCTCGCTGAGTTTTGGGCCGGATGTCAACCGCCGGGTGCAGCGGCTTTCGTCCAAGGCGCAGCGAGGGTCCTTCACGCCACGCGAGGCTGCTGAGTTGGATCAATGGGTGGAAGCAAACGATCTGCTCGCGCTCATGCGTCTGCGTGCCCGGCGGGCGTTAAAGCGGCTGACGGTGGCGGCGTGAGATGCCAACTCGTGGGAAAAAAGCACAAGTACGTCGTCGCGCCAGAGAACGCTGCGAATATCGCCTTTTCCCCGAGGCAGATTCCGTCACCCTTGCCCCCTCGTCCTCATTCGCCAAAATAGCCGATAACCACTATGCAGCGGTGCCTTGCGGGGAATGCCGCTGATTGGAGCAATTGGATTGATTCAACCGTCGTTTGCGGCGGTGGTGAACTATTAACTTGAAACGGGTGCAGTCATGTCCGACGGGTTCAGCCCAGCCAACATTCGAACGTTCCAGGTCTTCCCAGACATTCCCGCGGTGCTCGAGCCGCTTATGGAGCTTGCCAACAACTTCTGGTGGGTGTGGAACCCGTCGGCGGTCGAATTGTTCAAACGCCTTGATCGCAAGCTCGAGCGCGCCAATTCGCTGTGGGACGAAGTGCACCACAACGCCCGGCGGTTTTTGGGTTTGATCCCGCAGGCGGTTCTTATTGATGCCGCCGAAGACGACGGCTTCCTTTCACAGCTGAAGCGCGTCCACGCTTCTTTCAAGGAACATCTGGCCGAGCCGGGATGGTTCGGCAAGAAGCACGCCGCCGACAAAAACCTGCTGACGGCGTATTTCTCGGCCGAGTTCGGCATCCACGAGTCGATGCAGATTTATTCCGGGGGGCTTGGCGTGCTGGCGGGCGATCACCTCAAATCGGCCAGCGAATTGTGCCTGCCGCTGGTGGGTGTCGGGCTGCTGTATCGCAACGGCTACTTCCAACAATATTTGAGCAGCGACGGCTGGCAGCAGGAAAGCTACCCCGAGCTTGATTTTTACAACCTGCCGCTGGAAACCATGCGTTTCGCCGACGGCTCGCCGGTGCAGGTGCGGGTTGATCTGCCTGAAAACGCTGTGTTCGCGCGCGTGTGGCGATGCATGGTCGGCCGCATTCCACTTTATCTGCTCGATACCAATCTTCCCGACAACTCGCCGGCCGACCGCGAGATCACCAGCAAGCTCTACGGCGGGGGGAGCGAGATGCGCATCAAGCAGGAACTGGTGCTGGGCATCGGCGGCGTGCGCGTCATGGAGGCGCTCAACATCAAGCCCAACGTGTGGCACATGAACGAAGGCCACGCCGCGTTTCTGGCGCTGGAACGCTGCCGCATGCTGCTGGAAAAATATCCCGATTTCACATTCGACGAAGTGCGCCAGCATGTGATGGCCACCAACGTCTTCACCACGCACACGCCCGTCCCCGCCGGCATCGATATGTTCCCGCCGGACATGATCACCAAATATTTCCGCACCTACATCGCCGGGCTGAAGCTGGATGAAGACGGCTTCCTTTCGCTGGGTCGGGAAGACGTGAGCAACAAGAAGCAGGGCTTCAGCATGGCCGTGCTGGCCATTCGCCTGGCCGACGGCTACAACGGGGTGAGCAAGCTGCACGGCGAAGTCAGCCGCAACATGTGGCACAACATCTGGCCGAAAGTGCCGCAGCAGGAAGTGCCGATTCACCACGTCACCAACGGCATTCACATTCGCACCTGGCTCAGCTCGGAGATTACCGATCTGCTCGATCGGTACCTGGGCGATACCTGGCTTCGCAACCCCGCCGACGATGCAAGCTGGGAAGACGTGCAGCAGATTCCCGATGAAGAATTCTGGCGCGCTCACGAGCGCAGCCGCGAAAAACTGGTCGGCTGGACGCGCAAGCGCCTGAAGGAACAGCTTGTAAAACGCAGCGCCGCCCCCGATGAAATTAAAGCCGCTGATGAAGTGCTCGACCCCGAAGCGCTCACCATCGGCTTTGCCCGCCGGTTCGCTACGTACAAGCGCGGCGCGCTTTTGCTTCGCGACACCGACCGACTCAAGAAACTGCTCGACGACACCAAAAACCCGATTCAGTTCATCTTCGCCGGCAAGGCCCATCCGGCGGACAATGAAGGCAAGGAACTGATTCGCTCGATCGTGCAGTTTGCCAGGCAACCCCAGTATCGCCGCAAGTTCGTGTTCGTTGAAAATTACGATATGGACGTCGCCCGCCACTTGGTGCAGGGCGTCGATGTGTGGCTGAACACGCCTCGCCGCCCGCACGAGGCCAGCGGCACCAGTGGCATGAAGGCCGCGGCGAATGGCGTGCTGAACTGCTCGATTCTGGACGGATGGTGGGTGGAAGGCCACCTGATTGACCCCGCCGCCGGGTGGGCCATCGGCCGTGAAGAAGAAATCGGCCGGGGCTACACCGACGCGACGCATCAGGACACGGTGGAGAGCCAACTGTTGTTCGAAATCATCGAGCGGGAAATCGTCCCCACGTTCTACAACCGCGCCGCCGACAACATTCCCCGGCAGTGGATCGGCCGAATGAAGGCGTGCGTGCGCAAACTCGCGCCGGTGTTCAACACCAACCGCATGGTTCAGAACTACGCCGAGCACTTTTACATCCCGGCGATGGGCCGGGGGTTAAAGCTTTTGGCCGGCGACTTCAAGGGCGCGATCGCGCTGGCGCATCACAAGGAAAAACTGCGCTCGATGTGGGAGCGCATCCGCGTCGTGGGCATCCACACGAGCGGCAACGGCCATTACAAAGTGGGCGACCGGATGCAGGTGGAAGCGATGCTAGATATCCCCGAGTTGCAGCCGGCCGACCTAAACGTGCAACTGTACGCCGGCGCCATCAATTCCGCCGGCGCCATCGACGCGCCTCAGGTGCTGAGCATGCAGCACAACAAGCAGATGGCACCCGAACGTCACCTGTTCACGGGCACGATCGAATGCCGCTCCAGCGGACGGCACGGCTTTGCGCTGCGGATTGTTCCGGGCAACACAGACATGGCTTCACCGTTCGAGCCGGGGTTGATCACGTGGAATTGACGGGGGAGGGTGGGTTGTGGGTTGTGGGTTGTGGGTTGTGGGTTGTGGGTTGTTGGTTGTTGGTTGTAGGTTGTTGGTTGTAGGTCGTAGGTGGTTGGTGGTAGGTTAATCGTGGCAGGTTTGCTCGACGCCCAACTCCCAACCAACAACCTACAATCTACAACCAACAACCCCCACGCAATGCCCTTCGAAGTCGTCCAAACCCAGCCAACGCCCAACCCCAACGCGCTGAAGTTCGTCCTTAGCGCGCCCATTTCTGCAACCCCCCAGAGTTTCTTCAACGCCGCCGCCGCGCAGGAGAATGTGGTGGCGAAACGCTTGTTCGAAATCAACGGCGTATCCAGCGTTTTGCTGCTGGGT
>CAZXLA010000171.1:0-8197 GCA_964641895.1 uncultured Tepidisphaeraceae bacterium
TCGACAGTGCTAGTGTTCGGAACCGAACACGGAACCCGCCGCCCGTTAACTTCGCCATTAAATCGTGGTTGGGTTCACAAAGCAAGCAAATAATTGGAAGCAAACTGCCGCGCTCGGTGCGCCGGCTGATGCGCGCAAGATCAGTCCTGGCAATATTTTGCGGATAGGGCGATGTTCCCCACCGCTTCAGAACACCACAAAAATCCGGCCGCGGGGTGCCCCGTAATAAACCCCCCAAATTTTCTTGTTCCGTGGCAGAAATTGCTTTGCCGGGTGTCTCGATCCCTGTAGAATAGAGCGTCGCCGCCGGGAACGCGTTCTCGCCACACTGCCCTTGCTTCGCGTGTGTTTGCGTTAATCAACCTGATTCTGAGTCAACCTGATTTTTACTTAACCTGATTTCCACTTAACCCGATCGTGAGGCCGTTTTGCCGGATCGCCTGCAAAGAACTGTTGTGCTGTCGTCTACCGAAGCCGCCGTTGCCATTGAACCGTTGGAAGATCGCAAGCTCATGGCATCGACGCTGCGCGTCTATTTCATGGGCAACAGCATGACCGATCAGGTGAAATATGGCGCCTTTGACGAGCTGGCCACCAGCCGCGGGCACGATCACATTTACGGGCGGCAGACCATTCTCGGGTCGGCCATCAGCACCATCTGGCAGAACCCGTCGTCGGGTTACACGCAGGCGCCTTACAACCAATACGGCAACGCCCTGCGCAATTACACCTGGGACGCCATCACGCTCAACCCCACCGAGCGCGACATGTATCAGGCCGACGGCAACGGCGATATCGCCAACGCACTGAACCTCATCAACCTGGCAATACAGAAAAGCCCGCAAGTGCAGCCATACGTCCTGCAGCGCACCCCGCGGCGGGGGCTGAACGCCGATGGCACGTTCGCCAACATCAACTACCCGGCGCGCTGGAATCAGCCCTACAGCTACGGCGATAATCTGGCCACTTTCGCTCACGACTATTTCGATGAACTCGTCGGCGAGCTCCGCCGCGAGCAGCCGACCGGCAGCAAGCCGGTAAAGCTCATCCCCGTGGGCGATGTGATGAAGGAAGTCGACGCGCGCATCAAACGCGGCGAAATTCCCGGGCTGACCGATATCAACAAGGTCTACCTCGATCAATCCCACTACACCAACTTCGGCACCTACATCACCGGCCTCACCTTTTTCGCCACACTCTACGGCGAAAGCCCCCTCGGCTTGGGCGTGCCGGCAAGCTACGGCGGAACGAACACCATCCCCGCGGCGATGGCGGCGGCGCTGCAGGATGCGGTGTGGGATGTCGTCACCTCAACGCCTTACACCGGCGTGACGCGATCCGGCTACGTCAACCGCGCGCCGTTTGCCTCGGCGGACGCCAAAACCGTCAACCCCGCCTCCAGCAACACCATCGCATTCGATGCCCGCGGCAGCACCGATGTGGACGGCAACGCACTAAGTTACCGTTGGAATTTCGGCGACGGGACAACCGGCACTGGCGAAATCAATACGCATACATACGCGGCGGCAGGCCAATATGCCGCGATTCTCACCGCCACCGATTCCAAAGGCGCCAGCAAGACCGACGCTTACACCGTCATCGCCGGCAGCGCCGCGCCGCAGTTGTTGCTGCCCAACCCGTACATCGGGCAGAAGTTTAAGCATGGCGAAACCATCACGTTCGCCGGCTCGGCAACCGATGCCGAAGACGGCGCGTTAAGCGGTTCGAATCTCAAGTGGAAAATCGTCCACTACGCTAACCAGACCGCCACCACCTTGCTCGATAACTTCGCCGGCGCCGGTGGGACGTTCGACGCATCGCTGTTGGGCAACAAAGACCCCGACCGCTTCTATCGCGTCACCCTCACCGCCACCGATTCCGACGGCGTGCAGCGGTCGATCTATAATGACGTCCGCCCGAGAGTTATTAACTTCAACATCGCCAGCAACATCACCGGCATAAAAGTTACGCTCGACGCGCTTCCCATCGTCGCCGGCGCCTTCGCCCGGGTCACCGCCAACACGCCCTACACCCTCAATGCGCCGACGACGCAAGTGATCAGCGGCAAAACGTATAAATTCGTAAGCTGGTCAGACGGCGGCACGGCCAGCCACGCCATCACTGCGCCGACATCCGATATCACCTACACCGCGCAATACGTCCTGAACGGCGCCACGCCGACGCCGTCCACGGTCACCACAAAACTCGCCGCCGCTGCCGACGCAACCGTGCGCGACGGCCCGTACAAAGACATCAACTACGGCAGTGCCGCCAACCTGCTGACGAAAGTCAGCGGCGGCGCAAACAGCGGCTTCAACCGCGAGGCGTACTTGCGGTTCAGCCTCGCCGGCCTCCCCGCCGGGGCGCGCAACAGCGTGAAGCTTCGGCTGTTCGGCAAGCTCGACCTTGCCGGGCAGATCAATCTGAACGTGGGCGTGTACGCCGTCAGCAGTACGAGTTGGAGCGAGACGGGCCTGAAGTACAGCAACAAGCCCGCCGCCGGCTCGAAGCTGGGCCAGGTCACCGTGGCCAACACGACGAGCAAGTGGTACGAACTGGATCTGACGAACTACGTAAAAGCCCAACTCACCGCCGGCAAGACCGCCGTGGCGTTCGCACTCAAGAGCCTGGCGGCGTCGGGCCCGATTCCAACTTTTGTCAGCGGCGAAGGCGGGACGAATGCGCCGCAGCTTGTAGTCGTCACCACGCCGACTGCGTCGCGGTCTGCGGCGGCTTCGCCTGCTCCAACGACTCCGGCAAGTTTGTTCGCAATACTACCCATCGCCGACCCCTGGCGCGACCACGACCCGGCCGACGATGTGCTGGATGCAGTCTTTTCATGAGCGGCGCTGCTGGTTCACTTAGCCCGATTGGTCACTTCGATATCAAACGCGTAGCAACGCGTGTTGTTTAATTTGACAACCACCGCGTGGTTGTGTAAAATTGCAACGGAGTCGCCTATGCCGTGGGTAGACGTATTATGGACTGACGAGAATGAGTCGCACCTGCGGGCCAATCATGTCAGCCGTGACGAGGCCGAATACGTTATTCGCAACCCCATAGCCTACGACGTAAGCGAGTCGAGTGAGCGCCCGATTGTATTCGGGTATACGGCCAACCGCCGCAAGCTTGCCGTCGTATACGAAGTTGTAGACTCGATCACAGTCTATCCAATCACCGCTTATGTCGTGGAGTAAATGATGGACACCAAGCGTATTGCTCATGCGAAGATGACGCCCCGGCGGATCGCCGAGCTTTCAAGACTGGCCAGAAAGATCGACCGCGACGAAATAGATGCGATCAAGCTCAAGGGGCGTGCGGTATTTGCACGTCACGAGATGATGCAAAGTGTGATCGTGGCCCTCAAAGCCGCACGTCAGGCGCAAGGCTTGTCTTTGGCGCAGGTCGGCGAGAAATCGGGTATCGGGAAGGCGAATCTGTCACGCTTGGAAAACGATGCTTCTCCGAACCCGACGTGGGACACCATCACGAGATACGCCGAATCGGTCGGACGAAAATTGCAGGTGAATGTGAAGTGATGGTCGAGGCGGCGTTTGTCAAAGCGGTGATCGTCGAGGCAGTGATCGTCGAGACGGGCCGGTGCTCACTCCCCCTCCTGGTACTCGGGAAGGGGGAGAACACCGAGCCTTCTCGCAAATAACGCTCCACGATCACGCCTGCAAAATTCTGCACTTCGACACGCGTTCCCGCAGATTCAAGCACGTTCCGCGTCAGCCCGTGCGGATCCGCCCACGCCATATGACAGCCGACGAGAATGATCTGCCGCGGCTGATGCGTTTTGATTGCGGTTTGTAAATCGGCAACATCGCCTTCGCCCGCAACCCGCTGCATCGCGCGCGGCGGGGTGTTTTCGAAGAAATCCGTCGGCACGCCGCTGCGCCGACCGGCGATGGGGCCCAACTTGTTTTCGTAATAGCGAAGCGCCAGTTCGCCATCATTACCGACAAACACCAGCAGCGTGTCCGCCGTCGAACGGTCGGCGAGAAATGCATGCGCCGCCATCCAGTCTTCCTTCCGCTCGAACCGGAACTGCCCGAGCACGCTGACGAATGACAGCAGCACGAGCACCCCGACCGCGGCCCACGGCGCGGCGCGAAATCGCGGCGGGCAAAGCGCCACCGCGCCGGCGATCAGCACCGGCATGAGCATCGCCGTCGGCACGAACGCTTTCGGTGTGAACACGCTGGTCGACACGATGCTGACGACGAACGCGGCAAAAATCGGCGACATCGCCGCAACAGCAATCCCCGCCGCTCGCCGGCGTCGCGGAACAAATCGCGCCCCCAACAACGATGCCACGACAACGACAAACGCGATCGCCAAAACAATCTGAATGATCATCAACGCCGGCTGCAGCGGTCCAAACCACTGGCGCAGGAAGTACCCGATCGGCAGCAACTTCACGCCGCCGGTGAGCAGCGTGGTGTAATAGAGCGACGGCGCATCGGGTGTGGGAATCCAAAAGCCGCCGCCCATTTTGCTGACCTGCCGCGCGAGGGTTGCCGCCCATGGGAGATAGAGCGCCACGACCACCGCGATGGGCCAACTCGCATGCAACACGCGCGACGGCCAGGCGCGCGGCGTCGGCCAGACGAGCATCGCCACGCCGAACGCACCGACATACAGCCACGCCATGTTGTGCATCCAAGTCATCGCCGCCAGACATAGCGCAATCGCCACCGCCGCCCCCCGCCGCCGGTCTTCGCACCACCGCGGCAAGGTCCACAGCGCCAGCAGCGCCAGAAGCCCGAGCATCTCGTAACAGCGGGCCTCGTGCGCGTAACGCAGTTGAAGAAACGAAACCGCCGCCAGCGCCGTCGCCGCAACTTCCACCGCCGGATTATCAAAAAGTCGCCGCACCACCCACGGCGTGATCAGCAGCGCAATCGATCCCGCTAACGCCGATGGCGCACGCAGCGCAAACTCACTGTCGCCGAACACCCGCGTCCAGCCATTCATCAAGAGGTAATACAACGGCGGCGAGTTATCGACCCGAACTACCTCAATCAACCGCCCCACCGGCAAACTCGCGGCCCACGCGGTGTAGGCTTCATCAAACCACAGGCTTTCCCCGCCGAGGTTCCACCAGCGCAGCGTAAGGCCGACCGCGATGGCGATAACAACCGACCAAAGATAAACCATGCGACGTTTCGGCGGCATCGGGCGGTTCAATTTTGAGACACCATCATGCTACTCGCCATCCCACCGCAACTTGTCGTCAGGCACGACGACCCGCAACCATCGCACCAAAGTAGACCGCCGCCAATTTTGTCACAAATGAAATGGCAAATAAAACCGCGATCTTCGCCGTCATCCCCGCTGCCAACAGCACGGCGATGTCGATGAGGGCGTACGCCAGCCAGATCGTTAGCCCCGCCTTGATTGCGAAGCCGCCTTCTTACCAGCCACCTACCCACCATCCCGCCAGGAACATCAGCGGGATGCCGGCCACAATACTACAGTACGGCGCGGCCACTTGGATGTGATCGCGATAATACTGCTCGTCGTGGCCGGGATCGATCAGGTGGCCGTACACAACCATTTACAAGATGCTGATGGTGACATTCGCAACCAACACCAACACCGCAACGCCCACCAGCCATGCCACGCGACCGAGTGTCATCGGGTTTCCTCTCCGCGGGTGCCTTACGACCAAGCTCACCTGCCGGGGCCGCCTGTTGAGACGTTGAAGCCCGTAAATCCAGTAAGGCGGCTCCGGTCAGCTTCAGCCGTTGGTTAGGCTGGCACACGGGAGCCGTGCTCCGCAGTGTGCGAGCTGATCTGCGCCAATACGGTTTCCCTGTATTTCTCTTTGCCTATTTGGTGACTGTAGTGGGTCAGCCGAACAAGGCTCGAATATTCGTGGCGAGAAATGTTCTCAGCGATCAACGCATGGGCGGCTGAACCGAAGGCGAGTATCGTGGGCCTGTGTGAACCAAGATCCCTCAGTTCCTCTCGGAATGCCTCAACGTTGGTGCGAACGAGGGATGGAACCGCCCGCAGGTGCTTGACCAGCTCGGCCGACTTCACCATTTCGACGTTCTTAATGATGTCTGTCATGTATGCGCCGTAGTATTCGGTGTTCGTGAAGGCGAACCGTATTTTGAAGTCATTCGCGCTGGGGCTTGGATCATGGAAGTTCCGAAAACGCTCGGCGAATGACCTCGAAATGTTCAGCCCGACCATAACGATGTCGTTCTTGAGAACTCGCAGCGTTGATGGAGTTGCGACGACGTTAAGGATGCTCAAATCGTCAATGTTCGACTTCGGACCGCTCGTCGCGGTGGTCCACACGGCCCAGCTCGCATAGCCGCCATGCTTCCGTCCAATGAGTTCAAATTGCTCCCCGTCAATCATGGTTGCTATCACGGCTGTAACTGCCAGCCTAAGACAATCCGTTCAGTGGCCGGGGCCGCGCCTCAGCGACTTTCATCATACCAAAACGTTCGACGCGGCCACGGTTTACTGCCGCGGGTGGTTATCCCCGTGGCCGCTCCGCTGTCAGGTGTTGTGCGGGGACATGTCAGAAAGCTCCGGCCTTTTCTGCGGATCAGGGAGAAGTTGGAAGAGCTGATCGCCAAGTGCCAGCAACTTCTCAATGTCGCAGCATTCGTAAACCTCGTTCAAAATGAGCCGACAGCTTGCGTTGGCCAGCGCGTCGATGACGGTCTGCTCCCAACTCCGCTTGCATGGCCATGTCTTCAGAATCTTTGCAGTTGGCGCGGCGGTACGATGCTGCGCCAATCGACCAACGACACCCTCGGCAAAGCCGAGCTTGACGCGGTTAGGATCCAATTCGGGCACGAGTTGCACCACATAGAACACACCGACGCTGGTATCGACCGCCTTACCGTCGGAGCCGAAACCCTCTTCGCGACGAGTATTGCGGACGTACTCAGCCTCCTGCGCGGTGATCGTTAATGTTAACTGGCTTCCTGAGTCGGCGGTTCGGCGCTTCTGCGGCACGACACCGAGTTGGAGAACGTATCGTCGAGCATGGGAGCGGTCCATGCCGAGTTCGCGAGCAAGGTGCTTCACTGGAACGAACTGATCGAGTTCAGCCATATGCTCCACGGGGATACTATTGTATTCTGCTGCGCGCTTCCTCAGGGAACACCCCCAACCCGCAACATACTATCGCCCGTGGCGTTAGCCGCTGTCAAGATTTATCCCATAGATTGACCGCCGGAATTCTTGCGCTAGGTTTGGTTAAATGAAGGT
Organism: uncultured Tepidisphaeraceae bacterium; assembly: GCA_964641895.1. GTDB lineage: Bacteria > Planctomycetota > Phycisphaerae > Tepidisphaerales > Tepidisphaeraceae > UBA2421. The sequence goes on from CAZXLA010000171.1 coordinate 7,243, forward strand.
ACTGGACCGCATTCGTAAAATCGCGCTGCGCCGGCGGTTGGCGCGGACGACCATCGACTAATACAGGCGTGGGGCGTCGACTCTCTACGGTTTTCTAATATCAACACCACCGCAGTTGCTCCGCATGCCCGCATCCAGAAGTGGCTCAGCACGCCCGCCTTCAGCCGCGAAGCGGCGAAAGACAATAGCCCAGGGCGCAAGCCCTGGGTTGGGATCGACAAGTGAAAAGCCCTGAAAGGGCGAAAGAAATTTGACGACCCGTTTCGGTAATTTCGCCGCCGTTGAACGCTATAACGCAGCGCTGCATAAGGTCTTTCGGCCCTTCGGGGCTATTTGATCGTTCCGCTTTCCAGGGGCTTGCGCCCCTGGCTACTTTCTTACGCCGCTTCGCGGCTGGGATTGAACGCTGTTAGGCGATATCAAATTTTATCGGACATATTGACATCGAAAATTCTTGCGCGAGGTTTGGTAAAATGAAGGTGCCCGACCGCATTCGTAACGTCGCGCTGCACCGGCGGCGGCCGCCACGCTTGAACCGCAGCACAACGAACGCACGCGATCTTTCCCCGCCGCGTAGTGGCGCGCGGTTGTAGCCACGGGTGTAGCTTTAGCGCAACCCGTGGAGAGATTCGCGCATTGTTCCCCCGCCGCGCAGCGGCGGACGAATCTCTCCTACGCCGCAGCCCGTTCGCGCCGCGACCGATCAATCGAACACATACCGCTCATCAAACGCAATCTCATGCGCTGTCGAACAGCGTTCCCTTTTCGTCGCCGATCACGCCGCCGATGAAGGGGTAGAGGCGTTCTGTAAGCTGCGGGGTGATGAAAGGTTCGCGGTGTTTCGTGCTGAAGACGATGTGCAGCGGCGCACGAATCTTTCGCACGCTGCACCCCGTCCCCTCGCGCGACACGATCTATTGAACGCATGAAATAGCAGCCGGTCGACGACTTTTCA
>CAZXLA010000172.1:0-8053 GCA_964641895.1 uncultured Tepidisphaeraceae bacterium
GGCCGATCAACTCGATGATCGAGTTCAAGCAGATCATCGGGCGCGGCACGCGGCTGTTTGAGGGAAAGGATTATTTCACGATTCACGACTTCGTGAAGGCTTACAAGCGGTTCCATGAAACCGGCTGGGACGGACCGGAGGACGAGCCGGAGACTTGTGCCGACTGCGGCGAATACCCGTGCGTCTGCGAGAAGTCGGACCCCGAACCGTGCGCGACCTGCGGGGAAGACCCGTGCGTTTGCCCGGAAGAACCGTGCGCAGTGTGCGGGAAAATCGCATGCGCCTGCGAGAAGGGCAAGAAGCGGGTGAAGGTGAAGCTGGCAGACGGGAAGGAGCGGGCCATCCAGCACATGATGGTGACCAGCTTCTGGCACCCCGACGGCAAGCCGATGAGCGCGGCTCAGTTCATGGAGATGCTCTTCGGCAAGCTCCCCGAATTTTTCAAGAACGAGGCCGAGCTGCGATCGCTCTGGAGTGCGCCCGAGACGCGATCGAAGCTGCTTCAAGGGCTCACTGAAAGTGGATTCGGCCATGTTCAACTCGCCGAGATGCAAAAGCTGATCTCCGCCGAGAAGAGCGACCTGTTCGATGTGCTGGCGTATGTTGCGTATGCGATGGCGCCGGTCACACGCGAAGAGCGCGCAGCGCTGGCCAGGCCCGCGATCACGACGCTATTCAATTACAAGCAGCAGGTGTTTCTGGATTTCGTTCTGGCGCAGTACGTAAAGGTGGGCGTGGACGAATTGGCAACGGAAAAGCTGCCGCCGTTGTTGAAGCTCAAATACAACAACGCGATCGCCGATGCTGTCGCCGACCTGGGCGCACCGGGAGAGATCGGGAAGGTGTTCACAAGTTTCCAGCAGTACCTGTACCTGCAGCAGAGGGCGTCCTACTGAGAGAGCTAAATCTCGGGAAGCGTTCTTGATTCACCAATCGACCGGCCCGCTCGACTGAGTTTCACAGAACGGCAGCAACTCGATTTATGAATTCACATTTCCATCGTTACTTCTGCTCAGGTCAGTGAACTATCGAGGTGCTGTTGTGAGCGATATGCGAACTACATCGCCGCCAAACTCCTCGGCGCTGTGTCCACCGCTTGACGAACCACAACTCGACGCCGACCCACCCCCGTTCCCACGCGTGGGGTTGGGGGCGGTTCGGGCCCGCCCGGCAGATCCGACACGCGTTGTGCCGCAACTCGTCCGAGTCACAAGATCGGCGATAGCGCGAAATATGCGGGTTAGAAACGCTTTCCCATGCTTTCCACGACGGAAAATTGATTCAATCCCACCTGAATACACGGCCCGGTAAGCTTAAATTCGCGGCAAGCGCAGTGAATTCTTCGAGATTGACGCTGCGATCGCGCGTGGCGTTGCCGGCAAGAATGCAGAACGCAGGTGAGCCAGGCTCGGCATTTATACGCGAACGATTAGTGAAGCCTGCCCGCCGCCGCGCCGCGAACGTACATTTGCATTTGCCAAGCGCCGATTTAACGTCGCGTTGTCATGTCCCTTCGATTGGCCGGAATTTTGCTCTCGCTTCTGGTGGTCTACCTCGCCGGCAACAACGCCGTGAGCCTGTGGGACCGCGACGAACCTCGCTACGCCCAGGCCAGCCGGCAGATGCTTGATAGCGGCGATTGGACGACGCCCATGCTGCTCGACGAATTGCGCCTGAAGAAGCCGCCGCTGATCTACTGGTGCCAGGCCACCGCGATGAAGCTCTTCGGCGTGACCGCCAGCGCGGCGCGGCTGCCTTCGGTGATCGCAACCGCACTGACCTTGGTCATCATCGCCGCCGCCCTTTCCCGCGGCAGCGATGCGCGCACTGCGCTGTGGACCACGCTCATCTACGGCACCACCGGCCTCACCATCGCCGCCGCCAAGATGAGCATCACCGATGCAACGCTGACACTGTTCATCGTCACCGCTCAGATTTGCCTTTACCGCTTGTGGATCGGGCGATGGTGTTGGATGACCGTGATCGGCATGGGCCTGTCGATCGGTTTGGCGGGATTGACCAAAGGCCCTGTCGTCCTCGGCGTGCTGGGGATGACGGCGCTGGCTTTGTTCGTCTTTAAGTTCTGCGTCGGTGGGGCAGACATTCCTGTCTGCCATCGCGTTCCACGCGATTGCGGCGGCGGCGACAGCTTGGAAAGCTGTGGCAGACAGGAATGTCTGCCCCACCGCGGCATGCTGGTGTTAAATATAGGTGTCATTCTGCTCCTGGCTGCCGCGGTCGTCGCGCCGTGGATGATTTTCCTTGAGTCCGAACATCCCGGCGCAATCACGTCTATGCTACGCAGTGAAGTTTTCAATCGCATCGCCAAGCCGCAGGAAGGCCATACCGGCCCGCCGGGATTTTACCTGCTTGTGGTGTGGGGAACATTCTTCCCGTGGAGCCTGCTCCTTCCGGCGGCGGTGGTGGATGGTTGGAAGAACCGGCACGATGCGAAAGTGCGCTTCGCGCTTGCGGCGGTGATCGGGCCGTGGGTGATGTTTGAACTGATCGCGACCAAACTACCGCACTACGTGTTGCCGACCTACGCGCCGCTGGCATACTTGATTGCTCGCGTGCTCCTCCGCTCCGCCGACGGGTTGACGGTGGAACTGCGCCAACCCCATTGGCCCAAAGTGGCGGCCGCGTGGGCGGGGATCGTTGCGATCGTGGCATTGTTTCCATGGTTGGCCGTGTGGGCGTACGGGCCGCTGCCGGCAATCGCCGTCATCGGGTCGATCGCAGTAAGCGCGTGGGGCGCGCTCTTCGCCTGGCGCACAGTTGCCAACTTCGCGCGCCATCAACCCACCCGCGCCGCGGCGTGGATGGGCGCAGGCGTTCTCGGCGTATTCCTGCTTTGCTTCACGCTCGTCTTCCCGTTCTCACCCTACCTGCGGCTTTCGCAGCGCACCGCCGCAATGCTGCCGCCAAACCTCGCCGTCGGCGAAGCGATCATGATCGACTACAAGGAACCGAGCCTCGCGTTCTATCAAGGTGGATCGATTCGTCCCGAGCCCCGAAATGACTTTCTGGCAACGGTGGACTCCACCAAATGGCCAAATTGGATCGTCACGACCACCGACGTGTGGACCGTCACGCCGCAAGCATCGAAGGATTTGCTCGACATCGCAGGTCGCATCGCCGGCTGGGGCTATGCCGACGGCAATCGGCGGCTGGAATTGCTCATTCTCCGCAAGAAAAGACGAAACGAGCAAGACGGCTAACCAAGATTGCGCTTCGTCGATATACTCACGCGTCGCTCATGGCAGACCCGCAGCGTATTCTCGTCGTGCAACCGAACTGGGTCGGCGATGCCGTCATGGCAACGCCTACGCTTCGCGCCCTTCGTAATCATTACCCCGACGCGCAAATCAGCTACCTCATGCGGCGATATGTGAAGCCCGTGTATCACGGCCTGCCGTGGGCGAACAAACTGATCACCTATCGAACGGGCCACACGAACAAGAAGGCGGGCAAAGGGCAATTCCTCGATCTGGCGGCGCGGTTGCGCGGCGGCGAGTTTGAGATGGCGGTGTTGCTTACCAACAGTTTTCGCAGCGCGCTGGTTTGCAAGATGGCGGGAATCAAACGCATCGTCGGCTACGACCGCGACGGCCGGGGGTTTCTGCTTTCGGACAAGCTCGTTCCCTTTAAAGATAAGGGCAAATACGTTCCCACGCCGATCGTGCGGTATTACCTGGGTTTGGCGCACTACCTGGGCGCGAGCGATCGCGACATTCGTCTGCAACTGGCCGTGAGCGAGCAGGATCGCCGCGAAGGCGTCGAAACACTGTCGCGTGCCGGAATGGGCGAGCTCGAACGCCCCGCCGCGATGGGCGCGGCGCCGCTGGTGCTGCTTAACCCCGGCGCACAATACGGCGCTAGCAAGCTCTGGCCGGCCGAATCGTTCGCGGCGCTGGGGGATCGGCTGGCGAACGAATTGGGGGCGACGATTCTAATCAGTTCCGCGCCCAAAGAGCGCGCGATCGTCGAATCGATTCTGAAACGGATGAAGCAACCCGCGATCGATCTGCAAAAGCACGGCCTGACGCTCGGCGGGCTGAAGGAAGTCGTCCGCCGCTGCGACCTCATGATCACCAACGACACCGGCCCGCGGCACATCGCGGCGGCGTTTGATGTGCCGGTCGTCACCATCTTCGGGCCGACGCACCCGGAGTGGACGGAGATTTATTTCGACAAAGAGCGAAAGATTTCCGTGCCCGTTCCGTGCGGCCCGTGCCAACTTAAAAAGTGCCCGCTCGATCACCGCTGCATGACGCGCGTCACTCCGGCCATGGTATTCGACGCCGCCGCCGAACTGCTCCGCCCGGCCGTGCGGCCGATCGCTACAATTTCTGGCTGAAGAACTCGTCGTCGTCGACGGCAAGGTAAACTTTAAGCCGGGGATCCGTCGTTGTTCCCAAGTCATTGCGTGAGTATGGGAAGTGCGTCATTTCATGTCGTCGCCGGCTTTCTACCGCTGCTGAAGCGGCTGGGGATTGCGTCGGCAGAAGATGCGTTTCAGACGCCCCATGCGAAAGTGTGGCGATCAATCCGCGAGCGAGAAAACGCCACCATCGACCCGTCCGACGGTTCGCCGCGGCTGCATTTGAAGCGTGACAAGCTGAATCTGGGCACAACCGGCGCCGCTTCCGAAGGCGCTGGGATTCTCACCCTCGCGGCGCATGGCCTGCCGACCGCGACGCTTGTGGCTTATGGCACGCTGCCGGACGCCCGGTCGTTTGCCATCACCGAAGACCTTTGCGGTTTTGCGCCGGCGGATCAGCTCATTCGAGCCGGCACGCCGTTCAACGTTCTCGCCCCGGCACTCGGTGCCGTGGCCGGGCGGTTGCACCAACAGCGGCTTTTTCATCAAGACCTTTACCTGTGCCATTTCTTTGCAAAGATTGATGGCTCAACCGTAGACGTCCGTATGATTGATCTCGCCCGCGTGCTCGACCGGCCGTTCTGCCCGGCACGATGGCATGTGAAAGACCTCGCGCAATTGGTCTACAGCACGCGCGACCTTCCCATTACAAGCGGCCAGCTCGATTCGTTCTTTGACCATTACAGCGCGGCATACGGCGCGCCGATCACTCCGCGCATGCGGCGGTTGATCGATTTCAAGGCCGGACGAATCGCCCGGCACGATATCGAGCTTCACCGCCGTCAGCCCGGTCGCGACGTGAGCATTCCCGAGTGACCTCCGACTTGCCCCACCCGCCGCAACCCGCACAATGCTCGCTCCGGTGAAGGTAGGCCTCGTCATTTTCCATGCAGACCCCTCGCGCGGCGGCGCGGAGCGGTATACCATCGACCTCGCCCGCTCTCTGTCGCATCGCGGCCATAACGTGACGCTGCTGGCTTCGAGCTACAAAGACACGCCCTGGGAAGTGAAGCAGATCAAATGCGACGCGCACGGCCTTTCGCCGGCTTGGCGGTATCGGTCGTTTCTCTCGCATCTGGATACGAACCTTCAATCGCATTCTTTTGACGTCCTGCACGCCATGCTGCCGGTGCATCGCTGCGACTTGTATCACCCCCACGCCGGGCTGGCGGCGGAAAATCTGGCGATGGGGCATCTTAAGTATCGCGGCAAGGTCGCGCAATCGGTGGCGCGCCTGAGCAATCTCGCTAACGGACGACGGCGCTTGTTTGCGGCGGTGGAACGCAAAATGATGTCCGCCTCGCTTCCGCCGATGGTGCTTTGCCTGAGCGAATACGTTCGACGCACGGTGCGATCGCGCTACCCGCTGAAAGAAGACCACCTGCCGATTCTCTTCAACGGCGTAGACCTGCGTACGTTCGACCCGAAGCGCAACTCCGAAGCCGGTGCCGGCGTGCGCACGCAACTGGGTATCGCGCACGACGCGGTGCTGGCCGTCATCATCGCACAGGATTTTCACCGCAAAGGATTGGATACCGCCATTGCCGCCGTGGCCCGCGTGCCGGATGGCCGGCTGAAGCTGATCGTCGTCGGACGCGATTACGCGACGCCTTACGAAAAGCTGGCGTCGCGGCTCGGCGCCGAGAAACGCGTCTTCTTCGTCGGCGCCGCCGCCGACCCGTATGCCTACTACCGCGCCGCCGACGTATTCGTTCTGCCCACGCGCCACGACCCATGCAGCCTCGTGGTGCTTGAAGCTTTGGCGATGGGCGTACCCGCCATCACGTCGGCCGCCAACGGCGCGGGCGAGATCATCACCCACGGCCTCGACGGCATGATCGTTTCCGACCCGAACGACGTGCCGCGCCTCACCGAGGCCCTCAAAGCCATGCTCGACGAACGCCGGCGGGGCAATATGTCGCAAGCGGCGCTCATGCTTCGACCGCGCCTCTCGTACGATGCGCACGTCAACCAGTTGCTGACGCTCTACCAGAAGGCCATGGAACGAAAACGCCGCCCGGGAGTCTGATTTTTGTTTTGTCCACAGATGAACACCGATTAACACAGATGGATTTTGGAGGCGGCTGCAAAGACTCTCCTTTCAGCATCCTCGGAATGATGTGCTTGTCTTACTTTTTCAATCTGCGTTAATCCGCGTTGATCTGCGGTTTCAAATGTCTTGAGCAAGCATCATGTTTGATACCACGATTCGCGATCGCTTCGCTGTGATAGAACCGCACATCCGCGGGAAGGATGTGCTGGATCTGGGCTGCGTTGATTCGCGGAAAGCGCGCCATAACGCCCAAGAGCGGTTCGAGTACAAAGCCAACCTGCTGCACAAAGCCATCGCCGCCGCCAACCCCGGAACGATAGGGATTGATATCGACCCGCAAGGCGCAAAGGTTCTCAACGATCAGGGCTACAACGTGCTGGTGGAAGATGTAGAAACGATGGACCTCCGCCGGCAGTTCGACACCATCGTCGCCGGCGAAATCATCGAACACCTGGAGAACCCCGGCAAGTTCTTAAGAAATATGCACCGCCACCTCCGCCCCGGCGGCGTGATCATCATATCCACGCCCAACCCGTTTTATGCCGGCACCACATGGAAAATCTGGCGCTACGGCAAACCCGCGGTACACGAAGAGCACATGGGCTGGCAAGACCCGACGACGCTTTCGCAGCTATTCAAGCGCACCGGCTTTGAGCCGGTGGAAGGTTATTGGGTTCAACCGCCCGCCAATCCGCTCAAGGTCTGGAAGCGCTTCGTGCGGCCATTCTTTTCGCACACGTTTTTGATGGTGGCAAAGAAACCGTAGCGGTCCGTGTCGCACTCAATCGACCCTCTTTCCTCATCACTCACGCCTCCCACCCCCATCCCCACCCGAATCCGCCGACCTGGCTCTTGTATTCCTCTTGTACTCATAGATCGGCACTGTTCCACTTGATCACCTCCCGGAGCTTCGGCGACGCCTGCTGGAATCCCGGCGCGCCGGGATCGACGGCTTTAGCGCCTCGCATCGAGCGGATTCTAACACGATTGCCGGCAGTCCGTTCCATCCATTGAGAAGCAAAGTCGCAAGCGCACTCAGAGACCGAATGTTCGGCAAAGTGCCGCTGCGGTTCTCGTCTGGGTTGCAGGGCCGGTCGTTCCCAGGCGACGCGTGATCACGCCTCGTGATAGCGTGACGAGCTTGTCCAGGCGAAGCAACGAGTCACCTTTCAGGCCGGTGACGCGGAATTCCGCATCGGATCGGAGCAGTTCGAATTCGGCGCCGCGTCCCGAGCGATTCGTCAGGTTGTTGGTGATGAAAGCGACGATCAGTTCCGGGTCCTGTGGGTCGGTTGAGACAATGACCGCGGGACGGACCTTCTGACCCGTGAGATCGGCGAAGAGAAATGGGACGAGAACGACGTCGCCGCGATGGAGCGGTTTGGCCATCGTTAGACGGCCTCGCCGTCGGATTCACTATAGAGGTCTTCGCGCGGATCGTTTAGGAAGTCGAAGGATCGATCCTTGCCCGCGAGTTCGGCGATGGCATCGGCGGACAGGTCATCACTGTCAAGCAGCGCGACCGTGAAGCGGGTGTTTTCGGGGAGATCGACGGGATCGAGCGGCTTGAATGCACCGTCTCGGAAAATCGTGCGGATTGTCTTCATCAATTGCCT
>CAZXLA010000173.1:0-8045 GCA_964641895.1 uncultured Tepidisphaeraceae bacterium
AAGAAGGGACATGACATGCAGCTTCGCAGGATTGTTGAATCCTCTGGCTTTAACACATTCATCATCGCGGTCATCCTGATCAACGCGATGCTCATCGGCCTGAGCACCTACGTCACCGATACGACGGCCCTTCGCGCCATCGCGACGATCGAGACGATCTGCGTCGCCATCTACATCGTAGAAATCGTTCTGAGATTCATGGTTCGCGACTCGACAGCGGCCTTCTTCCGCGACGGCTGGAACATTTTCGACCTCATGATCATCATCGCCGCGATTATTCCCGCGTCCAATGGGATCGGACCGGTTTTGCGCATCCTTCGCGTGTTCCGTGTGCTGCGGCTGGTCAAGACCATCCCGGAACTTCGGCTGATCGTCAATGTCCTGCTCAAATCCGTGGCCAGCATGAAGTACGTGTCGCTCTTGGCGGCGATATTCTTTTACGTCTACGCGGTCATCGGAGTGAAACTTTTTGGCGGTGAGGGTCACCCCATGCAACCTTACTTTGCCAGCCTGCACGAGGCTTGGTTCACGCTGTTCCGCATCCTCACCGGCGACGACTGGACCCAGATGCGGTACGAACTTGCCCAATCAGGCCAACCCCTGGCGGCGTTCACCGTGTTCCAGGTGTCCTGGATCTTGGTGGCGACATTCCTGCTCGTGAACCTCATCGTCGGCGCCGTCATCAACAACTACCAGAAGGTGCAAGAGATCGAGCAGCACCGATCGCTCGCGCCGGACACCAGCGATCGACGCGTGCGGGAACTCATTCGTGAGCTCGACGCGATCTGGAGCTCTCGTGAGAAAGCGCCGCCATCGCCGACCACCAATTCCTCGCCGCCCACCTTCGACACATGACACACCTGCAATTCCGACTAAGAAAAGGTGTCGGTCGGTCCGAGGGGGAAGAGCGCATGGACAAAGACAAGTGCGCCGCGGCGCCGGCCGAAACGCCCGCAGTTCCAAATTAAGATGATGGGCGTGGGATCGGTGGTGTTGCGCCTCCGACAAGACCTGGTCGTAACTCTTTTTTGAAGCAGCCGGGCATGCATGCCGAGGCAGAACGTATCAAATTATCCCACCTGGCGCGCCCCTTGATGACAGGAAAATTCGGATATTCTTTGGGCGGACGGTAAACAGTTACCTCTTCCTGAATTTCGGCCGAATTCAGCAGCACGATTCGCGCGACATCGACGGTCGCCGGGGTGGCGTGATTCGGCCCGGTGTATCCGCGCTTCACCAGCACCGACAGCTTTCCCCAATGATCCAGATGCCCGTGCGACAGCACGACGGCGTCGATCGCGCCATTCGGCAGCGTTTCGTTGAGTTCGTGTGCTACATCGCGCTTTCCCTGATACACTCCGGAATCCAGCAGGATGCGTTTGCCATTGATTTCGATCAGGTGACACGACCCGGTTACGGTGCGGTTGGCCCCGCAGAATTCGGTGCGGATGCTGGAAAGATGGTGAAGCAGTGCCGACGCGTCCATGCACCCCTCCCACGCCGGCGTGTTTCTGGGCGAATGCGCGGCTTAATTATCTGACGGGTCGAAGTGCCGCGTTTTTCGAAAACGCACCGTAAATCTGGAGTATAATCATCCTTACCACCAAGGTACGGCTGAAGTTTGATTGGCCGTGAAGCGTTGTTCGAATCGAAGGATGGTTGTAGAAGATGAAACCGGAGCGTAAAATAATGCGGTGTTCCGTCGAACCCCTCGAAAACCGTCGCCTGATGGCGACGTATTACCTTAGCCCCGTGGGCAGCGATGTCAGCGCGGGAACGTCGACGACCGCGCCGTGGAAGACGCTTGCCAAAGCCTCAGCCGTTGCGCTTCAGGCCGGTGATCAGGTCTTGCTCCAAGGCGGCGCGACGTTTGCCGGCATGATGTATTTCGACTCCGCGGACAAAGGTTCCGCCGCAGCGCCGATCAAGCTCGGCAGTTACGGCACCGGGCAAGCGACGATCACCAACAGCACTCAGCCGGCCATCTTTGCATTGAATACTGCGGGTCTTTCGATCTCGAACCTTAACCTCGTCGGGCGATACAACGCCTTCGCTCCGAGCAATCTCATCGGGATGCCGGACGGCATTGCGTTTTACAACAATCTGATCAACAACGTAAAGCTTCAGTACGTAAAGATCGACAACGTTTCCGTACGCAACTTCAACCGCGGCATCGCCATCGGCGGCGGGAACGCCGCCGCCGGATACAAGGACGTTTCGATCACCAACGTCAAAGCGTATGACAACCTGAGCAGCGGCGTAATCACCTACGCGGCGACTCCCAACGCGAACCAGAACGTCTACGTCGCCAAAGTGCAGGCGTGGAACAACACCGGTGTGCCCTTCGCCGCCGGTACCACGCCTACCGAAATCAGCGGCAACGGCATCGTGCTGGCGGGCGTCAACGGCGGAAAAATCGAACAATGCGTCGCCTGGAAGAACGGCATCTACGGCGACGGCGGCGCCGGAATCTGGACCTACGATTCGACGAAAGTGATGATCCAGTTCAATGAATCATACGAAAACAAAACCGCCGGCGGCCGCGACGGCGACGGCTTCGATTTCGACCAGAACGTTTCCTACTCCACGATGCAGTACAACTTCTCGCACGACAACGACGGCGCCGGGTTCCTGCTGGCGACGAAGTTTTCCAACAGCAATCACACGAACAACGTCGTCCGCTACAACGTCAGCCAGAACGACGGCCGCAAGAACAGCTACGGCGGCATTCACTTGTGGGGCAAAATCCTCAACGCCGAGATCTACAACAACACCGTTTTTATGACCGCAAAGAGCGGGGCTACACCGGTCGCGGTGCGGATTCACAATCGCAGCATTCCGGGCAACGACCTTCAGAACGTACACTTCCGCAACAACATTTTTCAGACCACCGGCGGAGTGACGCTGGTAGAAGTCACGCCCGATCAGCTCAACGGCGGGATCGATCTGAAGTTCCAGGGCAACGCGTATTGGTCCACCGGCGGCACGTTCCGCATCATGTACGGGCTGTCGACGTTCTCGACGATCAGTTCATGGCGAACGAGCAAGGCGCAGGAATTGGTCGGCACGATGAAGGTCGGCTTCCAGGGCGACCCGCAACTGACCGCGCCGGGCGGCGCAACCGCGATCTACAACACCGATTTCCTTTCCACGATGACCGCTTACAAACTGAAGAGCACGTCGCCGCTGATCAACACGGGTTTGAACTTGAAGGCGCTGTTCGCGGTCGACCCCGGAACGCGAGATTTCTGGGGCGACACGCTGCCGCGCGGCGCCGGGTACGATGTCGGCGCGGACGAGGTTTAGCCCTGGCCACGCATTCCACCGAGCGTTCCTGATGCACCTGCAGTTACAACTTTATGACTTGTTCTCACGGCGAGTTAAAGGTTATCGGACGAGGCGGAGGCGGAATCGGTAACAACAATTGGCCAACGAGCCAAACCCCACGGTCATCTCGACCGATGAGACAGCATGTTTCCGCAACATCGGCCACCTCTGCAAATGTGATTGACCCATATGGCAGCCAGAGTCTTACGAGTCGACCTCACGCAACCGCTTTCGCCGATCCGGACTTCCACGAAGTACGCGGCGTACTGGGTCATGGTCACCTTCGGCCGGCGGCCGATCGGGTGGGTGAAGTTCCGCCGCTCGATCGTCGGTGCGGTCGTCACGCCGGATACACTGATCGGCCTGATCGGCGATCAGATCGGATTGGGGTTCGTCGATGCCATCCACCATCGCGCGCACCAGCCGCCCGAATTGCCGCACCAGCCACCGGTTTCCGTCATCATTTGTACGCGCGAACATCCCGACCAATTGTTGCGACAGCTCAACAGCGTCGTTGAACTGGATCATCCCGAATTCGAAATCATCGTAGTCGATAACGCGCCGCGCACGGAAGGAACTCGGAAAGTCTGCGAGCAGTTTGCGGGCAAGGTGCGATACATCGTCGAGCCACACAAAGGCCTGGACTACGCGCGCAACGCCGGCTGGCGGTCGGCGAGGCATCCAATCGTGGCGTACACGGATGATGACGCGTGTGTCGATCCGCAGTGGCTGAACGCACTGGCGCAAAACTACGCCGACCCGCGCGTCGCGTGCGTCACGGGAATCACATTCCCGTTCGAACTGGAAAGCGTCGCCCAGGAACTCTTCGAGCGCTACGGAGGAATGCAGCGCGGCTTCCAGCGCCGCGTGTTCCGACCGGGGCCGTGGAATCCATATTATCCGGTGGGTTCCGGGCGCTTCGGCGCGGGTGTGAATCTCTCGCTGCGGCGCAGCGTGCTCGAAGGGCTGGGCGGTTTCGATGATGCCCTCGACGTCGGCAGCCTCGCCCGCGGCGGCGGCGATCTGGACATCATGACGCGCGTCATCCGCGACGGCTGGACGCTTGTGTACGAACCGGGGGCAATGGTCTGGCACCAGCACCGGCGTACGATGAAGGAACTTCGCAAGCAGATGTTCGATTACGGCTACGGCTTCACCGCCTTCGCCGCCAAGCACGCGCAGGATCTGGAAACCGGCAACCAAGTGTGGCGCCTCCTTCGCCGCTGGGGCCGGTTCTGGGGCCGGAAAAGATTGATCAAAAACGTGGGTCGGGCGATGCGATTTCAGAAGAACCGGTTCCCCGTCCATCTGATCGCGCTGGAAATTTGGGGCGGGCTGCTCGGGTATTTTGCGTACAACCGCTCGGTCAACCGTGTCCGCTCGATCGCGCGGCGCGACCGCGTCCACGGAGCCCGGCCGGCATACGAATTGACGCTGGAACCGCGCGGCGAGATTCGGAGCGCCGCGTGAAAATCCAGCTCGAGCAGATCAACCTCCTGCGCGCGTGGCCGACGATTGCGCTGCGCGACGGCTACCATGCGATCCGCGTCCTGGTTCGCATCGGCGACGTTCCCATCGGGGAAGTGATGACGCGCTCGGTTCGAACCGGGCAACTCACGCCGCGGCGACTGGCCCGACGGATTTCTCGGAAGCTCGGCTATGCGATCCTGAACGTCCTGGCACGCGACTCGATCGCCGCCGGACCGGACGCGTTGGCGCAACTCTCGGCCGAGGCGCGGGAATCGGTTCGCAACGTCAACCTCAGCGCCGCATCGTGGCGGGTGTTCGGGCGGTTGGTGGAAAAACACCTGCTTCTGGCCACGGGACTGCCGGCGCCCTGGCCGGAACTGATTCACCTCGCCCGGCTCCGCGGCGACGCGTATCCCACGCCGCCGGTGACGATCATCGTCTGTACGCGCGACCGTGCCGGACAACTTGAGGGGTGCATCCGGCATTTGCTCGAGATCGATTACCCCGAATTCGAAATCCTGATCGTCGACAACTCGGCCGACCCGACCGCCACGCGCGAAGTGTGCCAGCGCATCGGCGTCACCTACGTCCGCGAACCGCGAGCGGGCCTGAGCCTGGCGCGCAACACGGCACTCGCGGCGGCGCGGAATCGGTGGGTGGCATTTACTGATGACGACTGCCGCCCGGAAGCCAACTGGCTGCGCGAACTCGTCCGCAAGTTGCAGGACACCAACTGCCGGTGCGTCTGCGGCCTGGTCTTGCCGGCGACCCTCGACAACAGCGCCGAGATCGCCTTCGAAATCTACGGTGGCCTCGGCCGCGGCTTCACTGATGTCGCGTACGCCCCGATGTTTCTCCGCAAAAAGCCATTCAATCCAGCCGAAACGTGGCAGATCGGTGCCGGCGCGAGCATGCTGCTCGACGCCCACCTGGCGCTCGACCTCGGCGGGTTCGACACCGACCTTGGCGCCGGCAGCGCCTGCCCATGCAGCGAAGACACGCTGTTGTGGTATCAGATCCTTCGGAAGGGACATTCGATCCACTACACGCCGCGGGCGATCGTGCATCACCATCACCGGTCAACACCGGATGCGCTGCGCAAGCAGATTCACGCCTACGCAATCGGCCACGCGGCATACCATGTCCGCTGCTTCTTCAATTACGGCGATCACCGCTCCCTGCTGCATCTGGTCTATCATCTGCCGAAGTGGTTCTGGCGCAACTACCGCCGAGCCGCGCGCGGCAACACGAAGTACCCACGCTCACTGATTCCGCTGGAAGCCCGCGGCACGGTGCGCGGCGCGTTCACCTACGCGTGGGTGAAGGCGCGCCGATTTATCCGCGGCGTGTTCGTGCCCGGGGAGAAACACTCGAATGCTTCCGAGGCGATCGAACCGATCCGATTTTCAGCCTTTCCGGCTCAACCGCCGATGAATCAGGAAACCGCTGCCGACGATGTGATCGAGTATGAACCCGACGCTGAGCAAAAGCCTGTCCGAGCTGCCTGAGTACCGCTTCGTGCTGGCGAACCTGATCGCGCGCGATCTGAAGGTGCGCTATCAGGACAAAGCGCTGGGCTTCCTCTGGTCGCTGCTGCATCCGGCGGTGCTCTTGGGGATCTGGTATCTGGTCTTCCGCCACGTCGTCCGCATGGAAATCGGCGGGCCGCGGTATTGGGCGTATTTGATTCCGGGGATGCTCACATATCAGTTCATTCAGGGCGCGATCCTCGACGGCTCGCGGGCGGTGCGCGACAACTCCGGCATCGTCCGCAAAGTGTACATCCCGATGGAAATCCTCGTTTGCGCCGCCGTCACGGTAAAGCTGATCGAATTTCTGATTCAACTGTGCATTGCGTTGCTTCTGCTCGGCTTGCTCCACGGAACCGGCGGGTTGGACGGTGCCGGTTTCTCCGTGAGTAAGACACTTGTCGTGCTGCCCGGAGCCGTGCTGTTGACGTACATCTTCGTACTCGGCGTGGCGATGCCGCTCTCCGGATTCACCGTTTTGTACCGCGATCTGGATCATCTCATCGGCCTGGTGCTCACCGCGTTGCTCTATCTTTCGCCGATCTTTTGGAGCCTGACGATGATCGCCGACCGGCCGTGGATGCCGCTGTTCGCGCTTAACCCGCTGGCCGATCTGATCGTACTGATCCGCGACCCCATGTACTGGGGCACCTGGCCGAGCAACCTCGCCGTCGGCGGCGGCGCGACGGCCACCTGGCTGGCGGCGACGGCGGTGAGCAGCCTTAGCTTTGTCGTGGGATATTTCCTGCTCGGTCGCGTCAAGCACACCCTCGCGGAGGTAGTATGACCGCGATGGCCCCGCCGCAGCCGAACATCACCGCCGCGTCGTCTTCATCGGCGCGGCGCGCGCGCGGCGCGAAGCTGCTGGTTCGCTGCGAGGATGTGTGGAAGCAGTACTACTTCCACGCACACCGCCCGCGCAAGCTTCGCGACCTCGTGCTTCAGACGCTGCGCCTCGCACCCGTCGCGCCGTCCAAGCCGACGTGGTCGCTCCAGGCGTTTAACCTCGAACTGCGCCCCGGCGAGACCATCGGCGTGATCGGCCACAATGGCGCCGGCAAAAGTACCCTGCTCAAGCTCCTCTCGCGCATCCACCCGCCCACGCGCGGCACGATTGAAATGCACGGCCGCCTCGGGTCGATCATCGAACTCGGCGCCGGCTTCCATGAAGACCTGCCCGGGCGGGAGAACGTCTATCTCGCCGCCAGTTTCCTGGGGTTGCGCCGTCGCGAGGTCGACGCGATGTACAGCCGAATCGTCAACTTCGCCGAGCTCGGCGAGCATATGGAAACGCCGGTCAAATACTTCTCCAGCGGAATGCGGGCGCGGCTGGGGTTCTCCATCGCGATCAACATCGACCCAGACGTGCTGCTAATCGACGAAGTGCTGGCGGTGGGTGACCAGGATTTTCAACCCAAGTGCAAAGACGCCATCCGCCGGCTACAGAATGAAGGCAAGGGGATCATTCTCGTGAGCCACGACATGGACGCGATCCGCTCGCTCTGCACGCAGGTCATCTGGCTCAAGCACGGCGCAGAAATGGCCCGAGGCGACCCGGCGGCGACGGTCGATGCCTACCTCGAACACTACTGGCCGGGATGTACGCGAAAGGCTGAGGCCAGCTCCTGAAATCGCGCGATTTCTTGCATAAATCAAATTCCGGAACCGAAACGAGGCCGCAGCTAGTTGATCCGGATTCGTCGATTTGTTATGCTCCTG
>CAZXLA010000174.1:0-3905 GCA_964641895.1 uncultured Tepidisphaeraceae bacterium
AACCAGCTCATCGGCGATCAGGGAATAGGTGGCGATGTCCCATTCGGGGAGGTCGCAAAAGGAGGCGGCTCTTGCGATGACCAGAACCGCGGCAAAAAAGGTGAGGAGTAGAAGTTGACGCCGTTGCATTCGGCAGCCGCGCTGGAAGAGTGGCAGTTGGCACATTTGTTTTCGCCGCGGTCGTCAGACGCGAATCCAGCCAATTTCCTCTGGCTTCGGAACACCGGCGCATATCTCGACAACCCGTCGGGTTTTCATTCCGATCAGCCCAAAGATATAGAGCAGGATGCCGTCTTCGTCGAACTGCGAAAAGAACCGCATTTCGACGTCTCGGAACGAGAGCGGCGGGGATTTATCAAGGGCAATGTCGTTGTAGCGCCGCAGGAGCAGCTGTTGGGTGGCCTGCGATATTCCGGAGCTGGTATCGGCGTTCTTCAGGTCGCACGGATGTGAAGTTCCGCGAGCGATTCTTCGCGATTGAAGCCGGAGCTTTGCCAACTGGCGTTTGAGGAAGCGCCTCATGTAGTTCGCGAATAAGGACCAGGGTCGACTGAGCATGCACGTCAAACTCCGGTCACCCTTCTTCCGTCAACGTCTCCCGCACCACTTCTTCGATCGTTGTAACGCCGTCGTAGATGCCTATCAGGCCGCCCTGGCGCAATGTGCGCATGCCGCGTTTGCGGCATTCGGCTCTTAGCACCTGGGTGCTGGCGTGTTTGACGATCATGTCGCGCATGTCGTCGTCGAGCAACATGATTTCGTACAAACCCATTCGGCCGCGATAGCCGGTGTTGTTGCAGTTTTCGCAGCCTTTGCCGTACCAGAATTTTTTGCCGATCACGTCTTCGTTTCGCAGTTCCAGTTCCATCAACTGCTCTTCGGCGGGGGTGTATTCGGTCTTGCAGTTGAGGCATATTTTGCGCACGAGGCGCTGGGCGATGATGCCTTCGATGGTGGCGGTGATCAGGAATGGCTCCAGGCCAAGATCGAGCAGACGCGCGATGCTGCTGGGCGCGTCATTGGTATGCAGCGTGCTGAACACCAGGTGACCGGTGAGGCTGGCCTGCACGGCGATTTCGGCGGTTTCTTTATCGCGGATTTCGCCCACCAAAATCACGTCCGGGTCCTGACGCAGCATGGCGCGAAGAATTCGGCCGAAGGTCATTTCGATGTCGGTGCGCACCTGGCATTGAATAATGCCGTCGATGTCGTATTCCACCGGGTCTTCGGCGGTGATGAGCTTGGTGCTGGGGTCGTTCAGTTCGCGAAGCCCCGAGTAGAGCGTGGTGGTTTTACCCGAGCCGGTCGGGCCGGTGACGATCACGATGCCGTTGGGCTTGTGAAGGAGCTGGCGGGTTAAGTTCAGCTCGTCTTCGCGCATGCCCAGGCGATCAAGGTCGAGGCTGACGTTGCCTCGGTCGAGCACGCGCATCACGACGCTTTCGCCGAACATGGTCGGGAGCACGCTCACGCGAAGGTCAATTGGCTGGTTGTTCACGGTAAGTTCGATGCGCCCGTCCTGCGGCATGCGGCGTTCGGCGATGTCGAGGTTCGCCATCACCTTGATGCGGCTGGCGATGGCCGGCGCGATATGGCTCGGCGGCGGCATCATTTCATACAGCACGCCGTCGATGCGGTAGCGCATTTTGAATTCATCTTCGAACGGCTCGAAGTGAATATCGGAGGCTTTATCTTTGATCGCCTGCAGCAGAACCAAGTTGATGAGCTTGCGGACAGGGTTGCTGTCGGCGGCCTCTTTGATCGTCTCCAGATCGATCGATTCGCCGCGGCCTTTTAAGTCTTTGAGCGAATCGTCTTTGCTGAGCTCGCCGAGCACTTCGCCCAGGCTATCGGCGGCGGTGTTGTAATGTTTTTGGATGAGGCGATCGACCTGATCCGGGTCTCCGATCTTGGCGGTCACGTTGTATTGAAAGAGCGAACGAAGCTGATCAATGGCCTGGAAATTATCCTGGCTGGCCATGACGACGGTGATTTTTTTGCTGACCTTGTCAAAGCTGATCGGCAGCACTTTGTTGGTGGTTGCGATCTGCGCCGGCACGGCGTCGATGGCCTCTTTGGGGATGTTGACGTTGCTTAAGTCAATCAGCTCGTAACCCTTTTGCGCGGCGAGGGCGACGTTCAGATCGACGTCTTTGATGTAACCCAGATCGAGCAGAATGCGCCCGAGGGGCACGCCCTTGCCGCGTGATTTTTGGAAGTTGAGGGCTTCGACGACCTGCTCGCGCGTCACTTTGCCCATCTTGGTCAGCACGCGACCGATGGGCCGGCCTTGCAATTCGCTGATGGGTGGAATGCCGCTGGGGCCTGAAGGCGTAGGGGTGCCGCCGCCACCGGCAACACCATTCCCGCCGCCGGTGGGAGATTTGGGAACGCTGGGTGTACCGGTGGCCGAACCGGCGGGGCGATTGGTGGTTACTGGTGCGCTGGCCATAATGGCGTCCTCTACATTGGAGGGATCAGGATACAGGAGTCAGGCATCAGGGAACATCCTGGTGACGATTAATCTCTGACGCGTGATCCGGGTGGAGGGATAAGAGCCACGGCGGTCCTCGGTGTAGTCATCATATGTTGCTACCGAGGCTCTCTCCCCTCATCCGTGTGCAATGCCCACCTCCGGATGGGCACTGCACGGTTTTTCTACTTCTACGATCCTCACTTCTTTTGGCCGGCCTGCATCCGTGCGCGGTTGGCGGCAACTTGTGCCTGCTTTTCGGCATCGCTCTGCGCCCCCCCGGGCGACCCGCCGCCGCCCGATCCGCCGCTAGAGCCATCCTGTTCGCCGGCATCAGGGTATTCGTCTTCGCTGGCTACGCTCCGGCCCAGCTTGGTGAGGCGATCGACCATCGAGCCGGGCACCTTGCTCTTGTCGACGGCTTCTTCGGCACTGATTTTGCCGGCCTGGTAGAGTTGCCAAAGGTGTTCGTCCAGCAACTGCATACCGTACTTCTTGCCCGTTTGAATGTCGGAATCGATTCGGAACGTTTTATTATCGCGGATCAGGTTCTGAATCGAAGGGGTAACATACATAAACTCGTATGCAGCCACGCGGCCTTCCTGATCGCTGCGCGGGCAGAGCGTCTGGCTGAGCACCGCGATCAAGTTATTGGCCAACTGCACGCGAATCTGTTCCTGTGCGTCGGTGGGGAACGCATCGATAATGCGGTTGATCGTCGATGAGGCGCCATTCGTGTGCAGCGTACCAAACACCAAGTGCCCCGTTTCGGCGGCGGTGATGGCGGCGCCGATGGTGGCAAGATCGCGCATTTCACCCACCATCAGCACGTCCGGGTCCTGACGCAACGCGCGTCGAATGGCCTCGGCGAAATTGGGCACGTCCACGCCTACCTCACGCTGCACGACGATGCTCTTTTTGTGGGGGTGGTAATACTCGATCGGGTCTTCCATCGTGATGATGTGCCGATCGAATTGCTCGTTGATCCAGTTGATCATGCAGGCCAGCGTGGTGGTTTTGCCCGAGCCGGTCGGCCCGGTCACTAAGAAAATGCCACGCGGACGACGACAAATTTGTTCGGCCATTCGAGGCAGGCCGATTTGCTCAAAGGTCATGAGCTTGTTCGGAATCTTACGAAGCACCAGCGAGCAATAACCCTTCTGTTTAAAGATGCTGACACGAAAGCGCGCCTCGTCGCCGTAGGCAAAGCCGAAGTCGCCCGAGCCGGTTTCTTCGAATTCCTGCTGAATGCGGTCGGGGGTGATCGACTTCATCAGAGACATGGTGTCTTCGGCATCGAGCGTTTTGGTCTGCAGTTCTCGCAAGTGACCGTGCAGCCGAAGCGTGGGCGGCCGGCCGACGGCCAGGTGCAAATCCGAAGCGTTGCGTCGGACTGTGGTTTCGAGGAGTCGATCAATTTGAATAGTGGCCA
>CAZXLA010000174.1:4005-7999 GCA_964641895.1 uncultured Tepidisphaeraceae bacterium
ACTGATTCGTAATCACGCCTTCCACCTGCGCCACCTTCACAATTTCTTCCGCGGTGGTTGTGCCGTTGAGCACCTTTAACTTGCCGTCCTGCAGCAGGCTTTTCATTCCGCCGGCCAGCGCGGCTTTGCGGATTTTGTTGGTCGCCGTGCGCTCGAAGGCCAGCGTGCGCAGTTCATTGTTCATCACCATCATCTCAAAAATACCCAGTCGCCCGCGGAAGCCGGTGCCGGTGCAGTAATCGCACCCCTTGGGCTTCATGATCTGCTTGCCTTCCATTTCCTTCGCGCTGATGCCGCAGAGCTTGAGCCACATCGCTTCGGGCTGGGTATCGGGCACTTTGCATTTCGGGCAGAGCACGCGAATGAGCCGCTGCGCCATGACCGCCTGAATGCTGGATGCAACCAGGAAGGGCTTCACGCCCATATCAATCAAACGGGTGATAGCGCCCGGGGCGTCATTCGTGTGCAGCGTGCTGAACACCAAGTGACCAGTGAGCGCCGCCTGAATGGCAATCTCGGCCACTTCAAGATCTCGAATTTCACCGACGAGAATAATGTTGGGCGCCTGACGCAGCATGGCGCGCAGCACACCCTTGAACGTAAAGCCGATTGCTTCGCGAATCTGGCATTGATTGATGCCCGGAAAGTTATATTCCACCGGGTCTTCGGCGGTGATGATCTTGCGGTCGGGGCGGTTCAAAATGTTCAGCGCGCCGTACAGCGTTGTGGTCTTTCCGGAGCCGGTCGGCCCCGTCACCAAAAAGATGCCGTTGGGGCGCTTGATGAGCTTGCTGAAAACCTTGTAATCGTCTTCGGCGAAGCCGAGGTTTTCCAGACCAATTCGCACGCTGTCCGGCCGCAGAATACGCAGCACGACCGATTCGCCGTGGTATGCCGGCAAAGTGCTCACACGAAAATCGATCTGCACTTTGTCGATGACCATCTTGATGCGCCCGTCCTGCGGGAGGCGCTTTTCGGCGATATCAATCCCAGCCATGATCTTCACTCGGGCGATCAGCGGGCTTTTCATTTTGATCGGGATTTTCTCGCGAATGACGCATTCGCCGTCGATGCGATACCGCAACTGCACGCGGTCTTTCATTGGCTCGATGTGAATGTCGCTGGCCCGGTTGCGCACCGCTTCGATAATGAGCGAATTAACCAGTTTAATGATCGGTGCCTGCGTCGCGTCGCTCCCGCCGGCGCCGTCTTCGCCCATGCCGGCCAAGTCGATCGATTTATCGATCGACCGATCCATGGACTTATCCAAGGATTTGTCCATCGACTTATCCATCGTGGCCGACAGGCGATCGATGGTTTTGTCCATCGTCTTATCGATGGTATTTTTGGATGTGGTGTTGAACAGTTCATCAATCACGCTCTTGATGCGGCTCTTGGCGGCCAGCACCGGCTTGATTTCTTTGCCCACGCGGAAGCGCAGGATGTCCATCATCTCCACATCGCGTGGGTCGTGTGTGGCAACGCGCAGCTTGCCGTTTTCCTGGCCCAGCGGAAGGACCAGATACTTCTTCATCAGCTCTTCAGGAATGCGCGAAAGCTGGTCCGGTGGAACGCTTCCTTTGTCTAGGTCGACATACTCCATGCCGTGTTGCAGCGCTAACGCTTTATAGACGTTCGACTCGCTGGCCAGCTTGAGGTCAATCAATGCCTCGCCGACGCGCAGATTCTTGGTCTTGGCATGTTCGAGCGCGCGGGTAACTTCCGCCGCCGAAATGATTTGCATTTCGATTAAGATTTCCCCTAATCGCTTGGCAGCTTTGGCCATGAGCGGCTCTCCAGTTAGGGAACGCTGTCGGTCAGGTTCTTTGCCAGAATCTTAGATTCCAGAATCAGATTATCCATGCGCGAACGCACATTGCTCAATCGTCCGACCGCGGAGCAGCTCGCGCAGACGAATGAGACGAAGGCGGGAACGCCATCCACACCGGGGTTAAACAACTTTCCACCACCACACGGCGTGGCAAAAAGGGAATTTACCCGCACCATACCCCCGGCGGCAAGCTATTTTCATGATACACTCGAATTTCATGAACGCACAAGCGATTAACTCCGATCCATCCATCATGATGGGCAAGCCGGTTGTCGGTGGAACGAGAGTCACGGTTGAACTCATTCTCGAGAAGCTATCTGCCGGCGAATCCATCGATCAGATCATCGAGTCTCACCCGATGCTGACACACGAGGGAGTGCTCGCTGCGCTCGCGTTTGCTGCCAAAACGCTTCGTGCAGACGTTGTATACCCGCTTTCTGCCGCAACTAAATGAGATTCGTCGCCGACGAAAGCACGGATTACTCCATCGTCCAGCGACTGCGGGCCGACGGTCATGATGTCGTTTCTATACCAAGAGCAATCGCCCTCGGTTGCCGACGACTTTATTCTTCTTACGTCGCAAGCAGACGGTCGGATCGTCGTGACGGCAGATAAAGATTTCGGCGAGCTGGTTTACCGCCTCGGCCGAGCCAGCGCGGGCGTGATTCTTATTCGGTTGGCGGGTATCTCTAACGTTGCCAAGGCAAACATGGTTTCGTCGGCGGTTTATGAGCATGCCATCGAACTGCCAGGCTCTTTCACTGTCCTCGAACCCGGCCGGATTCGAATTCGTCGATCGACCAATTGATGCGTTTTAAGCTCAAAAACATCACTCGCCACTGTTGTTTGCCCGCCGACCCGGAGGGGGAAGTTGAAAGCAACGTCAGCCCGATCGAGAAGATTCGTTTCATGATTCCTCCCCGTTAATTCGCCCCCGTCAATCCGCCATCACGCACCGACCTGTTGCCCACGAGCGAAGTTCGTTTACGCGCTCAGCCATCGTCACCGAAAGCGGCGGCGAATTCTTCATCGCCTCCACAATGTGATCGGTCGAAAGCTGTTGTTGCGCCGAATACGCCTCGTGCAGCGCCGAGACAATCGCCTGCTCAATCTCTGCGCCGCTGAACCCCGCAGAGGCTTCGGCCAGCGTGTCGAGGTCGAACTGCTTTGGCTGCCGACTGCGGCGGCGCAGGTGAATTTCGAGGATCTGGTGCCGCGCCTCGATCGCCGGAAGGTCGACGAAGAAGATCTCATCGAACCTTCCCTTGCGCATCAACTCCGGCGGCAGGGCGGCGATGTCATTCGCGGTGGCAATGAGGAAGACGGGCGCTTTGTGTTCCTGCATCCACGTGAGCAGCGTGCCGAACATGCGTTTGCTCAATCCGCCATCAACGCTGTGGCTGGCGGCGCCGGCAAATGCTTTTTCGATCTCGTCGATCCAGAGAATAATCGGTGCCATCATCTCGGCCTGCCGAAGTGTATCGCGCAAGCGGCGTTCGCTTTCACCGATGAATTTGTCGTAGAGCGCGCCCACGTCCAACCGCAGCAGCGGACGTTGCCAGGCGGTAGCGACTGCTTTGGCCGAAAGCGATTTGCCCGCGCCCTGCACCCCCAGCATCAGCACGCCGCGCGGTGGCGGCAGGCCGAAATGCGTCGCGTCTTTGCAAAATGAATTCTGCCGCGTCGCCAGCCATGCCTTGAGCTTGCGCAGTCCGCCGATTTCATCGAGCGTCACGGGTGCTTCAACGTATTCCAGCATGCCGTGTGACTGCAGCCGCTTTCGTTTGGCCGCAAGAATACGATTGGCGTCGTCGCCGTTGAGCTGCATATCGCCAGCGATGGCTTCGCGAATAACCTGCCGCGCATCCCACGCGCTCAGCCCGCGCAGGTTGCGGATAATCAGTTCCGCTTCGTGCGGCGCGAGATGGGCGCGGATCGGTTGCTGTTGATGAAACTGCAGCGCGGTGTCCTTCATGATTCGCCGCAGCTTCTCGTCGTCGGGCGGGAGGAGGTCGAACGGCTGAGCAAGTTTTTCAACGCCCGGCGGGAGGCTTGAAGTTGGGTCGATCAGAATGAAGTGCGCGCCGACTTTATCGAATGCAAATACCTGCTCTCGAAACAGCCGCAGCGTTTCGCGTTCTCGCTCGTTGGCCAGATGCGCCG
>CAZXLA010000175.1:0-7991 GCA_964641895.1 uncultured Tepidisphaeraceae bacterium
GATCAGAACTTCCATCACCGCGCGCACCTTATCTTGTAAATCAGTGAACGCGCCGACGTGCTTCAAGTTGGGGTGTGATTGATACAGCCGCAATAAAAGCTTGCCGGATTCAATCGCCGCGTCGGCGTTTTCAAATCGCACCGTGTTGCTGGCAGCCCCGTCATACATCCCCAGCGCCGCCGCGGTTTCCAGCCAGATGATCTGGTCGTAACGCGACAGCTCTTTCTCAAGTGAAGAATGCAGATCGGCCCAGTAGGCGTCGGGGCCGTCGGGCCAATAAGCGGCGCCGTCGATCGTGCCGCGGTCGAGCAGGAGTGTCTTGTCCGGATGAGCGGCGGCGAAATGGTCTTCCTGTTGCAACTGCAGGCGATAGATCATCCGCTGGGCTTCTTTGCGGTTGGCCAGATCGAGGCGATCCCAGGTGGTGCCTCGCTGCGTGTAAACCTGCGTGGCGGCTTCGGGCACAAGGATGAAGCGGGAATTTCGCCGCACGATTTCATCGGCGATCACACTCTTGCCAGCGCCAGGCCCGCCGGTGAGGACGATCTTAGTTAAACACGAAGTTCGCGAAGGCACGAAGCAGTCTCCGGACTACCGTACCATTCGCTTGATTCCTTCTTTGATCAACTTCACGTTGAAATTGATTAAGAAGCCAAGTCGGTGGCCGGTCAGTTTGAGGTAAGTTAGAAGTTGTGCTTCGTGGATGGGCAGAAGTTTATCAATTGCCTTGACCTCAATAATAATGCTCCCTTCAACGAGCAGGTCAATTCGCAATCCATCGTCAAGAATTTCGCCGTCGTATTCGATTTTCACCACCACTTGTCGTTCGACGTGGAGGCCGCGCTTCTGTAGTTCTCGCATGAGGCAGCGTTCATAGAGTGATTCGAGTAAGCCGGGTCCAAGTTTCGAATGGACTTTGAACGCCGAATCGACCACTTCCGTTGCAATGCGTTCCAGCGCAACGGACAATGTATCACCAATCATCGCTTCGTGCCTTTCGTGACTTCGTGGTTAAATCATACCGCTGCTGGCCGCGGCGTGAGGGGACGCGATATGGCGTGAGATGATCGACGGGCCTCAATCCAGCACGCCGTCGATTTCGTCGCGGTCTTCGCCGCCGTCGGTGACATCGGCGCCGAGGCCGGTGGCCAGGGTGTCGGCGCCGTTGCCGCCGCGCAGGGTGTCGTTGCCGTCGTCGCCGAAGATGACGTCGTTGCCGTTGCCGCCTAAGAGGCTGTCGTCGTTATTGCCGCCGGACAGGGCGTCCTTGCCGCCGCCGCCGTCGAGCGTATCGTTGCTGCTTCCGCCGCTCAGCCGATCGGCGCCGTCGCCGCCGGTGAGGAGGTCTTTGCCTTCGTTGCCCTGCAGCACGTCGTCGTCTTCGTTGCCCAGCAGGGTATCTTCACCGGCGTTGCCGATGAGCAGATCGTTGCCGGAGTTGCCGGCGATGAAGTCGTCGCCGTGGCCGCCCTGCATTTCGTCGCGGCCGGCCCCGCCGAAGAGTGAGTCGTTGTTCTTCCCGCCGATGATCAGATCCTGGCCCTCGTCGCCGCTGAGGGTATCGCGCGCGTTGCCACCGATGACAGTGTCGTCGCCGCCGTTGGCGAATACTTCCAGGCGGATGTTGATAGGCCCGGTTGCGGCAAACTTGCGGGTTACCGAATCGTCGCGGTTTTCTTTTTCGCTGAGCAGTTGATCGACGGCGTCCTGCTGCACCTCGATCACATCATTGCCCCGGAACGCGGTGACTTTAATGCGGTCAACTCGCGCGCGGTCAAAGTAGTAGGCCTTGCCATTCACTTTTACTTCCAGCAGGTCGTCGCCGGGGAGGACTTGCGTAAAATCGCTGTCGTCAGGCGTGAACTCGGTGCGAAAGGCAACGTTTCGCAGCGTGATGCGATCGGAAACGCCGGTGCCTTCCACCGTTACGTTGGAGGTCGAACTGTTGAAAACGGCGCCGGAGAGAAGCCGGCGCGGCTCAAGCGATTCAACTTGCCCGGCGGACGCGGAAAAAACTTGAACAACATTCCGGCCGGACAACATAATACCTCCGCGACTTTTCAACGTGGGCTGATTCATCGATGCTATGAGACCATGCAATGTACCGGGTGACGAGCGGATACATCAAGTCTGCCGCCGGCATCGAACAGCACCCATAAAGCCGCGACCACTGGTCGCGGGGTAACGCGGAGTTCCTTCTACAGTAGAGAACACACAAGGATTCGAAGCATTTTCGCACTTTCCCGCCGCCGGTGGCGTCGGCTTTATAAAGGATGAATGGGCTTCGCACATGGCAAAAACAGATCTACAATTACTTCTGCTGACGCTGGATTACGGCTTTAACGTCGCCAGTTGGCACGAGCCTAATCTCATGGGCGTGCTGCGCGGTGTGTCGTCGACGGCGGCGCGGCGGCGGTTTCCGGGGCGCAAGTGCATTGGGGAGCAAGTCCTTCACGCGGCATATTGGAAGCAATGCGTGCTGAATAAGGTGATCGGCCCGACACCGTTTCCGCGGCGTGGCAGTAACTGGCCCACACTGCCCGACGCCCCAGCCCTTGCGGCGGCCGACGCGTTGTGGAAAGCCGATCTTCACCTCCTGCGTGATCTGCACGCCCGATTGCGGGCCGGTGTCGCCAACCTCTCGGCGGTGCAGCTCGATGCGAAGTTAACGCGGATGATCATCGGCGCGGCGTTTCACGACATCTACCACGCGTCGCAGATCAAGTTGCTGAAGCGGATGTTGATTAAAAAACAGGGCCGCCGGGTTTCGCCGCTCCGATAACCCCTTTTTCACGATCATCGTGATAACGATCATCCGCTTACCGGCAAAATTTTTTCATTTTGTCGGCCATTTCGCCTTGTAGTCGACCGCTAAAAATTGAAAACCCTTTATCTCCCGTTGGCAGTGGTACGGCGGGTTTGGGTGCTTTCAATTTGTTCGCCGTGTCTTCCGGAGCTTCGCAAGATTTTGCGACGCAGTCCGGGGAAGGAAAATGTCAATGTCGAAAAAGCTCATCGAATCGCTCGAAGATCGCCGGCTCCTGTCCGTCAGCGTGGGCGCTGATGGATGGACCAACCTGGGCGCATCATCCGACAGCCGGCTGATTTACGTCAGCAGCAGCGGCGGGAGCGACAGCAACCCGGGTACGCAGGCCAAGCCGATTAAGTCGCTGGTTCGAGCCAAGACGCTGGTTCGCGATAAAATGCCCGATTGGGTTCTGCTTAAACGCGGCGATACCTGGAATGAAAGCTTCCCGGACTGGACTGTGAGCGGCCGCAGCGCCAGCGAATTGAGCGTCATCACCGCCTACGGCACGGGAGCGCGCCCCAAAATCCTCACTGGCTCCGGCGGCGGGATTACCATTGCTCAAAAGTACAGTTACCCGCTGAACCACGTCGCCGTCACCGGGCTGCATTTCAATGCCAACACCTACAACGGCAGCAACGGCACGGTGAAAACCGCCGGCATCCGGGTGATGCGCAAGGGCAGCAATATTCTGCTCGAAGACAACTTCATCCAGGGTTTCAAAGACAATATTGTGATCGACCCGGATGGTTCGCTCACCGGCGTGAAGATCCGCCGCAATGTGATTGTCGATGCGTTCAACGCGCAGCAGGTCGGCAACGGCCACGCCCAGGGCATTTACGGCGGGCCGAACGCCGATGGAACGCTGATCGAAGGAAATATTCTCGACCACAACGGCTGGAAGGAAGGCGTTTACAAAGCCGGGCCGACGTTCTTTAACCACAGCATCTATTTCAACACCGGCTCGAGCGGGCTGGTGGTACGCGGAAACATCATCACGCGATCGAGCCTGCGCGGTGTGCTCTCGCGCGGCGGCGGGATTGTTGAAAACAACGTGCTGGCGCAGAACCCCGTGGCGATTCAAGTGGGCTACGGCAGCAGCACGGTGCAGAACAACGTGATCCTCGAAGGCAAAGACCTCGCCGGCCAGCAGGAATTGGGTAAAGGCATTGAAGCGTTCAGCATGAACCAGTTTTTGGCGCGCAACAATGTCATCGCGCACGAAACCAGCACCGGCGTCTACAACAACATTGCGGTCAACGTCATGAGCGGCGTGGGCGGCGGGCAGATCACCGGCAACACCATCTATAATTGGCAGAACGGCATCAAGAAAGTGAGCGGCTCGTTCAACATCACCGGCAACAAAATCAACGCGACGGGATACACCGATCCGAACCGCCTCCTCGGCAAATATAATGCGACCCTGGGCAAACCGGGAACGCTTGAGGCGTTCGTCGCGTCGGCCCGGAATCAATCGCGCACGTCATGGGACAGCCGCTACACCGCCAAGTCGGCGGGCAACTATGTGCGCGCGGGGTTCAACATTGCGGCATCGGCCAGCCGTTTGGCGCCATCAACGGCACCCGCGGCCATTGCAACGAAATTGATCGACTCGATCTGGAGCAATCAGCAGATTGAAGCGGCGGCGCTGTAGCACTGGCGTCTCGCCCGTGGCGACGGTACGCCGTCGCACGATCAACGCAAAATGAGTGCGGAGCGGTTGGGACTGTCAGGTCCGCGATCGCTCCGCTTTCGTTTTTTCGGCTGCGAATGATTGGTTGGAGCACCAACCACATCGGGCGGGACGCTAATGGTAGGTGGGCGCGTTGATGTGACGGTCACGCGCGGCGCCGGTAGATCCGGGCGACCATCAGCAGCGCAAACGGAATGCCCACGGTCGGTTCTGGCACTGGTGCCGTTGCGCGCCCGGCGGTCGGCGCGGTGGTGATGCGATAGATGTTGCCGCTGATGAAGTCGGTCACGTACAGCCCACCGGGGCCGGGGAGCAGATCGGTCACCAAGCCGAAATCACTTCCGAAGAGGATTGAATCCTGCTCGGCGAAGCGCGCGTCACTGGAATTGTCGGCCACGAAGTCAGCCAGTCCGCCGGCAAGGGAAAGACTCTTGCGTGTTGCGGACAATTCGTAGCGAAGAAGTTTTCCGCCGCGCGTGGTGCCGACGAACATGTCGTTTTTGTATTTCGCTCCGAGGCGCGCGCTGGGAAAGAATTCGATGTCGGTCGGCGCAACGGGCGTGGTCCATGCAAACTCCGGGTCGCTGTACGCAGCGCGCTCGCCGAGTGAAACCAGGTCGGGCATCGTCCCACCGTTGCGGCTTACCGGGCCGATGATCTTTTCCCAACCACTGTTGAAGCCCGGGATGACGCGGTTGATCTCGTCGAAGCTGCCGGCGCCGTTTTCGGTATCCCACAGCACGCCGCTGATCGGGTCGAACGCGATGCCGAAGCTGTTGCGCACGCCGTAAGCGTAGATTTTACTGGCATCGCCGCCGAATGGGTTGTTGGCCGGCGTCGTGCCGCTGGGATTGAGTCGAAGGATCGCACCGGTGTTCTGGATCGCCCGCCCGCCGTAATTGCTGGTGGCGTTGTTAAGATTCAGATCGCCAATGACCGCGTAAAGTTTGCCGTCCGGCCCGAACGTCATCCGCCCGCCGTTGTGGTTGGGGCCGTTGTCGGCGGGAAGATCGATCACCTTGCGATCGAACACCAGCGCCGCGCCGTCATACCGATAGCGGCTGATCTTATTGCCCAGCGCATCGCCGCCGTCGGCCGTGGCGACCGTGTGATAAAGGTAGACCAAGTTGTCGCTGGCAAACGTGGGTGAAAGCACCATGCCCAGCAGCCCGCGTTCGCTGTCGTTGGCCACGGGCAGATCGAGCAGCGTGCCGCGCACTCGCCGATCGCGCACCACCTTCACCGCGCCGGTGTTCTTCTCGATCACCAGCATATCCCCGCGGCTGTTTAAGAACGCGGCGCCCGTGGGGTGATCGAGACCGCGCGCCCAGGTTTGAACCACCAGATTTGCATCAACCACCGACTGCGCGGCGGCGAGCGAAGGAATCGATAGCAGGAAGAACGTTACAGCAAGCCTTTGCATCACGGCATTCTATCGACGTTCAACTTCCTGCGTAATCTGCGATATCTGCGGTTACCTTTTCTAACCGTTGATACATTCGGCATTAGCAAGCATCATTCAACCATGTTCGGCAACGCTCTGGGCTGGTGTCTCAGTCTTATTCTCGTCATCGCCACGGTTGGTTCGATTGCGTATATCGATCGCACCACGCGCCCCACGCCGCCCGATGCGTTTGGGTTGATTGCTGAGAATTCCGCGCCGCTGAGCTTGCCTGATATCGGCGATATCGTCTCGCAACAGCCCGGCGAAGCCGATGCAACGGCTCAGTATTCCGCGGCGCTCGATTTGGTTTCGAACCATCGCGATGCGTTCGATGTCTTCGCGCAGTCGAGTGAATCCGAAACCCCGAAAGCCGTCACGACGGCCCTCCAACTCCTCACCCAAGCCGCCCGCTTCAGCGGCGGATCGATCTTCCAAACCGCGCCGCAGTTGCTCATCCACTACAACAACGAATCGCCTAAACTCAAAGACGCCCAACGGCTCGGTAAAGCCTCGATGCGTGCCGCGCAGATCGTGAGAACAATCAACCCCGCCGCTGCGATGGCCCATTTGCAGGCGGCGTTTGTCCTGGGCCATCGATTGTTCGACGAACGTATCACTTACGAAGAGTTGAACTTGGGCCTGCAACTGCTCGCCGAATCCGCCGCCGCCATGAAGCAACTGGCCCGCGAAACAGGGGCCGCCGACCGATTGGGGAGAATCGAAGCGTTCGACGCGCAGCGGCTGTCGTTAACCAAAACCCGCGTGCTGCCCATCGCGAGCAGAATCCGCACGCTCGACGGCGCAACGCTTAGCGCGAACGTAGGCAACATCCGAAATTGGGCGAAAGACAAATCCACCGACCGCGTGTGGCGCGTCGAAGCCACGCTCGCGTTGGGCCGGCTGCGCTTCGGCGTCGGCCCGACGGGAACATCAGGCGACCAAACCGCGGCGGGGCGGGCGCTGCAAGTGCTGTTGAAGGATGAAGATGCCAAAGTCCGCGCCGCCGCCGCGCAGGGCCGAGCGCTGACGATCGAACAGTTCAGGCAACTGCGTTGAGGATAGCGGGGTAAGCGGATAGCGCTTCTGCGTGCTCTCCGCTCTCCGCTATCAGCTATCCACCACATTCCGCACCGCCGCCACCGCTTCGCGCCAGGATTGCGTGGATTCGGGCATCTCATAGTTCAGCACGTCCGCCAGCGCCACAAAATCGCGCGATTCCAGTGCGTCGCGGATCGTGCGAAGCTGCTGCGAAAACGCTTCAAAAAACGCCGTCAGCGGCCGACCGTCGCCAAGCGCCAGCCGGCCGAGGTCCAGCCGCAGCAGTTGGCTCACTTTCAGCACCGATTCCTGCACGTGCTGCCACCGCTTAAAGCATCCGGCCAGGTTCTCCATCGCCTTCACCTGCTGGCCCGATTGCATCAGCGCCCCGGCGTCTTTCCCCAGCATTTCGGCGGCCACAATCTGGTGCTCTACCTCGTCCAAAACCTCGCGGGCCATGGTTTGCGGCTCCGTGGTTTCTACAAAAATGGTGTGAGAATCGGTCGATGCCGACCGCAGCGCAGCAATCCGCTCCAAATCCGGCTCTTCCCCGTCAATCAACACATGAACCACCAGCCGGTTTTCCCGCTGCAAATGCGCCAGCACCTGCCCGAACGTGCGCAGGCCCAGCGCGTCGGCGGAAATGTTTTTGTGATCAATCACCAGCGGCATACGCGCTCCTTGCCGGCCACTTGGAATTCGTTTTTAACCACCAAGGGCACCAAGGCACCAAGGTGAGGACTGTGTTCTTTCGATGACCCCGCCAACAACCTCCCCGCATGCACTCCATGCCTTTGTGACCTTTGTGGTTCCAACTTCGGTCGTGTTTTCAATTGCGGTTTGATGCTCATTTCTATTGAAAGATCGACCGTTACCCCATCAAATCTTCACATTCGTCCTATAAAGTTCCGGGATGAGAAATGGGTGAGTGCGGCGTAATTGCAGTTCCGCAATGTATTTACGTTGCCTCACTCGATTGTGCTGTAAGAGGCCCATGAACGAACAAGTTT
>CAZXLA010000176.1:0-7976 GCA_964641895.1 uncultured Tepidisphaeraceae bacterium
GGCGGCGGGCGGGGGGGGGAAGGTCGGGGCGGGGAAGGTCGAGGCGGCGGACGGGGCCCCGGCGCGGGCGGCGATTCTGACAAGCCATTCCAGGCCCGCGAAGGGGCTTTCCCGGTCCCCGGACGAGGCGGCATGTTTCCCGGCAACAGCGAAGGCTTCCCGAGCGAAGGCATGAACCCCCAAGCTCAGGTCGGTCAGATTAATCTAAGCGCCGAATTCCCCATTCCCGCCGGAGAGTTTGATCCGCGCGATCCCGCCATCAAAGACATCACCGGATGGCTTCACGATGCCACCGTGCTGCCCGGCCGAACCTACCGCTACATGGTGCGCTACAAAATGAAGAACCCTGTGTGGCGCACCATCAATGTTGTTGAAAAGGCGGAACTTGCCAACCAGTTCGCGATCGTTTTCGCCGGAACGGAATGGACTTCACCGGTGACGATCCCCTCGCTCACCAGTTTCTTCCTCGCCGCCGGTTTTAATTCCGATAGTGCGCGCACTGTGAGGTTTGAAATCTTTAAATTCCAAAGCGGAAAGCTGCACAAGCAGTCATTCACCGTCGCCCCCGGCGACGCGATCGGCAAGACCGACAAAGCGGTGGAGTTTGCCACCGGCTGGAGCGTGGTCGACCTTCGCAAAGACATGAAGAGCAACGCCGATTATGTGCTCATTACCGATTCCATCGGCCGACTGGAACAGCGAATCTTCAACACCGATCAGGGCAACGCCGAGTTTAAGAAACTCAACCAGCAGTTCACCGAGCAAACCGCCTCGGCCGCCGCGGGGGGATGAACGGTTGCCGGAAATAATGAAGCAGGATGCAGGCGGTCGACTTCACTCGATCGCCTGCTTTATTTATTTGCGCACTTCCACCGTGCGGAACGGCCGGGGAACGATGATGAGCACCTGTTCGAGCAGTTCCGATTTGCCTTCACTCAGCAGAAACGCGTGCCCCACGCTGACCGGCCAGACGGCCTCGGGCGACGGAGCCACGACGATAAAGCTTTCCATCGGCACGTCCAGCCGAAGGTTGCAGTCGTAGATCATTTCGGGATGGATGTATTGAACTTCTGCGCGCTCGTCATTTAATACGCTGAACTCCAGTCGTTTTCGTTCCGAGCGAACCACCGGCGCGAGCGTGAGCCGCATGGACCCCGGCCGCCGGGGGGTGGGCTCGAAGCTGATGCTGACCAGGTTATCGCACTTCTCATACGTTCGCCCGGTGAGTGTGTTCCGCGCGTTGAAGTGAAAGATGTCCTGCCTCGGAACATCTGTCTTCATCTCCAACTGCATGTTCTTCTGATCGCGCGCGACCGACACCGCCTGCGCCGCTTTGCCGGGGTGCTGGTCGATGAGGCCCTTGAAGTACGCCCAATCAGAAAACGGCGCTTCGCCCACGCGGAGGCCGTTGCGCTGCAACACGTCGTAAGTGGCCGGGTCGATCACCTGTTCGTTGAGCCGATTCCAGAACTCGACGTTCTGACTGACCGCGCCGCGCGGCAGGGTAAGCTGATACACCTCAACTTTGAAGGCGATATCGAGCGCGGGCTGCGGGTCTTTTGGGGCATCGCCGTCGAAGGCAGGTTTGACCGTGCGCTGCGCCGGTTTTAGCGATTCCGCCGCCGCTTCGCGCGCTTTGGGTATCGAAAAAATATCAAATGGCGACTGCAATCTGGCGCCCGCAGGCGCTTGCGGTTTCGCGGAACCAGCGGCGTCCCCGGGTTGTACCGCGCATCCGCTCAGCGCCAACAATCCCGCACTGAACATGAGAATTTGACGCAGCATGCGTTTCATTCGTTGATCGTCTTGATAAGCAGGTCAAGCCCGGCGTCAAGCGTCGAAGTGTCGATGTTGACCGCCGGCGCGATGCGGATGACTTTGCCCGCCGTGACGTTGGTGACCAGCCCGCGGTCGAGGGCGCGCTCCACCAGTTTCGTCGGCGCCGCCGCCAATTCCACCCCGATGAAAAGCCCGCGTCCGCGCACCTCGGCCACTTTGCCGGATGATTTGGTTTCGCTGCGCAACCGCGCCATGGCATGACTGCCGAGTTCGGCTGCGTGATGCACAAGATTCTCCTTCTCAATGGTCTGCAACACCGCCGTGGCTGCGGCCATACACACCGCGTTTCCGCCGAGCGTGCAACCGTGTTTGCCGGGCACGAGCAGAGCGGCTAACTCCGGCCGGGCGAACATCACGCCGACCGGCAACCCGCCGCCGATTGCTTTGCCCAAGGTCATGATGTCGGGGGTGATGGGAGAGCCGATAGCCGATAGCGGAGAGCCACTGGAGGAAGCGATCTGCGCCTTTGTACTGGCTCTCGGCTCTCCGCTCTCGGCTATCGGCTCTCTACGTTCCGCTATCGGCTGCTGGTAAAAATGCTGATGTCCAAACCATTTTCCCGTCCGCCCGCAGCCGGTCCACACTTCGTCGAAAATCAGCGTGATGTTCCGGGCGTTGCACAGCTTGCGCAGCTCAATCGCAAAATCGGTTGGGATCGGATGAATGCCGCCTTCACCCTGAATCGGCTCGACGAGAATCGCCGCCGTCTCGTTGTCGGCGACGGCGGACAACCCTTCTAGATCGCCCAAGTCAATCTGGGTGAAGCCCGGCACGGCGGGTTCAAACCCCGCCTTGACCGCGGGATTGCCCGTTGCCGCGATCATGGCCAGCGATCGGCCATGAAAGCTCTTGTTGAATGAGACGACCTTCCATCGTTTCGGGCTGTGCTGCGCCCCGCGCAGCCGGGCCAGTTTGATCGCCGCCTCGTTGCTTTCCAACCCGCTGTGGCAAAAGAACGCCTTGCCCGGGAAAGCGCAGCGGTTGAGCCGTTCGGCCAGTTCCACCTGCGGCCCGGTGTGAAAGGTGTTGCCCACGTGCCACAGTTGTTTCGCCTGCTCCGTCACGGCGCTGACCAAAGCCGGGTGTGCGTGCCCCAACACCGCCCCGCCGAAGCCTGCGAACAGGTCGATGTATTGCTTGCCGGTTGAATCCCACAGCCGCGAACCCTCGCCGCGCGCCATGGCAATGGGGAGTCGGGCGTAGTT
Source organism: uncultured Tepidisphaeraceae bacterium (assembly GCA_964641895.1). GTDB lineage: Bacteria > Planctomycetota > Phycisphaerae > Tepidisphaerales > Tepidisphaeraceae > UBA2421. The sequence continues at coordinate 3,045 of CAZXLA010000176.1, forward strand.
GCCGATGAGCACGGCGTTAGCGCGATCAATCAAGCCAAGTGTGTTATCGAGTACGTGCGCGTTATCCAATTCAACCTCCGAAACAGACGGTGCAAAATAACAGAATCATTTCGCTTTGACAGCAAACCGCGTTGGCCCTAGTCTCCACGATTCATGTGTTTTTGAAGGATAAATCGACCATGGCACTGAACATGCTCTACGAAAAAGACGCCCCCCTCGACGGCCTGAAGGGCAAGACGGTGGCTGTGATTGGCTTCGGCTCGCAGGGTCACGCCCACGCCCAGAACATGCGCGAAAGCGGGCTGAAGGTGATTGTCGCCAACCGCAAAGACTCGTCCAACGGCCGACTTGCGATCGAAAAAGGCTTCGACCCAATGAGCGTCGAAGCCGCGGTGAAGCAAGGCGACCTGCTCATCATCACGCTTCCTGATGAAGTTCAGCCCGGCGTCTACGAGAAGAGCATCAAGCCCAACCTTCGCGCCGGCCAGGCGCTGGGTTGCACGCACGGGTTCAACTTTCACTTCAAGACGGTTGTCGCCCCGAAAGATGTCGATGTGCTGATGATCGCGCCCAAAGGCCCTGGTCACCTGGTTCGAAGCGAATTCGAAAAAGGCGGCGGCGTGCCGTGCCTGCTGGCTATCCATCAGGATGCCACCGGCAACGCGCGTAACATCGGCCTGGCCTGGGCGAGAGGCGTGGGCGGGGCACGCAGCGGCATCATCGAAACATCCTTCAAAGACGAATGCGAAACCGATTTGTTCGGCGAGCAGGTCGTTTTGTGCGGCGGGCTAAGTGCGTTGATCAAAGCAGGCTTCGAAACACTCATCGAAGCCGGCTACCCGCCGGAAATGGCGTACTTTGAATGCGTGCATGAAGTAAAGCTGATCGTCGATCTCATCTATCAAGGCGGCCTGGACTACATGCGCTACAGCATCAGCAACACCGCCGAATACGGCGACTTAAGCCGCGGCCCGCGCATTGTTACGCCGGCGATCAAGGCTGAAATGAAGAAAATCCTCACAGAGATTCAGACCGGTCAGTTCGCCAAAGAATGGCGGGCCGAATACGAAGCCGGCCTGCCGAATTTCAAACGGCTTTACGAGGCCGACCGCACGCACCCGGTAGAAGTCACGGGCCGGAAGTTGCGTAAAATGATGACCTGGCTCAACGCCAAAGAGCCGCCGGTGGGGTGATTTGACCCACGGTGATTCACCCGGGGCCGACCGCCAGCGGAATATTCCGAAAATTCTTTCCTAAACCGCGCTTGGTCCCGGTCACTACCGGCCTACTTCTCTTCAGGGAGTCAAAATAGCGACGAATCGCCGGCACCGCTGGCAGAGAATGTCGCGGTAGGATAACAATTTCCAGAGAGGGTTCGCCATGAAAAATAGGTCTTCTCGCGCGATCATCGAATGTGCGGCTTTGGAGGCTCGCCGACTTTTCTGCATGGATCACGACATCGCCGGGTTCAGCACGTCGCCGCCCGACGACGATGTTGGCGGCGTGGCGGTCTTCGGCGCTCCGTCGGGGTCGTCGGGTCCTGAAAGCGTGGACGTCCTGACCGTCCCGGCGTATAGCAGCCGACCGGGGGCTAATCGCAAGCTTTACCTCGATTTCAACGGCCATGGCGCAATTGATAATTGGAACGGCTGGTGGGAATTCGGCGGGAAAAGCGTCACGGCAACCCAGGCCTACGACATTGATGGCAACAACAACGCCTACAGCAATCAGGAAGTGGCCAATATCCTGCAAATCTGGAAGGGCGTTTCGGAAAAGTATTCGCCGTTCGACCTCGATGTGACGACGGTTCGGCCTTCGACGATCAACGGGGTGCGCGTGGTGATCGGCGGGGACGGCGCCTGGTATGGCAAGGGCGGCGGGGTCGCCAGCATCGGCGGATGGGGCGAAGAAGGGTTCACCGATGTCAACAGCGGGAACGTCGCGTTCGTCTGGAACGGCCAAACCCCGACGTCGAACCCCAATTACATCATCGATGCCGCCTCCCACGAGGCCGGGCACACGCTGGACCTCTATCACCATTCGTTTCCCCCCATTTCAATAAAAACAAATGAGTACGCCACGGGATTCATCATGGGCTCGGGCGGGCGGTGGGCCAACACCGCAGTCAGCGGCACGGTCGCCACCAGCCGCAACGATGACGGCGTGCAGAACGAAGGCTCGCAGAACGATCTGACGCGGATCACCAGCGGCAACGGCTTCACGTTCCGCGCCGATGACGTCGGCAACTCGATCGGCGTCGCGACCACACTTACGCTAACCTCGGGCAGCGGCGTGCTCGAAGGCGCTGCCGCGGGCGTTATCGAGCAAATGCCCGACCTGGACGTTTACCGAATCAACCACACAGGCGGGTCGCTGGATGTTGAAGTTCTCGCAGCCGAGTTCGGAAGAATGCTTGATCCACGCATGGCGCTGCTGAATTCGTCGAACCAGTTCGTCGAAATCAGCACCACCAACGATGGCTCCGACGGCGTCGGCGAGCGCATTCAGATCAACCAGCTTAACGCCGGCACCTACTACATCCTGATCAACGGGTCGGGCGCGTACGGCGACATCGGGCAATATCGCCTCAACGCGCGAGCCGGTCTGGTGGTCACCGCGTTTAATGACACCGTCAGTACCGCCACGCAGCTTTACGCTTTCGGCAACACGGATGCGACGGTCTGGGGACCCATCGGCTACGGGGGGACCTCGACCATCAACGACAGCCTCGCCTCCACCGATACGATCGACTATTACAAGTTCCGCGCGCCGGGCAACACCAAACAGGTCTATGTGCGGCTTGGAAGCCTGACGACGAGCGCCAGCGTCGCGCTCTACAACGACCTCAACGGCAACGGCATCATTGAAATTGGCGAAATTCTCAACGCCACCAATCCCGGAACAGGCGATCAATTCCTCACCAGCAGCACGGTCAACGGCAACACGATGTATTACGTCCGGGTCATGAAGGCCAGCGCCGCGGGAGCGGGAAACTATCAGCTCCGCATCAACACCGACGCGGCGCCGGCCACCCTGCCCTCGTCGGTCAGTCCTGCCACGTTCGACCCGCAACCCCTGGTCGGCGGGAAGTTCGTGTACGAATCGATCGACGCCTTGGCTTCCGACACCACCGACTACTATCGCGTGACCGCAGAGGTCAGCGGGCTGTTCAGCTTCTACCTGAACAACGTCGGCTCGGGCGATCTCCGGCTGGACGTGGGCCGCGATACCAACGCCAACGGCGTGCTCGACGGTCTGGAGATCACCAACAGCGCGAACAGCCCCGGCACCGGCAGCAGCGAATTCCTTCAGAACGTCGTGGCCGGCGAAGCGCAGACGTATCTCGTCCGCGTCACGCCGCAGGTGGCCGGCTCTTCGAGCAACTATTCGCTGCAAGCGATCGCCGACTACGCGACCGGAGGCAATGTGAACGGCTCGCTGGTCGGGGCGCGTGATCTGACGGCCCGATTGGCCGGCACCATCTACGAATACCTGGGCGAGTCGGTGGACTTCTTCGACACGTTCAAGATTGCGCCGCCGATCGGACAGATGCAGGCGAGGTTCAACGGGATCGATCTGGGCGCAAACCACAGACTCGAAATTGTTCGCGACGGCAATAACAACGGCGCCGTAGAGGCCGGCGAAGTCGTCGCCAGCGGCTTCACGGGTCAGCTTCTGAGCTACAGCGTGATCGCCGGCGGGACCTACTATCTGCGCGTGGCGACGGTGTTCTCCGGAGAATTCTTCTCCAACGGAAACTACAAGCTGACCTACAACACCAACGGCGCGATCAACACCTGGACCACGCCCGCGACCGCCGGGAACATCACCGTTCTCTCCACGCAATCGTTTCTGGTCAATTACCTGGGCTACGACCCGGCGGATGCGACCCAGAACAACACCGAGGATTACTTCCGCTTCACGCTGGCCGGGCGATCCCGCTTCGACGTGTCGATCAACGGCCCGGGCATGGGCGTGGCGGTCGGACAGGACGACGGCTTTGGGAACTTCCGCCGAATTGGTGGCGTGGGCACAAATCAGGGCGTCGTCACCAGCCTTAGTGTCAATCTCAATCCCGGCACGTATCTCATCCGCACCTATTTGCCCGTCGAAGAACGCCAGGAAGACCCATCCGGCGGCAACTACGGCCTGTTCTTCAAAACCGCCGCCGTGACTGATAACTCCCCTCCGCTCGTCACCGCGTCGGCGTTCCAATACGAGATCAAGCCCACCGGCGTCTCGTTCACGATGAATCAGGACATCGCCGGCAGCATCGACGTGGCAGACGTCGTCATTACAGCGATTGACGGCTCGCAAATCGCCATCGGCGGCACATTTTACGATGCGGCGACGCACCGAATCGGCTACACAGTCGCTAACGGCGTGCTGCCCGACGGCAACTATCGAGCGACGCTGCTCGCAGGCTCGGTCCGCGACGCCTCCGCCAACCCGCTCGCCGCTGCGTACGACCTCAATTTCTTCGCCCTCGCCGGCGATGCCAACCGCGATCGGGCCGTGAACCTCGACGACTTCACCAGGCTGGCCTCCAGTTTTGGCCAGACGAATCGCACGTTTAGCAACGGCGACTTCAACTACGACCGCACGGTGAGCCTCGATGATTTCACGATTCTGGCCAGCAAGTTCGGCACGGTCCTCGCGGCCGCGCCGCTCAACCGCACGCCGTTCAACGACGGCCAATTGACGGATTTGCCAACTCCCGCAAAGTTGACCACAAGCGAGCCGCTGTTTGGAAATCGTCGCGATACGATGTTTAGCGATGTCCTGCTCGACCCCGCGTCAGTCTGAGCCACAACAAACCTCGGCGGCCCGACTTGTATGAAGGGCCGCCCGAGGTTAGCATTTTTGACTTAACCAAACGGGCGGTTGGCGCAGTTGGCTAGCGCACCAGCATGACACGCTGGGGGTCACAGG
>CAZXLA010000177.1:0-7949 GCA_964641895.1 uncultured Tepidisphaeraceae bacterium
CGGTCAAATAGCGGACGGCCAATTCGGTATGCACCGCGCCCTGGTTTACGCCGTCGTTCTCACGCAGAGGGGTGGGCGGGGCGTAAACGCTTTCCCTTTGTTCTTGCAGGCAAAGGGGTTGCAGCAAAAATACCGGCGACGGCGCGGCAGCCCGTGCAAGTCCGGAAAGCGAAAAAAAGGCGATCAACGCGAGTGAACCCTGATGCATGAAAACTCCGAATCCGAGGACTCGTTTGGAATCTAGCGTCCGGCGACGACCTTGTCACTTTCATGGCGTCACTTTCACAGCGTGGCGAACTGCAACCGCCGATCGAGAATTTTAGTGGTTTTTTGCCAAGTTGCGCTGGATATTCGGACGTCATGTTTGTTACAGTACCGGCGCGGTGGTGGATTGTGGAAAAACTCTCGGCCCGCTGTGCATCTTCTTCGGGGAAGCGTGCTATCGGTGGACCAATCAAGTCTAAGGAAAGGGGCACATAATGTCCTTCGGTCAATTGACTGCAAGTCGTCGTAATGTGGCAACACTGATTCTCGCAGCCTCGGCGTCGGCCGCGGTCGCCGGAAGTGCTCCCCAGGTTTCGCGTGGCGAGTTCAAGCCCGGCTTAAGCGTGCCCGGCATTGAAGCGTTGCGAAGTTGGGACGTGCCCAACGTCGGCAGCGGCTTCTGGAACGTCAATACCAATTGGGCACCCAACGTCGTGCCCGGCGGCGGCGATGATGTGCGGCTTTATCAAAACGATGCATCCGATCGCATCGTCACCTACGTTTCTCCAACGCCGCTGTCGCTCAACTCGCTTCGAACCGATGCCAGCGGTAATGGTCTGATGACCATGCAGCAGTCGGCTGATCAGTTGTCGACCAATGAATTTGTGCAAGGCGTGTTCAACGGCAAGGGTCGTTACGACTTGTCTGGTGGAACGCTCGCGACGCAGCTTCACTACGTGGGCGCGATTGGCAGCGGCACCTTTAACATGACCGGCGGCCGGTTGACCAACGGGCAGTTTGTTGCCATCGGCAACAATGCCGGCTCGACCGGGCGAATGACCGTCAGTGGCGGAATTTTTAACGGCTCGGAACTCGAAGTCGGCTACTTCGGCACCGGCAGCATGACGCACACCGGCGGCTTGGTAACACTTTCGCAAACCTACGGAGTCGGCTGGACGAACACCGGCGTCGGCACCTTTCTGATGGGCAACACGGCGACGCTCACGGCACCTTCAGGCTACGTGGGCCTCTTCGGTAGCGGAACGTTCATTCAGGCGGCGGGCACGCATACCATCATCCCGTTCATTAATTCCACGTTGTCGCTCGGCGAAGCGCCGGGTGCAAAAGGCTACTACCACATGTTCGGCGGAACCTTGTCCACGCCGGAGTTGTCGGTTGGTTCCGATGGCGTTGGCACATTCCTAGGAACCGGTGGAACGGTCAACGCGGGAACGATCTTCTTCGGCGCCCGCACGTCGGCAGTCGGCACGGGCACGCTGACGGGATCGAACATTAATGTCGCTAACGAATTTGTGGTCGCGCAGGGAACATCGTCATTCGCAACGGTTCGGCAGGAAAACGGCACTGTCGCAGTGGGTGGGGATTTCACCGTGGCGTACGAGCAGGGCGCGGTCGGCACCTACACGCTGGCCAACGGCACACTTAGCTCAAACAAGGTCAAGATCGGCTACATCGGTAACGGTAACTTTGTGCAGAACTTCGGCACACAAACCGTCACCACTTATACGAGCATCGCCGACCAGGCGGTCAGTAATTCCACCTACGCCATGCGCGGCGGCTTGCTGAACACGGGCGAACTCGAAGTGGGCTATCGCGGCAACGGTTTAATGACGCACGACGGCGGCACGGTCAATGTCGGCAGCTTCACCGCAGTCGGCTTCGTCCTCAGCGGTCGCGGTGAATACAACCTGCTTCCGGGCGGCACGCTCAACTCGCCAAGCACCTATGTCGGACTGTTCGGCACGGGCACGTTTACCCAGTCGGGCGGTTTGCACTCGGTGCCGGGAATCCTTTCCATCGGCGAAAACACGGGTTCGGATGGAACCTACGTTCTGGGTGATACCGGACGGACGGTCACCGGAGAATTCGATGTTGGCTTTCAGGGAACCGGCCGCGCGATTCAAAACGGCGGCACGCTCACCGCCAACGAGATCAACGTGGGCGCGTCCCTCGGCGGAATCGGAACCTACACCATGAACGGCGGAAACATCGCCGTCGGTGACGAAAACATCTCGTTCATGACCAGCACGAGCGGCAAGTTCGTCCAGAACGGCGGAACGCACAACATCACCGGCGTGCTCAATCTGGCCGTTCAGCCGGCAACCTCCGCTGCCTTCGATCTCAATGGTGGCAACGTCTCGGCGGCCAGCCTTAACATCGGCGGTGGATCATTAACCGCCGGCGGCGCAGCCGTGTTTAACCAGACCGGCGGCGTGATCAATGTCGCCAACCGGGTGCGCGTCTACGGCGGCAATTCGCTCAACATCAGCGGCGGATCATTCTCGTCCGGCAACCTTTTCACCAACTCCGGCGGTGCTGTGAATCTGGGCGCGGGTGGCGACCTGGCTCCACGGGTTACCGGAATCACCGGCGCAAGCGGGTTTATTGATGTCACCGATAACGCTTTGATCGTCGACTACACCGGCGCAAGCCCTCAAGGTTTGCCCAACAGCTTCGGCACCATTGCCGGCCTCATTGCCAACGGCTGGGCCAACGGCAACTGGACCGGCCTGGGCATTCGCAGCACTCTCGGTACGTCAGGCATCTTTGCGGTCGGTTACGGCGAAGCATCTTCGGTACTGGGCGGCGCCGGCACCTTCCGTGGCGAGACGGTGGATGCCACTTCGGTTCTCGTCCTCTTCACCTATTACGGCGATGCCAACCTGACTCAGCGCGTAAACCTAGACGACTTTACGATTCTGGCCACCAACTTCGGCTTTGGTGGCAAGGTGTGGTCGGACGGCGACTTCAACTACGATGGTTTTGTAAACCTCGATGATTTCACGCTTCTGGCGGCAAACTTTGGACGAGCGTTTGACGGCGCTCGCTCGAGCGTTCCGGAACCGACGGCAGCCAGCCTCCTCGGCCTTGCGGCCGTCGCCGGGTTGCGTCGCAAGCGCCGTCGCTAACCGCCCTGAAACTGTTTCGAATCGACAGCCTGAATGGAGGCGTCCGGATTTTTCCGGACGCCTTTTCTTATTTCAACCGCCGTTACAACCCCTCAATATCCGTCAAACGATTGCGGAATTCTGTTGCTGACGAGCCTTCCGGTGCGCCGCACCTAACGTTCCGACGCCGTTGCCGTCTGCTTTGTTGTCCGCCGAAGCGTCGCGCACAACTGCTGTTTCTTGCGACGGCTTGCCGGCTGGGTTAGATTTACTTGAAGCGCACCAATGTGCGGTTCACTTCGCGAAAGAGGTCTTCATCATGCGAAAAATACTTTGCAACCTGGCTCTTGCGGCAGTGGCGATGATCGCGGTTCCTGCAGTTTCGCTGGCCCAGGATATTCTCATCGGCCACTACGGCTCGCTCACCGGGGCCGAGGCGACATTCGGGCAATCCACCAGCAACGGCGTGAAGATGGCGATCGCCGAAATCAACGCCGCCGGTGGGGTCAACGGGCGGATGCTCAAGCTGGTTGAATACGATACGAAGGGTGAGCCGCGCGAAGCCAGCTCGGTCGTCACACGACTCGTCACAAGTGATAAGGTGGTCGCCGTTATCGGCGAAGTGGCGTCGAGCGTTTCGCTCGCCGGCGCGCCCATCTGCCAAAGCAATGGCGTGCCGATGATCACACCTTCAAGCACCAACCCGAAGGTAACGCTGCAAGGCGACATGATTTTCCGGGTGTGCTTTATCGATCCGTTTCAAGGCTACGTGTGCGCCAAATTCGCCGCCGAAGCGGGTGAGGGAAAAAACGCATGGAAGCGCGCGGGGATCCTCATCGATCAGTCTTCGGCCTACTCGGTTGGGCTGGCCGAAGAATTTGAAAAGAGCTTCAAGAAACTAGGCGGGGAAATCACCGCCTCCCAGAAGTACAACAAAGGCGACCAGGACTTCTCGGCCCGCCTGACCGAAATCCGCGGCACAAACCCCGATGTGATTTTCGTTCCCGGCTATTACACCGACGTGGCCAACATCGCCATCCAGGCGCGCAAGCTCGGCATCAACGCCCCCCTGCTCGGCGGCGACGGGTGGGACAGCCAGGAACTGATCAAGAACGGCGGCGCGGCCATCGAAGGAAGCTTTTATTCAAACCACGCCGCCCCCGACGACCCCCGGCCGGCGATTCAGGAATTTAACAAAAAGTATGAAGACGAATTCGGCAATGTGCCCGACGCGCTGGCCGCGCTGGGCTATGACGCCGCCAAGCTCGTCGCCGACGCCATGAAACGAAGCAAGAGCCTCGGCGGCCAGGATCTTCGCCAGGCCATCGCCGACACAAAAGACTTCCCCGGCGTGACCGGGGTGATCAACTTCAACGAAACCCGTGACGCGGTTAAGCCCGCCGTCATCCTCGAAATAAAAGACGGCAAGGCGATTTACCGCGCGACGGTGAACCCGTAGAAAGACTGTGGTGGATTGGTTGAGTGGCCGCGTGATTGAGTCAGTATTTCTCGATCACTCAATCACTCGACCACACAGCCACCTCCCCTTCCCGTGGGCGACTTCTTTCAGACACTCATCATCGCCGTCACGCTCGGAAGCCTCTACGCGCTGATCGCGCTGGGCTACACGATGGTGTACGGCGTGCTGAAGCTGATCAATTTTGCCCACAGCGATATCGTGGTATTGGGTGCCTGGCTGAGCGTGATGATCGCCGGGGTGTTGCTGCCGACGCTGGGTGTGTACGTGCCCGAAGCACCGTGGTGGGCCGGCTTTTGCGTGCTCTTACTGGCGATGACGATCTGCGGCGCGATTGGCTTTGCCATCGAACGTTTGGCCTACAAGCCCATACGCAAAGCTCCGCGGCTCAATGCGCTCATCACGGCCATCGGCGTGTCGCTGTTTTTACAGAACGCCGGGCAGCTTCAGTTTAACATCAAACCCGCCAAAGAAAGCGAAGTCGCCCGCGCGAAGTTGACCGAGCGCGTGAAGGCCGATCGGATCAAGCTCGACAAAGACCTTTCCATCGACACCGCCGGCACGTTCAAGCTCCGCATTTACGAACCGGGCAAAACCGACGCCGCACAGGATCGCGAAGTGCGCTTGCGGCCCGGCGTTTACAAAGCCGGAGCAGAAATCGCCATCGATCGCGGCGTGCCCGCGCGCTTCGCCGGTGGGGATGTGACCATCCTGCGAACGACCCTCGCGTGGCGATTTCCCTTCGGTGCACGCCCGGCGAGCATGCCCAAGGGGTTGCTGCCGGAAGAAAAAGTCTTCGGCGCAGGCGCCGCCGCCACGCAGACCGGCGCGGGCTTCGTCGAATGGCTGCCGCGCGACGGGGTGCTGGCGCAGTTTAACTTCCACAAATCGGCACCCGCGGCGGGCGGGCAGGTCGTTCGCATTTTCACGCCCGTCAAGCTCACGTTGGTCGATGCGATGATCATTGTCACCGCCATTGCGCTGATGATGGCGCTGCAATTTCTCGTGTTTCACACCAGCATCGGGACGGCGATGCGGGCCGTGTCTTACAACATGGACACCGCGGCGCTAATGGGCATTCCGGTCGATCGCATCGTGAGCTTCACGTTCGTCACCGGCACCATGCTGGCGGCGGCGGCGGGCTTTCTTTACGCGCTCAAATACGCGCCGATTCAACAGCCGGCGTTTTCCACATGGACTCTGCTCGGGTTGAAAGCCTTCGTAGCCGCCGTCGTCGGGGGAATCGGCAACATCCGCGGCGCGACCGTCGGCGGGTTTCTCATCGCGTTCCTTGAACAATTCGGGCAGTTCATCTTCCCCAGCGCTTCTGCTTTCACGGACGTGTTTGTATTCGTCCTGCTGATCGTCGTGCTGTTGGTAAAGCCCACCGGAATTTTCGGCACCACCGTGCGGGAGAAGGTTTGAGCCTGCTCGCTGCGGAAACCTCCCGACAACGCATCGATCGCCCAGCGGCGATCGCGCGATCGCTTCTGCCGCTGGCCGGCATTGTCATCGGCGCACTGCTCATTCATGGCGCGGGCGCATCGCTCGGTCAGTACCCTAGCCGAGTCATGCTCGACTGCGGCGTGGCCATCATCGCCGCCGTCTCGCTCACCATCGTCAACGGTTTTACCGGGCAGTTCTCCATCGGCCATGCCGCATTCATTGCCATCGGCGGATACACCGCCGGGTTCTGCACCTATTACTTCGCGCTGTCGCGCGGCATTGATCCGGGCGGCGTCAACGCTTCGCTGCTCGGTGGCCCCCAATGGGTGATGGCGGCCGCATGCATTCTGGCGGGTATTGTTGCGGCGGGCATCGGGTGGATTGTCGGGCTGCCGTCGCTGCGCCTACGCGGCGATTACCTGGCGATCGTCACGCTTGGGTTTGGCGAAATCGTCCGCGTGCTGATTCAACAAACCGCGCCGCAGATCGACAGCGCCGCAGAGTTCCGGCAGACAGGTTGGATCGCCGCGCTGCTCCCCCCCGCCGTCGGCGGCAGCTTGGGCTTGAGCGACACGCCCAAAACCACCAACCTGTTTTGGCTTTTCATCGCCGTCGGCATCTGTCTGCTGTTTGCGTTCCGGTTGAAGTACAGCAGCCTCGGGCGCGCGCTCATCAGCATTCGCGAGGATGAAATCGCCGCCGAGGCAATGGGCGTCAACGTGACGAAACTCAAGGTGCGGGCGTTTGTCTTTGCGGCATTCTTCGCCGGGGTTGCCGGCGCGCTTTGCGCCCACATTCCCGGCGTGCCCATGAACCCCGCCGACGCAGGCTTTCAGCGCAGCTTTGATATCGTCATGATGGTCGTGCTCGGCGGGCTAGGATCAATCAGCGGCGCAACCGTCGCCGCAATTTTAATTACACTGATCACCGCCTTCACCCTGGCGCTGGCAAAGTACGATCTGCTGCAATACCGAATGCCGGTCTTCGCGATCCTGCTCATTCTGATGATGATCTTCCGCCCGCGTGGCATCTTCGGTTTGAACGAGATTTGGGATTGGTTGCCGGGCTTCCGCCGAAAACGCAATTTGCTTGAGAAACAGCGCGGGTTCGACGTGGAGGAGAAGGCATGACCGCCCCGCTGCTCGCCCCACTGCTCAACGTCGAAGCCATCGGCATCAGCTTCGGCGGACTGAAAGCCGTCCAGAGCTTCACCCTGAAGATTCCGCGCGGCGGCCTGCACGGGCTGATCGGTCCCAACGGCGCGGGCAAGACCACCGTGTTCAACCTGCTGACCGGCGTGTATGTGCCGCAAACCGGATCGATCGAACTCGACGGCACTAAACTCATCGGCAAAAAAACCTATCAGATCGCCGCGGCGGGGTTGAGCCGAACCTTTCAGAACATCCGGCTGTTTCCTGACCTTTCGGTGATCGACAACGTGCGCCTCGGCATGCACCTGCGCGGCCGACATACGCTTCGCGACACGCTGCTGCGCACGTTCACGTTCGCGAGGCAGGAACAGGCCATCGAAGATCGCGCCATGGAGCTGCTGCGCCTGTTTGACCTCGAAGCACGGTCCGAAGAATACGCCCGCAATCTCCCCTACGGCGATCAGCGCCGCCTGGAGATCATCCGCGCGCTGGCCACCGAGCCGAAGCTCATCCTACTGGACGAACCCGCCGCCGGCATGAACCCGGCGGAAAAGAACGATCTGGCCAAATCCATCGAGCAAATCCGCGAGAAATTCGGTCTCACCGTTTTGCTCATCGAGCACGATATGGGATTGGTCATGGATATTTGCGAGAGAATCACCGTCCTCGATTACGGCCAAACCATCGCCGAAGGCACGCCGGATGAGATACAATCGAATCCAAAGGTGATTGAGGCGTATCTGGGTGAAGAAGTGAAGTGAG
>CAZXLA010000178.1:0-7818 GCA_964641895.1 uncultured Tepidisphaeraceae bacterium
GTGAAAAGGTTAATCCACCGAAATCGGTATCGCCGCTTTCATCTCAATCTTCCCCGGCGTGGTCTGCGACCGATCCAGGAAAAACGCCGCCCGCCGACTAACCTTCAACGAAGCCTTGGGCGTCCCGGCGTTCTCCCAGCCTTCCAGCAGCATGTACGCGGTGAACACATCCGACCGCGTGGTGATGAGATTGCTCACGCGGGTGAGCATGAGGGATTGTTCTTCGTAGTCATAAAATGCACGAGATAGCCCCGGCGCTGTCGCGCCCACCGCAGGGATAGCGGTGCGCCAGTGTGCGGTGTCACTTGATGGCAGGTTGCCCGCGCCTTTGAACGAGAGAATGCACTCGTACACCTGACCGTTGATAGCGTCACGCACGCGATCACCCACACCAAAGAACTTGCCGACAAACTGACCTGAGTTCAAGACGTGCGGGAACGGTGTGATATCTCCAACGCGATCATCTAGGAATCCACGCAGCGAAGCGGCAAAGTTACCGGCCGCAGGCTCGCGGTTCAGCAGCAACGATTGAAGGCTGCGGAACTCAGGCACGCGATACAAATCCCAAGTCGTCAGAAATGGCTGCGACCGATAGGTGCCAGCCGATGGAGCATTGTCACGCGCGTCGTAACCCGGCAAGGCGAGGTAATCGGGGTTACGCGCCTCGAAGCCATCGCGAAACCGCACGATGGCGCGGGCCATCTGTAGGTTGTCGTTGATCTGATCTGCTCCGCCGGTCACTTCCTGGAACCCGGCCACTCCGGGCACGACGCCAAACGTAAAGCGGTCGCCGACCAGGTTGTCGATGGGCACATCTGGACACCACGGCACCATCGCCAGCACGCGCTCGCTGGCGGTGTTGATGTTGATCATGCCTTCGATCGGAACGTTAACTTCTGACTGGCTGTTTGCTGTGCCGCCGATCGTGTTCTTCACGGTGCTGGCCGTAGCGGACAAATCGGGCTTTATATTGGGCAGAAAGTCGTCCGATGCCGACTGTACTGTCAGATAATCAAACAAATCGGCGGCCCAGCGATACCGGTTGAGGTTGGTCAGGTCGTAACCGGTTGCCGTTGTCCGAGCGGGGCCCTTGTAGACGTTTGGCGCCCCATCATCGTACAGCACTGGAATTGGTGCCGTTGGCAATACTGCCCAATCTACATGGGTGTTGTAGTCGGCCTGCTCGCTCGTCATGGAAGGATCGTTGCCGTTGATCGTACTCTCGAATGGCATCGACGTTTTGCGCAGGGGAACAAATCGTCCAATTTGCTCACGGGACTGCGACCCATTATCGCGTTGGTTAAATATATCGGGGCCGACGATCGGGTCGTCGTTCACGTCGGTATCCTCGGCCATGGCAGCGTCCATCGTAATGCTATTGAGTTCGATCACGAGATTACGAATCGGGAATGTATCGAGAACGCCCACAGGTCGGGTCGGATCGTTCACCGTTGCGGTGCTGCCGATATGCGTCGGATACTGAATTCGATATGAACCGATGAATGGAACTTCGAGCAAATCGCCGTTCCTTGCGAAGCCACCAAACGGGAGTTCCGCAGCCTGCGCTGCGGTAAGCAATTTGAGCGGGTTTGAGGTTGACGCGAGGTCGAGCCCGGTTGCGATAGCAGGGAAATAACCAGTAGCCACGATTGGAGCGATTCCCAACGGGGGAAACCCTCGGGCTTGTAAGGGAATCGCAAACTCGCCACGGCGAAAGGGGACAGTGAGCGATAGGGTGTAAGCCGATGTACCACTTGCATCGGGCCGGCCAAGATTCGGCGCTGGCGCGGGCACGCCGCCGGTGTCCCAAAGCGTACCTGCCGCCGCGTCGCCAGCCGGAAGAACTTCCCGCGTTCCCTGCTGGCGCGCGAGCGGGATTTGAGGGGCGACTCGCGCCGCGTACTTGCTTGCGTCGTATCGACCCGGATAAACGAAACGCCAGGCAGCGTTGCCCAGCGACGAGGGTGTAGCGTTGGTAAACGATTCGTTGGCTCGAACGTAATGCCATGCCGTAGCGTTACCAGTCATCTGCGCGTTGACAGGAATGCGGTTGTTGTCAGTGTCGTTTGGAAGCGTCAGGCCAGTAAAGTCGAATGAATCGAGCGGCACCATATCCACCGCAGCAGTACGGGGCGCCCGCTGGCCGCGGTTGGTGCCGCCTGTGTTTATGATCGGATCGCGGTACATCAACGTCCTTACGGTGCCGTCCTCAGAATCGGCCGGTGTGACACCGGCACTTTGCATCACCAGACGTACAAAACCGTTGAGTGGAAATACGTCCACGTCGTTGTAGGTGTCATCCGTAGCAACGCCGGCCCAATGAGGATCACTCGGATCGGAGGCGGCGGTTCTTTCCGTATCAACATCCAACGGCCGCAAGAGGATAAATTCCCGGTTGAGAATTCGATGTAGATTAGCAACGTATGCAACGTTCATGCGCGGACCGCCAGCCGCAACAGAAATGCTGCCTTGTCCATCGGCCGCGCTTGTTATCGCTGAATTGAATCCGGCGGATTCAGGGCGACTTGCCGCAGACCCGGGCGCACCGGGCGCTGTGGCGCTGTAGTTCTCAAGAACAAGGTATCCATTCGGGGGGATCACAGTGGGGCGTATGTACTGCTCGCCGGCCAGACCCACGCCGGGGTTCAAGTTCGATTCGGCGGTTGACAGGATGATACGCTCTGCTAACGCAGGCGCTTCCTCCTCGGTATCAAGAACGCGCAAACCGGGATAACCGTTTTGACCTTCGTCGTATCGATTGATCGTTGCAATTTTGCAATAGCGAATGTCGATCGGGAACGAATACGGGTTATGCAACTCTATTGCGACGTACCCTGTTGCAGCGTTCGCCGCGCCGCTTCCGTTTGCATGCTGTTCCGATGTGTGCGCAAAAACCTCCGTAATGAAAGGCTGCGGCTCGTAGCCGTTAATCGTTACAGCCACATACGGGTCTACTTCGATACCGGGCGCGCCAGTAAGGCGATAAGTCTGCCCCGACAGCTTCAGCCGTATGGTGCGGCGCGTCACCCGAAAATCTGGATCGCGCAGATCTTCGGCATTCACTGCCGCGATCGCCGACCGCAGGAGAATCATTTGATCGGGTCGCAACCTCGGCAGCGATACCGCAGGGTTATATGTGATCGCACCCACTGCCGGCTGCGGCAGCGGCGGGACAAAGTCGCTCGCGTTCATATTGATCGGACCGCCGCCTCGGTTCAGCACAAAGCTGCGAATCGGGGAACGGAACATGCGCGCGGGGTGGTATTCTAATTCCAAACTGCCCGCCGGAAGTTCAGCCGGGGGTGACACGAACGGCACTTGGGGAACGGCCGTCGCAGGCACTTGCCCGTTTGCATCGGGCGTCGTCGCAATGGTCGATGCGGGGAAGTTGGTCGTCCCCGCCGACGAATCGAATCGCGATCCGTGATATGGATTGAAGATCGCGCCGCCGGGGCCGGATTCGTAAGCCTGGATTTCGCGATCAAACGGCGATCCGGTGTCATAATTGGTCGTCGGCACGGTAGACGTCGCGGTGTACGCCGGCACGGTGCTCCAGTCGTCGGCCATCACGTTCCAATATGCGCGCCAGAGGTCGCCGAATTCGGCTGTGTTGGCCGATACCTTCGGAATTGTTGTGCTGGCAACACTGGCCGCCTCTCGGGCTGGCTCACGGTATTGCCGCATAGAAGAGAAGGTGCCGACGGACGGACCAAGTTGTGCCTGTGCCTGTCCCGTGTTGCTGACCGGCTCGTTATCGCCAGCATAGGTAACTGCATCGACAATGAAATTTCGACCGCCGGCAGCGGCGGGAATGCTCGTTGTCATCGTGTAGTTGGCGTTCGCCACAGCATTCGTGCTGTCCGCCACCTGCTCCGGCACTTCCGCCCTTCCCGTCACCGTCGTTCGCGGGCCGACGACGTTACTCACCGCGCTACTCGTTGTCAGCAGCGGGCGGACACTGTGGAACAGTGGTCTGCCTCCAACGGGTTCATTGATGAAGCGGCCGTTTTCGTAGTAGCGGTCGAAGTTGAAATTGAAATCGAACCAGCGATCAATGTTGGGGTTAACACCGGTGACGCTGTTGGCGGCGCCAAGCGGATAGTTACTGAACCCCGTGAATTCGTTTCCGCCGCCGGCGCTGGTGCCGGGGTTGCGGTTGGCGGCGCTTTTGTAGATGGAATCAATTTCAGGGTCGGTGATATCGACGTTGCCGCTTAGGTCTTTCACGCCGTCGATGAAAAGTTGTTCGATGCCGCTTGGCGAGGCGTTGAGGTTGATGAACACGCCGCCCTTAAACGCCAGGGCAGCGCCGTCGCCGGAGAGGGTGAACCAGCCCAGTTTGTGATCGTCGGCATCGATGTTGGCATCGGGGGCACCATCGTTGTTATTAAGCGTGCCGGTGTTCTGCGGGCGGCGAACCGCGTGCGTGTAGAGCGCTTCGGTCTGCGTGCGAAAAACAAAATCGGCCCGGAAGGTGCTGTCGTCGTTGACCGGATCGAGGCTCAGCGACCGCGTGTACGGCTGCGTAAGGTTCATGCCGAAACGGGCGATGTTGAGCTGCGAAATTTCGCGAATCGCCTTAAATTCCGGCGCGGCGATGTTGGTGTCGCGTGTGTAGTATTCTGTCGGCAGATCGGCGACGTCGTTAACGTTGCCCGTCACGCCGCTATAGAGCGAAAGCGGCTCACCGATCTGGTTGGGAGCGTTGTAGGTGAACAGCATTTCGCGCAGGCCGATGTTGCCCGGAAATATGCCATAGTTCGGGACGCTCCCCAGCCGGGGCAAATTGGGGTTGCCGGCATTATTCAAATCAAAGTCGGTCAGGCTCGACCACGCCGTATTCAAATTCACCGCGCTGCCGTTATCGATCACTCGCACCGCCATGTAATACGTCAGGCCGTTGAGGGTGCCCAGGGGCATTTTGCGGTACATGCTGTCGGCGACGCCGTCGCCGTCGGCATCGGCGGCGAGGATGGGGCCGGTGACGTATCTGGCATCGGTGCCGGCGTTCCAGCCGCCGCGCCAGCGGTCGGCCAGATAGTTGTTATAGACATAGAACGCGGGATAAGTTTTGCCATCCGTCCCGACGACCGTGGTGGGCGCGAAGGTGAAGTATTGCTTGGGGTCGCACTTTTCCCAGATGGGATTGGCGCCTGGGAAAAGCAGTTGCCCGCGCGATGGCTTGTCGAAGGCGGCGTTGCTGGGTGTTCCAAGATTGACGTTGGTGCGAATGTAATAATCCGCCGACCCCGCCGCCTCGCCGGCCACCATCACCACTTCGCCCATTTTGTAAGTCACGCCGTTTTCGTAAGGCCGCACTAGATCGATCGGGCCGATATCCGGCGTCACGTTGGCCGTGATTGTCGTGCGCACCAGCGTGTTGTTATCCGGCGGTTCATATTGAATGCCCAGACTCCGCTCGGCGGAGGTGAACGTGGGCCAGCTTACCGTGCGCCACATGGGCCGGGCGATGGGGTTGCCGCCGCCCATGGTGAGTGGGTAGGTAAATTGCAGAAACGGGATGCGCGGCGCGAGCAGCGAATCGGTCAGCGCGGCATCGATCGGGCGATACGCCGAAGGCGTGACGATGCTGCTGGGCGTGCGCACGGTGGTGGCGCCGTTGGCCTGCAACGCGCCGGGGTCGAGAATATCGCTGAGCACCTCGGCTTCGAGGTATTTCTTGCCGGCCTCAAACGCAAATTCCATCTGCGTATTAGAAACGTGCTGCCCGGCGGCCTGGCGGTCGAACCGGGTGGTGGTGAGGAACGCCGTCGCCACCAGCGCCAAGAGCACCAGGAGCGCGACGACGAGAATCAGCACCGCGCCGCGGCGGGCGGACGGCTGCGAACGGCGGATGATTTCGGGAGAAAGCAGGTTCATTTCAAACCCTCGAAGAAAAACGTCAGAGATAAACATCGTCAACTGTCGCGACACGAATCGGGTTGCGAATCGGTGGCACAGACATTCCTGTCTGTGTTTCCGATGGGTTGCAATGCAGAGACACAGACAAGAATGTCTGTGCCACCAAGTCATTCATACGCACTGTCCGCCGGAAAAAGGCCGGCGATTTGACGGTGGGGCAGACATTCGTGTCTGCCATCGCGTTCCACGCGATAAGCCAAGTTGAACGGCATGGAATGCCGTGACAGACAAGAATGTCTGCCCCACCGATACAAAGATGCTGAATGCGTAATGATGAGTGAGTAATAATTCATCATTCATCATTCATCATTTCCCTGTCTCATTCCGCCGGCGGGAGCGAGAAGACGTATTCGTAAGTCTGCCCATCGGGCAACCGGCCGTTGGGGTCATCAATGACGATGGTAAGACGGATCATCCGCGGCCGAACATTATCCGCGGGGCCCCAGGCGCAGGTGTATGTCTGATTGAACTTCAGGCCCGAAACCGGATTAGCGTAGTCGTTGGCAATCGCAAGGAAAGCCGAAGCGGGCGTCGTCTCGAACTTTTCAAATCCCGCGGCTGGCTGGCCGAATGTCGCCAGCACGTCGCGAAGTGGAACCGTGTCGGGCATACCGTTGGCATTGACGGTAGCAGTTGGAGCCGATTGTCCGGGAATGGCCCCGTCGCCATTCGTATCACGCGGCATGCCGTACCAGCGAATCTGCTTGCGAGCGTTGGGACCGTTGGCCGGTGTTCCGACGACGACGAAGTCGATCTCGCCATCTACCAGGGGAGTGGCGGCATTGTTAAACGTTCCGATGACTTGGCCGAAATCCGGATCGGTCGGATCGTTTTCCTGAGCGACAAAATCGCCTGCAAACTCAACGATAAACTGCGTGCAGCCCTGCATGAAAATGGGTGATTGGCGAGCAATGGTTGGAGCAGAGATTGGCCGCACGATATTGGGATTCGTTCGAAAGCGTTCGCCGCTTTTGGTGAAAAGGCCTTCCCACCATTCTTCGCCGGTAATTGTTCCCAACGCATATTTTTTGACGAAATCGGTAAGCCGAGAGCCGTAGGCGGCAATCGACGTCGCACCCAAATCATACCGGCAGCCCCAATTTTTCACGAGCGTGTTGGATCCATTGCATTGTGAGTTATATGCCAACGGGCTCAGCGCCTTGTTGGCGTTTGACGTGATTGCCGCGCCATTATTCCACGATCGATCAATGAAATACTCATACGGCGAAGTGCTATTGAGGCTGATGGATCCGGTTCCGGCGGCATCGGATGGATCATCATAATCCCGGAGCAGAGTGGCGACGCGGCCAAGTACCCACTGCGTTGCATAGAAATTATTCGGATTCGGAGACACTACCGTGCTGATGTCACCCGGCGTGGGGTATGAATCCGCATCATTAGGATCTTGTCCATTGTAGATGCCAAGGTGCCCGTACCAAATCCATGCCTCGCTTGCCTGGATTTCTGAGATAAGCGGATAGGTTGAGGTCGCCGATGTATTGGTGGAAGTTACGGCCCCGCCTGTTTGTCGCGAAAATTTGCCCTGTGCGAAAAATGACAACGTATCGAGCCTGTGATTTCGGTCGTTGTACGTCGCGGCGGATACCTGTTCGCCGGGTTTGCCCGGCTCTCCTTCAACGCCGTTCTCGTCGAAGTCCACTGTTCTGATCTGAGTAGACCTGTTGGCCAATGTGTCGGCCTTGTTGTAATCGCGATCTGCGGCTTCTTGTTGTTGAAACCGGAATGCTGCTTGCGTCTGGCTTGCGATGATCAAACTCGGCCCGTTCGCCGCAAGCTTGGCGAAATCATCCTGCAGCACCGATTGCGCCGCGCGGTTGTTCCGCACCGTTTCGCTGAGCGTTTGCCCGGCGGTGATGGTGTCGCTGGTCATTTTGA
>CAZXLA010000179.1:0-7705 GCA_964641895.1 uncultured Tepidisphaeraceae bacterium
ACCTGATCCTCATGGGCGGGTTAATGAGCCGACGCGCCAAACAGCGCGGGATCGCCGGCGCAATTCTCGATGCCGCGGTTCGCGATATCGATGATGTGATCGAAATGGGATTCGCTTTCTTTTCGCGTGGCATCTCTCCGCGTGCCGGCACGTTCGCCGAGATCGGTGAATGGCAGACCACCATTTGCTGTGGCCGCGTGCCGGTCAGCCCCGGCGACTGGATCGTCGGCGACTGTAGTGGTGTGGTGGTGGTGCCAGGCGATATGCTCGACGCCGTTCTCGTCAAAGCCATCGCGATCAACCTGCGTGAATCACGCATCGACGCTGACTTGCAAACCGGCGTCTCGCTCGGCGAGGCCGCAGCCAACAATCCAGTTTCTTCCTGAGCGAGGGAAACGGACCAATTAACCGGCCTCCCATGGAACGCCCGCTTCGCATTTACGAGCCCAACATCATCCACAACCCGCTGAAGTGGATGGGAATCTGGACACCGCACGGCTGGCGCGTGCATCGCAAGCGATTCGGCGTGGCTCGACGTGTCACCGTCAAACTCAACGGCGACGGCAATACGACTTTCTTCCCAACCGCCCTGATCGACCCCAAGCTCCAGAGGGTCGCGTGGCGCGACGATCTGCATCTGGAAGACGATTCGTTCACCGATGGCGGAATCTACCCGTGCGACCCTCGCGTGGAATACCCGCCCGGGCGACCGCGATGGGCCGTCTCTCATTCGCTGTTGAGCTACCCTGTCGCCGATCACAACCTGTATTCGCACGAGTACACTTGGGATATGACCCGCGGCGGGCTCCACACCCATTTTCGCGAACACCAGCCGTGTGAAGAAGCGCGAACTGACGGCCGCGACGGCATGACCGTGCAGGTTCGCCACCGGCCGATCAGCACCACGATCGAGGGCAACGTGTGTTATCCCTCGCTCAACAGCGCGGTGCGCGGTGTGTGGTCGTCGCCAGAAAAGACCGGCACGAACTATTACTCCCGCCGCGTGGTGCAGAAGATTGCCATGCACAACGGCGTTTATGCCGAGGCGCCGTTCACGCCTGTAGTGCAGTGCCACGGTCTATACGAACTGCTGCCCGGCGATGACACGACTGGGCTGTTTGACGAAATCGGACTGTGCCACGATGCCGATCGCCTGATCAAATCGTTGCTGATTCCGTACGATGAACCGAGGATCGCACTGCTTGACCTCGCACCGTTCAAATCCGTGCCCAGCGCGGTTTACGAATGCGACATAGGGATGCTGGCCAAGCACTTCGACGTAGTGAGCGAAGCCTACATTAAGCAGGCGAAGCGGCACGTCGGATCGAAATTTGAGCTTGGCCGGGTGGGATACGCGTTTGAGAACGCCCGCGACAGCGACGAACAGGGCTATGGCGGCTACACCACACGATTCGACTTAAACGGCGACGGCGTCGTGGGCGACGACGACATCTCACGCCTCGCGCAGCATGTTGGAAGGAAAGTGAGATTGAATCTGTATCACGCCGCATATTTCGGCGGCGATTGGCTCTCGACAAGTGTCTGCCTCACGCCCAACCACGAACCCGGTGTTCCAGTGATTGCCGACTATGAGTATGGCGGCGGTTACGACGCGCACAGCGCCACCATTCGCCTGCTGCGGACACCGGGGCCGAACAAACCTGTCTGGGTCGACTATCACCACGATGCGCCCGCCGCCGCCGGCGACGGCAATATCATCGTGCACTTGTATCGCGAAGAGATATAGGCGTGCGGTCAAGTCGCCGGTCGTCGTCGGTTCTCCGTCTCTCGCCGATACCGAGCTTGCGACTCGAACGCCGAGCGGCGTTTCGTCCAGTTCTTCGCGATTCGCCGAGTGATTGCTTCCGCCGACTCCATGCTACGCGCGCTTCCGGCGGCGCAGCGACTCGCGCCCGACCCGGTGGCCAGCGCCGCTGCTTCGCGCGCGTTCAATCCGAGTTCGGTACCCACAAGCAGGCCGGCGATAGTGGAATCGCCCGCGCCGGTGGCATTGGCTACATCGACGACAAAGCACGGCTCGACGTGGTCCACGCCGAGCCAATTCGCGGGCAATCGCGCCGATGCGATTCGCCCGGCGTCGCCCCTCGCGGCGAGATACAGGCCGCCCTCGCCGAGCTTGATGGCGGCGGCGCAGCCCATAGCCAGCATGCGCTGCGAAATCGCTCGCAGCTCCGCTCGATCGGTGACGGGCGGACATCGGAGCATGTCGGCGAGTTCCGGCAAACTCGGCGTCAAGAGGTCGACCTCCGGCAGGACACGCCCGAGCCACAAGATCGGCGATAGCGCGAAATATGCAAGTTAATCCGTTGTCGTGCGCGGCGTTCGGAGGACTGAGGACGGTCGTCCGATTACTGCGGCTCGACGGGCGCGGGCGCACCAAATCATAACTTCGATTAAGCCACCGCCGCCGAACCGCCGATGAAAACCGGGTTCCGGCTAGGATCGTGGCGTTCCATTTGCGCCCGAAACGCCTGATCGTGGCCCGATGTCGAGGTCGCAATACATGAGAATAAATGTCCAGCATATCAACGCCTTTCTGGAAGCCACC
This sequence comes from uncultured Tepidisphaeraceae bacterium, assembly GCA_964641895.1. GTDB lineage: Bacteria > Planctomycetota > Phycisphaerae > Tepidisphaerales > Tepidisphaeraceae > UBA2421. The sequence goes on from CAZXLA010000179.1 coordinate 2,570, forward strand.
AAGGCGGTATTCGAAACCATGGTGAAACTGCCGGTCACCTTTGAGAAGCCGCAGCTTGGTACCGGGAAGCAGCAGTACGACGTCTCGGGGATCATCGGATTCTCGGGTGATGTGGTCGGTTCGGTCGTCGTGGGCTTTACCAACTTGGCTGCCGTGCAGATCGCCTCGGTGTTCGCCGGGAGCCGGCTGCAGGTCGGCACGCCCGACTTTGCCGACGCCATCGGCGAGCTCGCGAACATGATCGCTGGCGGGGCCAAGGCCAAGTTCGTTGGGCAGAACGTGAGCATCGGTTGCCCGTCGGTCGTCGTCGCAGTCAGCCACCAGATTTCGTCCCCGAGCAGCGCTGCGAGCATCTGCATCTTCTGCAACACCGCGGCCGGTCGCTTTGTGATCGACGTCAACATCCAGTCCAGCGTCAATGCCCCGGCCTCCGGCGCGGCCGATGCCGCCGGGGGATTGAAAGCGAGTATTCCAGCCGGCACCGCCGCTTAACCCCACGCCAACAGTTCAAGGACCAACAACCATGCGTGTACTTCTCGTCGACGATTCAAAGACCATGCGGAACATCGTGAAGGGCGTCCTGGGGACCCTCGGGGTCACCGCTATCGAGGAGGCCGCGAACGGGCTGGACGCCGTCAGCAAGGTCGACGCGTTCAAGCCAGACCTGATCCTCCTTGACTGGAACATGCCAGTGATGGACGGCATCACCTTCGTGAAGACCTACCGTGCCAAGAACAAGACGACGCCCATCATCATGGTTACCACCGAGGCTGAAAAGGCGAAGGTGATGGAGGCGATCCAGGCCGGGGTCAACAACTACGCGGTGAAGCCGTTCACGCCCGAGAATCTGTCGAAAATCATCGAAACAACCATGGCCAAAGTCGCCGCGAAGAAGGCGGCATAACAGGGACTATTGTGACCGCCAATCAAGAGACTCAAGTGCAGATTGCGGCCGACGGGAGCCAGGCTACCCTCATCGCGCCGCCTGGCTTGGCCACCGCGATGGTCACGCCAAGCTCACTGGCGTCGGTTGTCAAGGCGGCTGGGGTGCTCATCGATAAGGAAGTTGCGCGGGAGATCGCGGCGTTCGCGGCGGCCTATGGCTCAGGGGTGACGGAACGCAGAACCATCATCGCCCGTTCGGTTCCTCCGGTAGCCGGCGAGGACGGTCGGATGGAGGGGCATCAAGGATTCGAGCTGATAATAAGTTCAGGACACGCGCCGGGATCGGTCGCGGAACGAACCGATCATTATGCCGGGCTGAACTATGTGCAGGTCAAGACCGCCGACATTGTCGGCGCGGCCCACAAACCGACAGAAGGAACCGATGGCCGCGACGTCCGCGGCGGGGTGATCAAGGCTCAACCCGGCAAGCCAATCCCCATCAAGCTTCACCCGACGCTCACACTCGATTCTCTCGGCAGGATTATCGCGGAAAAAGACGGCGTTCTCGTGCTTCGGGAGAACGAACTTTCGGTCATTCAGTCGCTTGAGGTGCCGGGGTATGTTGATTTCTCCACCGGTCACATTACGTTCGCCGGTTCCGTAAAAATCGCGGGGGGAGTCCGCCCGGGTTTCAAGGTGACTGCGGACGGCGACATTCATGTGGGTGGGCTGATCGAGAGCGCCGAGATCCGCTGCGGCGCAGACTTCGTCGCACGCGGCGGGATGGCCGGGAGCGGCCGCGGGACGATCTCCGTGGGGCGCAATGCCCAAATTGTGTACCTTGACAAGGTCACTGGCACATTTTCTGGCAACCTCAACGTTGAGCGCGAGATCGTCGACTGCAAGCTGGTTGTCGGTCAGGATCTCAATTGCCCCAACGGAGCGATTCTCGGCGGCGAAATCGCCGTCACCGGCTCCCTGGTGGTAAAGGTCATCGGCTCGGCGGCCTGCATCCCCACCACGATCTCGCTCGGTGATGTGCCCCTGCTTCAGGCCTCTCGACGCGCGGCTGTGAAGGTCGTCGATCAGATCAAACAAACGCTTACGCAACTGACCGCGCAGGAACGCCTTGTCAAGATGAAGCCCAGACCGTCCGCAGCCGACCGCGAAATGCTCACGGAAACTGCCTACGAGCTCAGCCAGCAGAATAACGAGCTCGTGAAGTGGACGGCGAAGCTGGACGCGATCGAGATCGCTGCCCGGGAGCGCCGCAAGCTCGATTTGCATATCGCCAAGGCGATCCATCCGAACGTCAAGTTCCACATCGGAGAGTTTGCGATTCACTTCAAGGACACGGTCAAAGGCCCCGTCTGGATCTACTGGGACGAGCAGCGGCAGTTGGTGTACAAAACGGGGTCGGTCGCCCCACGGGCATTGAGCGAGATCGCCCAGATCGTACGCATGCCCGCCGCGAGGCCGGCAGAGGGAACGAAATCGGCCGTCGCGGCCTGAATCGTCTCGTAAAGGCCGAGGTTGGCATTTGCCGGATCGACGGCAGAAATTCTGGACCAGTCGGCTCACGTCGCCCACCGGATCGTCCGAAAGGGGAGTGGGTGTTCACTTGTTAGATATGAGGTACTCTTGATACTGCTTCCAACTATCAACGACATCGCCAAGGCTTCCGTCCTGGCCGATGAGCATGACCTGCCCGCCTTGGTTGGCCTCCACGACCGGCTCCGGTCACTCTGCGGCGAGTTGTCCTCCTCGGACCTCGGGATCGTAACGGACTGCCTCGAACACGCCGCGGGGTTGATCGAGGAGATTGTCCATCGAGAGACCGAAGACGCCGCTGCGGCGATTGATCTCGTCCGACGTGGCATCGAATACGCCCAGCGAGCGGTCATGGCCGACCAGGAAGGTCGGCCGCTCGGCGATATCGGCCCGTCGCCGTACAGTGCCGAGAGCCGCGTCCCTCGACCAGGCGAGGCCGTCGACTCGGAGCTTCTTTCGTCGTGGGTAACGGAGTGCGGCCACACGCTCGTGGAGCTTGAATCGCAAGTGATGGCCGTCGAGTCCTCGGGCAACTCACCCGAGGTTCTCGCCGAGATCCGGCGCCGGCTGCACACCTTCAAGGGCGAGTGCGGCGTACTCTCGCTGCACGCGGCCCAGACGCTCTGCCACGAGGCCGAGTCTTACATCGACCATTGCATCGCCGAAGGGCTGGCCCTCCCCGTGGATGCACTCCTGGAGCTGGTAGATTGGATGAGAGGGTACGTGGCGGTGTTGTCGAGCGATCCTCGGGTTCCCGCGCCGGACCACGCCGCAATCCTGGCACGCTTTGCCGTCCCGGCGGCTGATGCAACTGCCCCCGTTCCCACCATAGTTGAGAATTCCAAATCGACCTCGTCAGCCCCAGGCGTCACGGTCACAGGCCCGGCCGAGGCGGCGCCGTCCGAGTTTGACAGCAGCCTGGTCGTCCTTGCCGCCGATGGTGCCATGGAGGACAACCTCAATGATTTCCTGTGCGAGTCACGCGAGCACATCGCCAACTCCGAACAGGCGCTGCTGCAACTGGAAAAGAACCCAAGCGACAAGGAGCTGATCAACACCGTCTTCCGCGCATTTCATACCATCAAGGGCGTGGCTGGGTTCATGAACCTTGGTCCCATCGTGTCGCTGGCGCACAGCGCCGAGTTCCTGCTCGACGGCGCCCGCAACGACAAAGTCACGCTCAACTCCCAGTACCTGAGCATCATTCTCAAGACCTGCGATCTGATGGGCCAGTTGATCCGCGTGTTCGAGGGCGGAACCCCGCCCACCAACGGACAACTCAAGTCGCTGATCGATCAACTGCAGCGCGCGGTGCAGGGCGACCTGACCAATGCCGGCGGAGCGGAACTCAAGACCGCGCCCGCCGCAACCCCGTCGCCCGCGACGCTCCGTGCGCCCGCAACAACTGTCCCCACCGCTCCCGCCGCCGCGCCCGCTTCCCAGACGCCGCAGTCTGCGGCGGCCAAGCCCACCGCATCGCCGGAAGTGTCAGCCCCCACCGGCGCACCCGCCGCCGGCGGCATGAAGCGCGCCGACCAGACCGTCAAGGTCAGCACCGCGCGCATGGACACGCTGGTGGACATGGTCGGCGAACTCGTGATCGCGCAGCAGATGGTCGTGCAGGATCCTTCCGTTCGCGGGCTCAACGAGCAGCGCATGCAGCGCAACTTGACCATGGTGGGCAAAATCATCCGCGACCTCCAGAAAGTCTCCATGTCGCTTCGCATGGTCCCCATCAAGTCCACCTTCCAGAAGATGGCCCGCCTGGTGCGGGATGTCTCGGCCAAGGCGGGCAAGCACATCACCCTCCACACCGAGGGCGAGGATGTGGAACTGGACCGCAATGTCGTCGAGGAGATCGCCGACCCGCTCGTCCACATGATCCGCAATTCCTGCGACCACGGCATCGAGCCCGCCGAGGTGCGCCGAGCCGCCGGCAAGCCCGACACGGGCAACGTGTGGCTCCGGGCCTTCCACTCCGGTGGCTCCATCGTCATCGAGATCGAGGACGACGGTAAGGGTCTGGACCGCGCCAGGATCGTGGCCAAGGCCATCGAGAAGGGCATCTACGCGCCCGACCGCCCCGTCGCCGACATCTCCGACACGGAGGTCTTCAACCTCGTCTTTCTCCCCGGCTTTTCCACCGCTGAGAAGGTCACCGATATCTCCGGCCGTGGAGTCGGCATGGACGTCGTTCGCCGCAACATCGAGGCGCTGCGCGGAAAGATCGACATCCGCTCGACCGCGGGCAAGGGCACCGTCTTCAGCATGCGCCTCCCCCTGACCATGGCCATTATCGATGGCATGGTGGTCCGCGTCGGCGCCCAACGCTACGTCATTCCCACGCTCTCCATCGAGCGCAGCTTTCGCCCCAAGCCCAAGGACGTCCACACCGTCGTCGGCAAGGGCGAGATGGCCATGGTCCGCGGCGGACTACTGCCGATTCACCGCCTCCGTCACGTCCTGGGTCGCGGCGGAGACCCGACGAACACGGCAGACGATCTACTCATCGTCGTCGAGACCCAGGGCACCCGCGCCTGCCTCGCCGCCGATGAGATCATCGGCCAGCAGCAGGTCGTCATCAAAGCTCTCGGCCAAGCTACTCAATCCATCCGGGGCGTCTCGGGTGGGGCAATCCTCGGTGACGGCCGCGTCGCCCTCATCCTTGACATCGGCGGCATCCTCTCCGAGGCCACCGCC
>CAZXLA010000180.1:0-7659 GCA_964641895.1 uncultured Tepidisphaeraceae bacterium
TTATTTTCCAAGACACAGGGCAATCGCCGCGCCGGCGTCAACCCATCGGTCGTCAACGAATGCCCGGCGGCGAAGTGTGGTTTCTTTGACGGGAGTGATCTGCAAGACGTTGTACGCGTTGCACTGCTCGCGCCGCCGCGTGCTGATCGCGCTGCCGGCCAGGATATTCAGCATCGGTCGACGCACCTGCGGATGCTGCAAGCACACGTCGCCGCGATAGCTCATGTGCACGTGCCCGCCGAGGATCAAGTCGATGCCGAGTTGCTCAAGCACCGGCAGTGCATGACGCGCGCCGTGGATGATTCCGTGACAATGGCCTCCACCCGGCTCGATGAACGGATGATGGGCCACGAGGATTCGCATTTGATGCAACGCTGCCTCCTCCTCCTTGTACTCGGGTAGGGGGCCGGAGGGAGGGTCGTCGGCTAACGGCGCATTTCTCGCTTCGGCGCTCGTATCACCCTGCCGGACTACTGAGCGTGGGAGGATGGCACGATCCGGCGTGAAGAGTTGTTTGAGTTTTTCCAGGTGACGCGCGCGAACCTTGCCGTCTTTCCAAAACCCACTCAACCGCGGCGCGATTCGGCAGGCGGTGTTGATGCCTACGACATGCACGTCATCATTCTCAAATTCCGGATACTCATCGACGGTGATGAACTGCCTGAACCGCCCGAACGGATCGCGCAGCCGGCGGAGTAAATCGTAGAGCGGCACGTCGTGGTTCCCCGGCACGATGATCTGCGGAATCGGCAGCCGATCGATCAGCGCTCGCGCCGCTTTATACTGCTCCGGTCGGGCGCGCTGGGTCAGGTCGCCGCTGATAACGACCAAATCCGGGCGGAGCAAATGAAGATCCCCCACCAACGCCTCCACCGCCGCCGAATCGATTCGACCGAAATGCAGATCGGAAATGTGGGCGATGGTGGTCATTGTCTTGTTCCCCCTTCTGGTACTCCGGGAGGGGGTTGGGGGGGAGGGTCCATGCGCGAGCGACACATTTCGCCGTTCGACCCTCCCCCTGCCCCCTCCCGGAGTACAAGGAGGGGGAAACGCTAACGCGACATGAAGTACACGATCGTTCCCACCATCGTCAAAATCATCAGTACGAATGCCGTGATCTTCATTGCGCTGTACGGCCGCTGACCCTGCACTTCGCCGGTTCGGCCGTTGACGAGGAACAGGTAGCCTTTGTTGTGATAATTGTAGGCGCTGATCCACACCGGTAGAAGGATGTGTTTAAATGCCATGTCGCGGTGGGCGGTCTGATACCAGTCGATGCGTTGATGATCGCCGCCGATGTCGCGGTGGATCATCTGCTGTACGGCGGCATCCATGATTACCGTGCCACGCTGCCAACCCTGCGGCAAATCGACGTGATACGCCTCGGCGATGAAGCCACTTAAGTACCGTTCATCAAATGGAAGGAGATTGCCCAGATCCCACGGTTCGAGTTCTTCGCCGTAGCCTTTGGGAAGAGACGTGGTGGCGAGGACCAGCACATCGTTGAAGAAGTGATGGATCGTTCCGCTGGCCGGGTACCAGCGGATCTTCTGAACTTGCCGCGTGCGCGTGACACTCTTGCCGTTTTCAATCGTGGTGTAAGTTTGCGTTTCGAAGTAATTTTCGCCGCGTTGGCCGCGATAGGGGCTTGTGGTGTTGCTGTCGAACGTCCACGCCGGGAGGTAGGTTCCGCCGATTTTTTGTTGTTCGGCGTTGCGTTTGAGTGCGCCGGGCGCGAACCACCGTGAATGGATCCATCGCTTGAAGCTGTCCGCCGCTTGCTGTTGCGTGATGTGAAACGGCAGCAAAGATTGCGGCTTGATCAACCGCTTGCTGATCGCCTGCGCCACAATCGCCTTGCCGCAGAACACACACTCCGCCGCCGTCACACCTTCCTTCATGGTCTGCTCGGCGCCACAGCCGACGCAACGCACCAGCAGCGTTTCAACCATGCTGGCATTGGATTGAAGCTGACGAAGATGCTCCTGCAAATCCAGTTCATCAATCGCCGCCGCGGCATTGGGCGCGATCTCGTTGAGCCAGCCGCAGTAGACGCACTTGAGCGACGTGCTGCCCGGATCAAACTCCAGCATCGCGCCGCATTGGCCGCAGGGGAATTGCCTCCCCCGCCCAGTACTCTGGGAGGGGGCTGGAGGGAGGGAGGAGTCGTGGTGCTCACTGGTCATCCGAACTTGACTCCACACAACTCTGCAATATGGTCAACGACTCTTTCAATGTCATGATAAATCTGTGCGTTCGAGAATCGGACCACGCGCAGTCATCGCCAGTATAGCTCTTGGACGCGCAGGTCATCTTTTTCGACCTGTGTTGGATCATCGTGTGATGACCCATCCAGCTCGATAACTAAATGGTGCGCCGCACAATAGAAGTCAACGATGAAACTTCCGATGCGGTGCTGCCTGCGAAATTGGTTGCCGCCAATCTGACCGGCGCGAAGCCGACTCCACAACTTGACCTCTGCCGGCGCCGAAGCGCGCCGTAGTTGACGGGCGTTGTCGCGAAGCACTCGGCGTAACTCTGGATTGGGCTTTCGTTGAAATCGCATGGCGCAGGCTCACCCAACTAAGACCGAACAGCCCTCCCCCCGGCCCCCTCCCTGGGTACAGGGCGGGGGAGTCACGGTAACGCCGGGGGGCCGAACAGCTGCTGCAACTCCGCGATCGTTTCCGCCGCCGTCCAGTTCGTCATGCCGTGTTTCCACACGAGCGTTTGCCGGGTGATTCGGCCGGCGCCGATCTGTGATTGAACGGCGGCGGCGTCGAACGGGCCGGTTTGCTGGTTATCGATCGCGACGAAAAACTGCACGCCTTGTGATGGCAGGGGAGGGGGCGCGCCCTTTGAAGAAACACTTGAAGAACCGCTCGAAGAATCCGGGGCTGAAGCGCCCGGCTTGGTTTGCAGTGCAGCGCCCATCTGGTTGGCCATTGCCATGCCCGCGCCCATGCCGGCGCCGATCCCGGCTATTCCACCGGGATTCTGCGCGGCTTCGCGAATCGCTTCGGCGCTTTGGTACTGCATGTACTTGTTCAAGTCGCCCAGCACGCCCATGCTCGTGCGCTTGTCCAGCGCCTGTTCCACCTCCGGCGGGAGGCTGATGTTTTCGACGACCAATTGCGTGACTTCCAAGCCAAATTGCGCGAAATCCGGATTGATCCGGCCCAGCAGCACTTTGCCCAGTTCGTCCTGATTGGCGGCCATGTCAAGAACCGGAATTTTGCTCTCGGCGGCGGCGTCGGCGAAGCGCGCAACCATCAAGTCGCGCAACTGATCGCCGATTTGGTCGATCGTAAACCGCGCGTTGGTGCCCACGACGGTTTTCAGGAACGTGCCGATTTGATTCACGCGCACCGCAAACGTGCCGAAGGCGCGCAGCCGCACCGGCCCGAATTCCGGGTCGCGCATCATGATCGGGTTTTTCGTTCCCCACTTGCGGTCGGTGAACGTGCGCATGCTGACGAAATACACCTCGGCTTTGAACGGCGAGTTGAAGCCGTACTTCCAGCCGCGCAACGTAGAAAGGATCGGCAGGTTCTTCGTGTCGAGCGTAAAGGTGCCCGGAAATTCAAACACGTCCGCGATCGCGCCTTCGTTAATAAACGCCGCGGCCTGGCTCTCGCGGACGATCAGCTTCGCGCCATTCTTGATTTCATTCTGATACCGCGGGAACCGCCAGACCATCGTATCGCGCGAGTCGTCCAGCCATTCGATGATGTCGATCAGTTCGCCGGTGAGTTTGTCCCAAATGCCCATGTTGTTGTCTCCAATACGATCAAGCATAACCGGTGTAAATCAGAATGACGAACGCGGTCCCCGCCTGAAGGTGGGGCAGATAAGAATGTCTGCCCCACCAAAGGTTGCATTCGGCATTCGTGCTTCGGATTTGATTCGGATTTCTGATTTCGTCATTCGGATTTACAAACAAGTTTCATCCGTTGACCTTTCACAACTGCGTCAGGTCCTCCACGATCGCCATTGGCCTCAGGTTCTCGGGCACCATCATCACGTCGCGGCGGCGCGATACGCCGGTGAGGGTGAGGATGCCTGAGATGCCCACATTCAGCCCGCCGGCGATGTCGGCTTCGAGGTTGTCGCCGATCAGCACGCACTCATTCGTATTCACCCCCAAATGCTTGCAGAAATCAGTGAAGAATTCCGCCTGCGGTTTGCCGCAATAACTGGGCGTAGCGTTTGCGGCGTAGGCGAGCAGTTGCGTCAGCGCGCCGCTACCGAACTCAATGCCGCGCCTGCTGGGGAACACGCGGTCGCTGCACAGCCCGACGATCGCGGCGCCGCCGCGCGCCAGTTGAAGCGCGATGCGGGCGCGGTCTTCGCTGTAGTGCTGCGAGGTGGGCGCGGCCACGGCCACCACGTCGCACGGCTCGCCGCCGGTTTTTACCCAGTCGACCCGGCCGTCGAGCATGTCGTGAATCGCCAGCGTGCTGAGGTTGAACACCCGAACGCGCCGACCGAGCTTTTCGGGCGAGAACCGTTCGAGCACATGATCAGCGGCATGGGCGGCGGCGGTGTAGATGCGTGCGGCGTCGACCTCGATGGCCATCCCATGCAGCCGCATCTGCACGCGCAGCGGCCCGGCGCCGGAGTTACTGATCACGCCGACAATCTTGTGCATCGCCTGAAGCCGGCGAACCAGGTCGGCGGCGCCGGGCAGGGCGTGATCGTCGTGGGCCAGCGTGCCATCGAGGTCGAGCAGCACGGCGCGGAATGGACTAAAGTCAAAGGGTGTCACGCGACCGACTCCGATGCGGCGATTGCTCTCACACTTCCCCTCATGGTAGTTTTGGAGAGAGTCCGATGGCGGGCATTTCTTGTTTGGGCGACCGACTCCATGGTGATAGACTACCGGACAATGCCACGCGCACCAGTTCATCGTGGTCAAACCATGATCGCCCTTCGCTCGCGGCGACAGGGTTATCAGATTGCCAGCCAGATTCTCAACCCGCACATTCACCTTGTTGACGCTGTGTGCAAGCAATGCCGACATAAGAGCATCGAAACAGCCGCGACGCATCGGCCTATGAAATGCCCACTTTGTGGCGGGTCGTTGCGGTGGGCCGAGCAAACGCGCGATATTTTTCCACCGTCGCGAGAAGTCGCATTCGATCCATCGCTGTCGATGGCGCTCATGCCCGACGATGCGGTTGAGCTTTCGTGCCGGGAATGCCGCACAAGGCAGTGGTTTTGTCCCGATTCGCAACAATACGGTGTCTGGTGCGCGCAGTGCGATGCCGAACTCATTCCCGCCGAAGACTGGTTTCGCCAACACTGCGAAGCCGCCCCAACGAGGCAACGCATTCGCCGGGAGACGATGGATTGGATCGCGTTGTTCGTGTTGTTCACATTTGTCATTGTCCCAATGGCCGTGATTATCGCGCTTCTTGTGGCGATGCGCTAAACTGCGGGTGTCAGTCGTTCGCCTTTCCATCTCATTTCCAGTAAAATGCCCTATCATTTTCAACTGGAAATAATGTCCGAACAAAACCCGATAATAGAACGCATCGAAGACCTGCAGATCGAACAGGAACTGCAGGATTCCTACCTTACCTACGCGATGAGCACGATCATGGATCGTGCCCTGCCCGACGTGCGCGACGGCCTCAAGCCTTCGCAGCGGCGCATTCTTGTCGCGATGAATGACCTCAACCTCACCCCCGGCCGCAAGCACATCAAGTGTGCCAAGATCGCCGGCGATACGAGCGGCAACTACCACCCGCACGGTGAAGCGGTGATTTATCCGACGCTTGTTCGCATGGCCCAGGAATGGAACATGCGGCATCGGTTGATCGACGGACAGGGCAACTTCGGCAGCACCGACGACGACCCGCCGGCGGCCATGCGATACACCGAAGCGCGGATGACCGCGCCTACGGTCGACATGATGGCCGATATGGATTTGGACACTGTCGATTTCCAGCCCAACTACGACGAACGATTGATGGAACCGATGGTTCTTCCATCGAAGTTTCCCAACTTGCTGGTGAACGGCTCGACCGGTATCGCCGTCGGCATGGCGTGCAACCTCGTGCCGCATAACCTGCGCGAGATTTGCGATGCCATCGTCGCGGTCATCAACAAACCTGAGATCACGCTGCCGGAATTGCTGACAATTGTGCCCGGGCCGGACTTTCCCACCGGCGGAACCATTTGCGGGCGCGACGGCATCATCGAAGCCTACACCGCCGGCCGGGGACGGTTGACGCTGCGCGCCAAGATTCATGTGGAAGAGAACAAGAACGGCCGCAAGTCGATCATCGTCGACGAGCTGCCTTACAACGTCATCCGCAAAGACATTCTGCAGCAGATTTCCGACGGCGTGAAAGACGACCGCATCAGCGACGTGAGCGACGCCAACGACCACTCCGGCCGTGAGCACAAATGCCGGATGGTGGTTGACCTGAAGCGCGACGCCGACCCGGATATCGTCATCAACCAGTTGTACCAGTTCACCAGCCTGCAGATCACGGTGAGCATGATCAACATCGCGCTGGTGAACCGCCAGCCGCGCACCATGGGGCTGAAGGAACTGATTCAGCACTTCATCGAACACCGCAAAGTGGTCATCACCCGGCGGACGAAGCATCTGCTCAAGAAGGCCCAGCAACGTGGGCATATTCTCGAAGGCCTGATCTTCGCGGTGTGCGATATTGATGAAGTGGTGAAGCTGATAAGGTCGAGTAAGACGCGCGACGAGGCGATCGAGAAATTGCGCACGCGAGCCTTCCGTATCGCCCCCAGCCACCCGGCGGCGGCGCAGATTCCCGAAACGCTCATGCAGCGCGCCCAGCGCGATATACTGCTCACGCAGGTGCAGGCCGAGGCAATCGGTCGCTTGCAGCTCATCCAGCTCGTTGGGCTTGAGATTGATCGTCTGGTGAAGGAATACCGCGAAGTCACCGGCGAAATTGAGGGATACGAAGCGATTCTGGCCGACCCGAAATTGGTCGAAGACATCATTCGAGAAGACACGTTCGAGATCAAAGAGAAGTACGGCAACGACCGCCGAACCGAAATCACCGGCGCGGTTGGCGATATGAACATGGAGGCGCTGATCACGCCCGAAGACGTCGTCGTCACCTTCAGCCACGAAGGCTATGTGAAGCGCATGCCCACCGGCACCTACCGCAGCCAGGGCAGAGGCGGCCGGGGGATCAAGGGGACTGAATCGCGCGAGGGCGATTTTGTCGAGTGCCTGTTTATCGCCAACACGCACGACCACCTGCTGTTCTTCACCAACACCGGCCGCGTGTACGACAAGCGCGTGTTTGATGTGCCGGAGATGAGCCGCACCAGCCAGGGGCGCAGTGTGGCCAACCTGCTTTCGCTTCAAACTGGCGAGAAGGTGCGCAACGTGCTGGCGATCAAAGACTTTGCCAAGGAAGAGCAGTTCCTCGTGTTCGCCACCGCCAAAGGCGTGGTGAAGAAGACAGCGCTGAGCGCGTACGAGAACATCCGCCAGACGGGCATCATCGCCATCGGCCTGGAAGAGGGCGATGCGCTGATTGGCGTGGCCGTCACCAGCGGCAAGGATCACATTATGCTCGGCACCAAGACCGGGCTGGCCGTGCGGTTTGAAGAAGATCAGGTTCGCGCCATGGGCCGCCCCGCCGGCGGGGTGACCGG
>CAZXLA010000181.1:0-7539 GCA_964641895.1 uncultured Tepidisphaeraceae bacterium
AATCGAAGAAACGAAGAAGACCTACAACCCGCCGATGTTCGCAGATGCACTTCATTAATCTCGAGTGACTCCATCTTTAGCAAACATTCTTCGTTTCTGCTTCGAAAATAGCCGCTGGTTTGGGGTTGTGGTTGCCAAGCGGCGTACCACGGGCGTCTCGTCCGTGAACGCGGTACGCCGCGTTGACGTTCGTGTCGGCCTCTCCCGAAGCGCGACATCGCCGTTGCGACCATGCTTGAGTACAAGCATCATCGGCGAGACGCCGATGGTACGGAATTTTCATCCTCTCAGGGTGACGCGCAGCGTCATGTTCAACTTCATGTCAATCTGAATTTGTGGTCAATTAATTACTACAAAATGGCGTCAGACCCTCGCATTAATGCCGCGACTTAGAGCCTTGGCGACGTTAGGATCGGCGCGTCAATGGAACCCAACGCGCTTTCAGTATCGTTGCTTTCCCGCAAATCTCCGCTCTGGGTGAATTGGCTCGTGCCGATTGGCCTTCTGGCGGCGGTGCTGGTGGCGTACGGGCCGGCCCTTCGCGGGGAGTTCATCTGGGATGACGACTATTACGTCGTGAACAACGCCGCGCTCCGCGACCAGGCGGGATTGCAGCAGTTGTGGCTCGGCATCTTCCCATCGCCGCGGGCGTACCCGGCACCGCAGTATTATCCGATGACGTTTACCAGCCTCTGGATCGATTACCGCCTCTGGGGATTGAAGCCGCTCGGATACCACGTTACCAGCGTGTTGCTGCATGCCGCCGGCTGCTGGACGCTCTTTGTCATTCTGCGCCGATTGGCGATCCCCGGGGCGGTCGTTGCGGCGTTCGTCTTTGCGTTGCATCCGGTGCATGTGGAATCGGTCGCCTGGGTTACGGAGCGCAAGAATGTGCTTTCGGGGTTGTTTTATCTCCTCTCGCTTCTCGTCTATTTGCGGTTCTCAGGATTGGACGGGCGCTTGAAACCAGCGGCACTTGCCTCGGAACGAATGCCCGGCGAGCCTGCAACGCAAAAGGAGTACAAGCTCGAACTGCCCGATGAGCCGTGGAAGCTTTACGCGCTGTCGCTGGTGCTTTTTGTATTTGGGCTGCTGAGCAAAAGCGTAATTGCCACCTTGCCCGCCGCGATGCTGCTGGTCGTCTTCTGGAAGCGCCGCCGCCTCGATTTTCAGCGCGACGTCGTCCCGCTAACGCCGTTCTTCGTGCTCGGCATTGCGATGAGCCTGTTCACGAGTTGGATGGAACGTAACGTGGTGGGCGCGGTCGGCGCCGAGTGGAGTTACACGTGGGCTGAGCGGACGATCATCGCCGGCCAGGCGGTGTGGTTCTACGTGGGCAAGCTGCTGCTGCCGATCAACCTGGCGTTCATTTACGACAAGTGGCCGATCGAACCGGCGCGGGTGCTGGTGTGGCTCTGGCCGTTGAGCGTCGTGCTGACGATCTGCGTCGCGATCGTCGCTCGAAAAAAGTGGGGCGACGGGCCGGGCGATGGGGCGCTGCTCGGCCTGCTTTTCTTCGGCGGGACGGCGCTGCCGGCGCTGGGGTTCTTCAACTACTTCCCGATGCGCTACGCGTTCGTGGCCGACCATTTCGTCTACCTCGCCAGCCTCGGGTTGATCGTCCCCCTGTGCGCCGCCGGTGCGTATGCACTGCGGAACCACAAACCGGCCGCGATCGTCACGGCGGTGTGCCTGTGCGGGGTGCTGGGCGCACTGGCATTCCGGCAGGCGCGCATTTACGTCGGGCCGGAGGCGCTTTGGCGCGACACGATTGCCAAAAGCCCCCGCGCCTGGATGGCCCACAACAACCTAGGCGCGCTGTTGCTCAACCAGGGTCGGATCGATGAGGCCGAAGCCTCATTCGAAAAAGCCATACTATTGCACAAGAACTTTGCCGACCCGGTAACCAACATGGGCCGAGTGGCGGAGATGCGCGGGAAACGGGTTGAAGCCGAGCGCCTGTTCCAACTGGCGATCGAGATGAACCAGCAGTACGTCATCAACGATCGACGTGCGACAGGCATGGATTCGCAAAAGCTCGTCCGCCCGGCGCACGCGGGGCCGGTGGTCGCGCTGGCGAGGATGAAAATGGAAGACGGCGACGTCGGCGCCGCCACGGCGCTCTTCGAACGCGCGCTGCAAGTCGCGCCCAAAAATGTATTGGCCCTGACAGGAATGGGCGAAGCCCTGCGGCAGCAGGGACGGCGCGAACAGGCGCTTGAACTGCAACTGCAGGCCCAGGCGATCGACCCGGAGTCGATCGCAGTGCGCGTCAATCTGGGCAGTGCACTGGCTGAAAATAATGATCCCGAGAGCGCGCTGCGGCTATGGCTGAGCGTCATCCGAGACCAGCCCGCCAACGCCGACGCCGCCAACAACATCGGCCTGCTGCTGACGGCGATGAACCAGCATGATGACGCCATCAAGATGTTCGAACGGGCATTGAAGGCGCGTCCGGGTTTTGCACTGGCCCGGCGGAATCTCGAGGCCACCCGACGCCGTAAGGCCGCCGCGGCGACGCAATCAACAACGCTGCCAACTACCCAGACGACACAACCAGCCGCTTCACCCCCCTGATTGCACGCGACTTCGCTGTCGCGCCGCGATCCCGTTTCTATCGTCTCGACCCTTTTTCCTTATACTTCCCACGCCATGACGGCCGTCAAGTTTGTCGACATCACCAAGCGGTTCGGCCAGACCACCGCGCTCGACCGGATCAACCTGTCGATCGACGCGGGTGAACTGTTTTTTCTGCTGGGTCCCAGCGGCTGCGGCAAGAGCACGCTGCTACGGTTGATCGCCGGTCTGCACGCGCCAACCGAAGGCCGGATCTACTTCAATGATCGCGATGTGACCGATGTGGGCACCGAGCAGCGCAACGCCGTCATGTGTTTTCAGAGCTACGCGCTCTGGCCTCACATGAACGTGCGCGACAACATCCGCTTCGGCTTGGACATCCGCAAGGTAGGCCGCGCCGAAACCGACCGCCGCGTGGCGGAAGTAATCGATCTGGTGCAGCTTCAGCCGTACGCGCTCCGCAAGCCCAACGAGCTTTCTGGCGGGCAGCAACAACGCGTAGCGCTGGCCCGTGCATTGGTGGTCAAGCCCGACTGCCTTCTGCTGGATGAGCCGCTGAGCAATCTCGATGCGAAGCTGCGTCTGGAAATGCGCGGCGAAATCCGGCGAATCTGCCGCGCGTCGGGCCTCACCGCCATCTATGTCACGCATGATCAGAAAGAAGCCCTGAGCATCGCCGACCGCATGGCGGTGCTGAACATGGGCACGATCGAGCAGATCGGCAAGCCACAGGAACTTTATCTGCGGCCTAAGAACAAGTTCGTCGCAAACTTCATGGGCGAAACCAACTTTCTCGAAGGCACGATAGCGTCGACAAATGGTACTGTAGTGGTCGTCAACACCGCCATCGGCCCTATAACGAGCCACCACAAGCCGCAGGCTTTGGCCTCGGAGCGAGACGGCAACAAGGTCACGATCTCAATCCGGCCCGAAGTGGTGCGGATTGGACCCGGCGGACCGGGCGACTTCAACATATTCGACGGAACAGTACACGACACGATCTATCTCGGCGAAGTCGCGCAGCACGTCGTCAGTATTGACAACGGTTCAAAGGTTGAGCTTCGAGCGTTCGAGCTAAACCCGAAAATCGTCGCCCGCGATGGCGCCAGTGAGCGCGCAAAAATATGGTTCGATCCGGCGGATGTAGTCCTACTTCCCTCTCCCGGTACCCCGGGAGAGGGTTAGGGTGAGGGTTTTTGTGGCAGGCCAGAAACGATACCTTCGCCGCATTGCGATGATCGTTGTTCTTTGGGAATCCCATGACTTTTTAGTTCGCCACAAGAACCCTCACCCCGGCCCTCTCCCGGCGTGCCGGGAGAGGGAGCAGAGGGAGTGATCGATGATCAAAACACTCACCATCCTCTTCACGCTCGCCACGGTCATTGCACTGCCGTTTATTTTCCGGCGCTCGGCCGACGCCGGCGCGTGGCAGCCCGGCGATCCGATGCTTACGATCATCACGCCGCACAACGAGGCGATTCGGTATGAGTTTGAGCGCGGGTTTTCCAATTGGCACCAGGCGAAGTTTGGTAAGCCGGTGAAGGTCGATTGGCGCAACATCGGCGGGACGACCGAGATCAGCCGCTATTTATCGAGCGAGTACGCCGCCGCCGCGCGGGCGTGGTGGAAGCAGAAGGGGAATAATTGGCCCGACGGCGCGTCCGATGCGGTGATCAACGACCGTTTCCCGCTCGACAAACCGCCCACCGGTGCCAGCGAAGTCAATTGGAAACTGCAAAAGGAAATCTACGAAGAGTTCCGCAAGACCGATGCCCCGGCACAGTTCACCGCAAAGGTAGACCTGTTCTTCGGCGGCGGCGAGTTCGACCACAATAACGCGTTTGCGAAGGGTTTCACCGTTGCGCCATGGCCCGATGGGCCGGCCCCGCCGGACTTGTTTGAAACCACAATGGGTGGTCAACGGGTCGAGCTTATTCCCGCCACCGTCAGCGGAGAAACATGGCGGCGGCCGTACCTGTTCGGCAACGCCATCAGCACGTTCGGTCTGGTTTACAACGTTGATCGTCTGAAAGATCTGAAAGTCAAACAACCGCCGACGAAGTGGGACGATTTGGCGGACTCAGTCTACTTCGGCCAGGTGGGGGTGGCCGACCCGACCAAATCCGGATCGATCGCCAAGGCGTTTGAGATGATCGCGCATCAGAAAATGCACGATGCCGCCCAAGCCGCCGGCTTCAGCGACGACCAGATCGCCACGAATGAACGACGAATCGATGCTTTCATGAAGGAAAAGGGCAAGTCGTATCAGCGTGGTGATGTGCCCGATGACCTCAAGCCGTATCAATCATCGCTCGAACGCGGGTGGGAAGACGGCATGGCGCTGCTGCAGGCGATCGGCGCCAACGCCCGGTATTTCACTGATTCGGCGAGCAAAGTGCCGATCGATGTAAGCATGGGCGACGCCGCCGTCGGCATGGCGATCGATTTTTACGGTCGTTACCAGGCGCAGACTTCGCGCGGGCCACACGGCGAAGAGCGAATGATCTACGCCACGGTCGTTGGTGGATCGAGTATGAGCTGCGACCCGATCTCGCTCCTGCGCGGTGCGCAACATCGTGAACTGGCGGTGCGGTTTATCGAATACACCTTGAGCGAAGACGGCCAGCGGCTTTGGACGTATCACCCGGGGGCGCCCGGCGGGCCGGAAAAATTCGCCCTGCGCCGGCTGCCGATTCGCCGTGATTTCTACCCTTCCACACAGCCAGCGGTGCAGGCGCGCTATGAGGCGCACAAACCTTACACCGCCGACCAACTGGGTGATCCGACGGTCGATCCGTATGAGCTTTCCAAACAGTTCATCTATTACCGGCGGTGGACCGGCGATCATTTCAGCGTGATGCGCGATATCGTCAAGGCGATGTGCCTGGACAGTGGCGAAGAGTTGCGCGACGCTTGGCGAAAGGTGATGCGCGACCCAACCTCAGCCCGCCGGGCGTCGCTGCGCAAGCTGCCAACAGTCACCCTGTATAACAAATCGAAGCAGCAGGCCGAAGAAGTGCCGTTGACATGGCGCACCGCTCCAGACATTCGCCGCAACTACGACGCGCTGGAATACATGCGCCAATGGACGGCGGCGTTTCGCAAGCAGTATGAAGAGGTGGCAAAATGACCCCTGCGACGCGACCCATCCGTAGCCGCGAAGCGGCGAAAGAAAGTAGCCTGGGGCGTAAGCCCCAGGTGGTGGTCGCGCCTTCTAGCCCCGAAGGGGCGAAAGAGATCAACGCCGCGCATGCAAACGATTGCGCCGAACCTGAGTCGGTCGCCATCGTTCTTTCGCCGCTACGCGGCTTAGCTCTGCATTACCCTTTTCCTGGGGCTTGCGCCCCAGGCTACTTTCTGTCGCCGCTACGCGGCTGAATACACATGCGACGCAGCACTGCATGGATCATCTTCTCGATCACGCTCGCGATATTCGCGGTTGGTTTCCTTTGGCCTTTGGGAATGGTGGTCGTCGGGGGATTCTTCGAAGACGGCAAGCCGACGTTCAAATTTCTGATCGGCGTGTTTCAGAACCCCATCTACGCCGAGGGGCTTCTAAATAGCCTTGGCATCGCCATTGGCACAACCACTCTCGTCACGCTCATTGCGGTGCCGCTGGCGTGGATGGCCAATCGATACAACTTCGCCGGCAAGGGATTGTTCCAGGGATTGCTTTTGGTGCCGATGATTCTGCCGCCGTTTGTCGGCGCGATCGGGTTTCAGCAGATGCTCGGTCAATATGGCGCGCTCAACTCGCTCGCCGGCTGGGGGCCGATCGACTGGATCGGACAAGCTCGCTATTTCGGGGTGATCGCGCTGCAGGCGCTGGGGCTGTATCCAATCCTGTATCTCAACGTTGCGGCGGCATTGGCGAATATTGATCCGGCGATGGAACAGGCCGCGGAAAATCTCGGCTGCACGGGGTTTAGAAAGTTCCGCAAAATAACGTTGCCCCTGATCATGCCCGGCCTGTTCGCCGGCGGGACGATCGTATTCATCTGGAGCTTCACCGAACTCGGCACGCCGCTCATTATGAACTACATGCGGTGTGCGCCCGTGCAGGTGTTTGATGCGCTCAAAGAGATCGGATCCAGCGCCTTCCCGTACGCCCTGGTGTTCGTGATGCTCACCGCCAGCCTGCTGCTGTACATGCTCAGCAAATGGCTGTTCGGCGGGCAGGCGTACGCGATGCAATCCAAGGCCTCCACCGCGTCCAACACCATTCAAGCCCGTGGTGTAGCGGCGGCACTTGTGCCGGCAATTTTTCTGTTGGTCATTTTTCTTGCGCTCCTGCCGCACCTGGGCGTCGTCCTCACCAGCTTCACCGCGCCGGGCAGTTGGTATCAATCGGTCCTGCCGGCAAAGTTCTCGACAGAAAACTACGTCGAAGCGCTGGGCCACAGCATGACGGTCGGATCGATCAAAAACAGCCTGATCTACGCCACGCTCGCCGTCGCGTTCAACACGGTTCTTGGCATCGCGATTGCGTTCGTGGTGGTACGCAGCAACCTGCGCCTCCGCGGAGTGCTCGACACGCTGGCGATGATGCCGCTGGCCGTTCCGGGCTTAGTCATGGCGTTCGGATACCTGGCGATTAGTTCGTGGTTCAGCCGGCTCAGTTGGGTGAAGGAGAGTGATTTCTGGAAGAGTCTGTTCGACGTGCAGACGAATCCCATGCTGTTTCTGGTAATCGCCTACGCCATCCGCAGGCTGCCGTATATGGTGCGCAGCGCGGTGGCGGGCTTGCAGCAAACGTCGGTCACTCTTGAAGAGGCGGCGTCCAACCTGGGGGCGAGCGGGTTTACCGTCGTCCGCAAGATTACGGTCCCGCTCATTACCGCCAACTTAATCGCCGGCGCGATGCTGGCTTTTGCGTTCAGCATGCTCGAGGTGAGCGACAGCCTGATGCTGGCCCAGCGGCAGGACTTTTATCCGATCACCAAGACCATCTACGAGTTATTC
>CAZXLA010000182.1:0-7532 GCA_964641895.1 uncultured Tepidisphaeraceae bacterium
TCGGTCGCAGTGCTGCTGAAATCGGGTCGCTTACGCTCGCCGCTCGTTACATGCGATTGCCCAGAAGGCGCTGGGCATCACTTTTCGCGGTACTGGACGTTTGGGGGCGAAATCTGTATCTTGCTCCGCCCCGCGCTTGGCGCGAGGACACACAAAAATCGAGGTTTCGTCATGGGATACAAGTTCAAGCCCAATAAGGGTGTCGCCAAACGCATGAAGGTCACCAAGTCGGGCAAGATCAAGCACCGGCACGAAAAGAACTCGCACCATCGCAGCGGGCGATCGAGCGGGCTTAAGCGTCAACTGGGCCGGCCGGAACTGCTGGCCGAGGGGCACTCGAAGAACATGCGCCACATGCTGGGCGTCGTCGGGAAGCGCCCGGGTCAGGCCCGCCACAAAAAAGAGATGGCGGCCGTGGCGGCGGCGAAGGCCGAGGTAAGCAAGTAGCAGAAGGCTGCGGTGGGGCAGACATTCCCGTCTGTCATCGCGTTTAACGCGATTCTCCCCCCCGCGGACGGCATGGAATGCCGTGGCAGACAGGAATGTCTGCCCAACCGATGAAAATCGGAACACAAAAGCATCGGCGCGTCGCCGGTGCAGCTAAGCCAATACGGCCTCTGGCTCACTTTGAAAGGATCGAACTATGCCACGTGTAAAAGGCGGACCGGGTCACGCCCGTCGTCGTAAACGAATTCTGAAGCGCGCGTCGGGCTTCGTCGGCGGACCGGGAACGCTCTACCGCGTTGCCCGCGAGTTCACCCGCAAGGCAGACGTCTATGCCTACGAGCACCGCAAGCAAAAGAAGCGCCTGTTCCGCTCGCTGTGGATCACGCGCCTCAGCGCGGCGTTACGGATGCGCGGCATTCCCTATAACCGCTTCATCCCGGCGCTGGTTTTGGCCGGCGTGGAGTTGAACCGCAAAATGCTCAGCGAACTGGCCGTAGGCGACCCCGCCGCGTTCGACGCGGTGGTGGAACTTGCCAAACCGCATCTGGTTACGGTGTAGCTTGGTTTGCCGATGGCTGTAAAGCAATCCGCGGGGTAACGATTGACGATTGACGATTAAGCAGAGGAATTACTGCTAATCGTCAATCGTTAATCGTTTTGAAGGGTGCGGTCGGCGGGGTGGTCGACGCCAATAGCAACTATTTTAATTTTAGCGAGACGCCTTCCTGCTCCCACTGCTCCACCAGCCTTCGCAGGTCTTTAATGGTGACCGCGAGTTCTTGCGTGGTGGCGGTGAGGCTTTCGTATAGGCGCGGGTCGTTGACGAGTTGGCCGGCGGTGCCCTGGCCTTTGTCGACCTTGGCGGCGATCGACTGGAACCGCTCGAGCAGCGTCGAGGCCTGCGCCATCCGGTCGTTAAATTGTGCGGCGATGCTGTCGATGTGGCCTTCGGTTTTGGCGATCGTGCCGCGGGCTTGCGTGAGGGCGTCTTTGGTTTCGCCCGACAACTGGTTGAGGTTGTCGGTGAACTTTTCCAGGTTGCCGCTGACGCGCCTGGCTTTGTCGGTGATCTCTCTCAGGTTGGCCAGCGACAGTTGCAGGTCTTCGCGAAGCTTGGGATCGCTCAGCAGCGTGCCGGCGTGGTCGATCATCTTGCCGGCTTTGGCGATCTGCTCATTGACGTTGGCGATAACGCCCGACTCACGGAACTGCTTGGCGGTGAGCTTAAGCTCGGTCGCCAGCGCGGCGAACTCCGGCGGGATGATGTCCAGGCCGACGTACGTTGCCTCGATCGTCGCGCCGGCGGCGAGGTTGCCGCGCGGGCTGGGTTCGCCTTCTTTTACCGCAAGTGCCAGCGCGGCACCGGTACCGATAAGCCCCTGGCTGCGAATGCGCGCCTCGACGTTCGCCGGCAGCGGCGGGGAGGCGTCGATGAGTGCGTCGATATAGACCGTGACCATGTCATCGCCGCGCGTCACCGTCGCCACGCGACCGACCGCCACCCCGCGGTATTGCACCGGCGAGCCGGCGCTGATGCCGTCGGCGCGATCGCTCACGACGCGAATGGGGAACTGCTTGGGCGTGAACGGAGAAGCCAGCTCGCCCCCGAACTGAAGGATCATCCATCCGAGAATGAGCATCGCAACGAGTACGGTCAGTCCGACGATGACATTGCGGCGGTAAGGCGACATAAGGTTAGCGTGTAAAAACTTGCGCGCTCAAGGTCGCAGGTTTGTATGACGATTCGACGGCGGATGCAAGAAACGGCGAATAACGATTGACGATTGACGATTAATCTTTCAGTCTCGTCACTGGCTTTTCGCAATCGTCGATCGTCAATCGTTACGAACCAAGCTGGCAAAAAACGTTCGAAGCCCCGGCGTGATTTCATTGTAGCCGGCTTCCAACAGGTCGTTATGGTCGGCATGATCGATCGGCACGAAGGTGACGGGGCCTTTCGCGGCGGCTTGAAGCGCTTCGCTCATGCGGAACGGAATGACTTGGTCCACCCGGCCGTGGGTGATGAAGATGGGGCGAGGGTAGGTCGCCAGCTTGGTCTTGTTATCAAAGGTGTAACTCAGGAGCAATGAAGTCGGAAGCCACGGAATGACTTCGCGGGCCATTGCTTTGAGACTGGTAAACGGGCTGAAGCAGACCACGCCCGCGGTCGGCCGGCGAACCGCGAGGTCAATCGCCGGGCCTGCACCGATGGAGACGCCGATGGGGACGATCTTGCTCTTGTCGACGTCGCGTCGTGTGAGCGCGTAATCGTATGCGGCGTCGGCGGTGGCGTAGAACGACTTTTCGCTGGGTTTGCCGTCGGCCATGCCGTAACCGACATACTCCACCGCCAGCACGTTCACGCCAAGTTCGCGAAAGTAGCGCACGTAGCCCAGGGCGTTCGCAAGGCAGTCGCCGTTGCCATAGAAAAAGATGGCGGTAGGACACGCCGCTGCGGCGGATTCGGGCAGCGGCTGGCGGTTGGAATCCATCGCCCGGGCGAAAACGGCGAAGGTTTTGTCGCCGTCGCGCGTTTTGAGTTCGATCAATTCATACAACGTGCTGCGCAGCACCATGGCGGTTTTTTGTCCCTGACTCGATGCGCCGGGGAAGACGAGTTTGTTCTGGAGGAACCACATACTGATGCTCACTGCGATGTAGATGAACGCGGCGCTCTTGACAAGCCGCAACGCAATCGCGCGCGCCGTTCGGAGCGGGCGCGTCGGGGCGGCCGTTATCGTGTCTGAATGTGCCGTCGCCATTGTTCGGCCGCCTGAAGGTAGGTGAGGTGGAACGATTTCTCCAGCGCCGTTTCTCCGCGGGCGCCGTTTTTGAGGAGGTGGAGCATGTTGATGAACGCGTCGCGGTCGTGTTCCAGCAGCATTTCGACCAGGCTCATCGCCGCGGCATCAAAGTGCGGGCCGGCGGGTAATTCCGGGTCGAAGATAATCGTCAGATCAAAATTGCTGCTGGCCAAGTATCGTGCGGCGCCGGGGTCGATCCGTTCGCCGGGCACCAGCGACCGCTGCACCAGTGTGGCGATGCCGCGATTAAGCCAGCCGGGCAGTTCGGCTTTGTTGGCGTAACGATCGAGAAATGCCAGCGTCAGTTCGCGCGCGAGCATGGCGGCGAAGCGGTCGCGGGCGCGGTCGAGATCGATATCCGAAGCATCCTCCGCCACCGCCGGCCGGCACACAAACAGGTGCCCGCTGCCGTCGGCGTGCGGGCGGAAGTATCCCGGTGCGTCGTCGGCAGGATGAACGTCATCGAAATCTTCGCAGAGCTTGGAGAAAGCCTCCCGATCCGTGACGGCGAACACGAGCATCTTGCCGACGAATATCGCATCGTCCTTCGCCTTTACTCCAAACTGCTTGCCGACGGCGGTGTAGGATTGTTCGAGCTGCGTTGCCAGGCCGGTCATCTCCCGGCCGGGCCAGTCGGCGTAAATAAGAAAGTGCGGCGTCTCTTTCTCAACGAACTTGAATGTAGGGAACTTGAGCTTGAGTTGATCGATGGCCTTCTTTGCGGTGTTTCGTGCGGTGGTTGTGGCTTCCGTTGCCCGCTTGTCGTCCACCGGTGCGAAGGGGGATGGGTTGGGTGGAGCAGCTAAGCCGCAAGCGGCAGAATAGTACACGAAGAGAATTAGCCGGAGCGTCGGCATCTTTTGCAATGGTAGTATGCGACCATCACCATTCAAAGCATGAACTTGACGAGTCGCCTCTTCCGTTCGACGATGGGCACCGGTCACACTGAAGAGGACGCGCTTTGCCGCAACGGATTGCACTTGTGTTTTTTCTGGTTGTCGCCACGGCCCGCGCCCAAAGCCTGCCTTCGTCGGCAACACAACCGGCGGCGCCGAAGTATCTGGCTCACCTGGTGACGATGTCGCCGGGGCAGTTGGTTTTCGAGCGGTTCGGGCATAACGCGCTGTTCATCACCGATCTCACGCAATCGCCGGCGGCGACGGTGGCTTATGATTTTGGCAACTTTGATTTTAATGAATCCGATTTCCTTCGGCGCTTTGTCTTCGGCGAAATGCGTTATTGGGCCGCGGAGAAGGATGCCGGTGAGTTGCTTTACGGTTATTTGGCCGACATCCGGCAGGTGTTTCGGCAGGAACTCAACCTGACCGACGAGCAGGTGCAGCAGCTTTGGATCAACCTGCGCGAAAACATTCGCGATGAAAATCGGTTCTATCTCTATGACTATTATCGCGACAACTGCTCTACGCGGCTGCGCGACCACATTGATCGCGTCGTCGGCGGACAGATCGCGGGGCAACTCAAACTCAAACCCGCCGCACACACGTATCGATGGCACACGCGAGTGGGAATGGACAACGATCGCTCGGTGCGCGCCGGTATTGAGTTTGCTGCGTCGGGCGACACCGACACTCCGATTACCCACTGGGACGACACCTTCCTGCCCGAGCTGTTGCGGCAGCACATGGGCGAATTGACGCTTCGATCACCGGCCGGTCAAACCGTGCCGCTGGTTCGGCGGTCTGGCGCGATGAACAACGCCGTGAAAGAAGCGTCGTTCGTCCGATTGCCTGACGAGCCGGGAAACCCGCTCTGGTGGTTTGCGCTGTGCGGCGCGTTGGTTGGCGCGGGGCTGGCGGCGTGCGGGGCGTTGGCGTCTCGATCGACTTTGGGCCGATGGCTCGCCGCCGTTGCCTGGGGAGGCTGGGGACTGTTCGCCGGTCTGGGCGGGACGCTGCTGGTGTTCATGTGGTTCTTCACGCGCCATGTGAGCACCCATCGCAACGAAAACCTGCTGCAACTCTCGCCGATGGCGCTGCTGCTGGTGGTGATGGGCCCGATGGCGGCATTCGGATACGGGTTGCAGCCGGCGCGTTGGGTGGCGAGAATTCTGGTGGCCTTATGCATGGTCGGCGTGGCGCTGAAGGTGCTGCCCGGGTGGCATCAGGACAACATTGCAATAGTAGCCTTTGCGTTGGTAGCGCAGGCCGGGTTGCTCGCGGGGCTGCTCATGCGATTGCCGGTGGTGAAGCAAAAGTTGCAGGACAAGGAATTGACATGAAACATGTTCGCACGCTCGTGGTGTTGGGTTTAGGCGCGGTTGGTGTTGGGTGTGCCGCGCCGCCGTCGCAGCCGCCCCAAACTGAGATTGAGGAAGCCAAACGCGCCAACGCGCTCAAAGAACTTCCACCCGCGCCCAAGCCGCCGCAAGTGCCGGTGGCCAAAGCGACGACGTTGGATGAATCGCTGCGCGACGCGGCGCGGCAGCAGATTCTTTCCAGCTTTCGTTCGAACGACACGATCATGCGCTGCCAGGCGATCGAGGCGGCGCAGAATGGCATGGGCCCCGAAGCGGCCGGTCTGGTCATCACGGCGCTGGATGATTCAGCAGAGCTGGTGCGTTTTGCCGGCTCGATGGCGGCGGGAACGCTTCGACTTGAGATGGCGCGGCCGAAGCTCGCGGCGATGGCCGACGATACCGACCCGAACGTGCGCGTCGCCGTCCGGTATGCCCTGCACAGGCTCGGCGACACGTCGCGCAGCCACGACCTCGAACAATACTCGGTTTCGCCCGATGTCATCGTTCGACGCAACACGGCAATGGTGCTCGGATTGCTCGGCGAAAAATCGGCGGTTCGCCTGCTCTGGCCGATGCAGAAGGATGTCGATTCGGCCGTTCGCCTCGGCGTGGCGGAAAGCATGTGGCGGCTGGGGGAAGAACAGGGGCTAAAGGAGTGCGTGGCGGCCTGTGTGAGCCAGTTTCCGGATGATCAGATCCTCGGCTCGCTGGCGCTGGCCGCGCCAAAAGACGTTCGCGTGCGCCCGTATCTGCGGGGCAAGCTGACCACGCCGTACGAAGAAGTGAATCTCGCCGCCGCCCGCGCGCTGGGCATGATCGGCGAAGACGACGGCTACGGGGTGGCGCAAAAAGGCGCGAAATCAAACGACCCCCGGCAACGGGCGCTGGCCGCATTGGCGTTCGGCGCAATCGGCCGGGCCGATGCGCAGTCGATGCTGGCGGGCTTGTTAAAGGACGGCGACGAAGCCGTCCGCATCGCGGCGGCGATGGCGGTGCTGCAGTTGAAGGATGCGTGACGGAAATGCTGCTTGTCGCGACAGTATCACGCAAACTTGCGCTGAAGTGTTTGCCTCAGTGAATTGGCGATTAGCTCCGAGCGGGTGATGCCTAGCGATTGAGCGAACTCGTCGGCACTGGCGAGCAAGTTTCTCTCCACCGTGATTTGAACGCGCTCAGCACCCGCGCCGATGAGCGGCCGGCCGCGAGAACGCTTAATTCGACGGATTAGTGCATCGTGCGCCTTCAGGTCTTTTGGAGGAGGCGCGAGGAATCGGGGCGACTGTTCGGAGTCAAATTCCTTCGTCGCCTTGGCCAGTTCGGTCGCGTTCATCTGCTGGTATCGCTTTTTCATCGGTGTCGCTTTCGCAAGTTTCGTTTCTCTCGCGTCGAAAGTGGCCGGGCATGAATCACAAAGAGGGTCGTTTCATCGTCGTCGATGATCTACGCGACTTGAAGATAACGGCCCGCACTGTCCTGCCCCCGAGCGAGCCATCGACCGTCGCCTTCATAAGGAGGGATACGGTTGCGTGGCGTTTAAGACGACGAATTGAGCTTCCGTTGGGTCAATGCCGTTCTCGGCAATAGGTTCGATGTTCCAATTGATCCATCGAAATCCGTCCTTCATCCACATTATTATACACATTGAATTGCTTGCGCGCAACATCGTTTGACATTGACACTCGACGCCTGATATCCGAGTCTTCAAAGGACGTGTTCGCAGGCAAACCCATCATCGGCCTAGCCGGCGGCATCGGCTCGGGGAAGAGTTTTGTTGCCAGGCTCTTTGCCGAACTCGGTGGGTTGGTTATTTGCTCGGATGAGCAGGTGCATCAGGCGTATCAGCAGGACCTCGTAAAGGCCACGCTGCGGACGTGGTGGGGCGATTCCATTTTTGCGGCCGATGGATCGCTCGATCGTCGAGCCGTTTCGAAAATAGTTTTTGCCGACCCCGCTCAAAAGCAGAAACTTGAAGCATTGATCCATCCGATCGTGAATGAGCAGCGGCAGGAAATAATGGCTGCGCG
>CAZXLA010000183.1:0-7521 GCA_964641895.1 uncultured Tepidisphaeraceae bacterium
CCCCCTAGCCCCCTCCCGGAGTACCAGGAGGGGGAGTAACAGCGCCGAATGCGTCCTCATGCCCGCCTACCGTGCCGGTCGGGCGATGGCGTGTGTGTCGTCGCAGATCGGCTGTGCGATGGGATGTGAATTTTGTGCGTCAACCAAGAACGGCCTGGAGCGCAATCTCAGCGCCGGCGAGATCGTCGAGCAATTTGTACATTTGCAGCGGGAAGCGCGGCTGCAGAATCGCCGCATCACGTCGCTGGTATTTATGGGCATGGGCGAACCGATGCAGAATCTCGCCGCCGTCATCCCCGCGATTCGGCGGATCGCCGATCCTGATTTGGGTGCCGTCGGCTGGCGACAGGTGACGGTGAGCACCGTGGGCATCGTACCGGGTATTGATGAGTTGGCGGATGCCGATATGAACGTGCACCTGGCCCTCTCCCTCCACACAGCCGACGATGAGCTGCGCTCGCAGATCGTGCCGATGAACCGGAAGTACAACATTGAAGCGATCATGACCGCCACCAAACGGTTCTACGACCGCACCGGACGAATTGTCACGATCGAGTGGTGCCTGATCGCCGGCGTAAACGACACCGACGCCCAGGCCGACGCGCTCGCGGCCCTGCTGCGCCGTTTCGATTTCCTGCGACGCGCCCGCGTGAATGTAATCCCGTTCAACCCCATTGGCGCCCCAGCCAATTTACGACCCGCGAGCGTAAGCGACCGGATTCCACCCGCAACCCCTATGGCCGACCACAAGTACCCGGCGCAGAAACGTGACTCGTCGACGTCCGTTATCACAAATCCCGACCCGATGCGTACTCAGCCTTCTCCGGTCGCTGACGCTCGCGGCTCGTTGGCAGCGAACTTCCGCCGCCCCGACGCGCTGCGCGTGAAACAGTTCATCGAACGCCTGCAGTCGCAAAACGTCGTGTGCCACGCGCGCGACACACGAGGCGATGACGTCTCCGCCGCCTGCGGGCAACTACGCCGAAGCGTTTTCGGAGCCGCCGTTCCGGCTGCGGCAAATCGCTCATTCTCCTGATTGCACCTTTCTGAAAAGCCCCGCCGCTAACTCAGTCGTTCCCTGATCATTTCAGCCCGCCGTTTTTGATAACAATATGAATCAGTTGATCGGCCCCGTCGCCCGCGAGTCGCGCATCGTGGCTT
Source organism: uncultured Tepidisphaeraceae bacterium (assembly GCA_964641895.1). GTDB lineage: Bacteria > Planctomycetota > Phycisphaerae > Tepidisphaerales > Tepidisphaeraceae > UBA2421. Next base: position 1,162 of record CAZXLA010000183.1, read on the forward strand.
CAGCCGATCGGTTTGAAATCCTATTGATGCGCGAATGGAGTTGTACTCATGCAGCAGAAACAAACGCACTCGCCGGAACGCGATACATCGATCCGCTTCGAACGCAACAAAGACCTCAATCAGGAAAATTGGAATGACGAGGCCGCGTCGCTCGACGGTAAACACGATGGTGAAATTTCAGCCGGCACAGGTCAATATGGTAGTGCTAGCGGCGACGCCCAGAACTTCGCGCAAGACGCCGGACGAGAGGTGTCTGAGGTCGCCGGTCGTGTCCGCGACGGCGCAAAGGATGCGGTGGAGCAGATCAAGCAAAAGGCGCGCAACACCGGCGAGCAACTTAAGCGTTCGGCATCGCAGCTCGTGCAGGACGCGCGCCAGCAGGGCCTGGAAGTGTTCACCCGACAGAAACAGTTTGCAACCACGCAGATCAACCACGTCGGCGATGCCATCGACGAAGCGGCCAGCAAGCTCAGCGACAACGGCGATGACACGCTTGCCGGATACGTCAGCTCGGCCGCCGATGGCCTCCGGCAGGTGGCCGGGTATTTCAACGAACGAGACTTTTCCCAGCTTATTAATGAGGCTCGACAATACGCGCGGCAGCAGCCGGCGCTGGTCTATGGCGGCATTTTCCTGGCAGGATTGGCCGCCGCCCGCTTCCTCCGATCCAGCCGACAGGGTCAAGAAGCAACCGCCGAAGCAACAACCGCAAAAGAAACATCCGCGGCACAGTGGGAGAAGCAGGACGGGTTGCCCTCGCCTCTGTCGAGTACCCCGCGGCGCGAATTCGGAAATAATGTTGAGGCGGCCCCGACCGGTTCGCTTAGCGCGATTTCCAATCCAAACATGTTCGATGAACGCAGCGAACACGCCCGGCCTAGCGCCGGCTTATAATTCGCCCCTTTTCGACGAGAGGTAACTGAAATGGCCTTTGAATCAACCACGAGCGCCGCAAGCTGCGCTACCGCGCCGCCGGGTAGTAATGACGGCGTCCGCAGCGCGAGAGGGCGCGAAGCGTATTCCAGGACCGCTTCACGCGCCGACGCGCCATCCGGAAACGGTGGCGGCAAGCCGGGTATTGCATCATTGCTTAAAGAACTCCGCGACGAAACCACCACGCTGCTACGTCAGGAAGTTTCGTTGGCCAAGACCGAAATGTCGGAAAAGGCCGCTAAAGCCGGACGGAATGTCTCTTACATCGCAGCCGGCGGCGTGGTGCTGCTGGCCGCGCTGTTGTGTTTTCTCGCCGCGGCGGCGCATGGTTTGGCCGTGCTGTTTGTCCGAGGTGGCCTTGATCCCGAAAATGCAATCTGGCTCAGTTGGCTGATCGTAGGCGGCGCGGTCGCAGTGGTCGGCGGGGTGCTGCTGAGCAAAGGTATCAGCGCGCTATCGAATATGACTCCGGTCCCTCGCGAATCTATGCAATCTCTGAAAGAGGACAAGCAATGGCTAACCAACAAGATCAGTTAAAGGGCGACGGCGCAGACTATTCGCGCCCGCCGTCATCGTCGCCGGACCAGCTCCGCCGCGACATTGCACATACCCGCACGGAGATGGATCAGACGCTCGACGCGCTGAGCGACCGGCTGCGCCCGATCCACCTCCTTGATGACGTAGTAAACGCGTTGCGTCCTTCGTCCTGGAACCGCCGGGAGGAGAAAACAAAAACTGCCGCGTCGCCAGGGACGGGCTCAACGTCGCGCAGCGTTCAGCCCGAGAAGAAAGACCTCGCCGTCGCCGGTCGTGCGGCGATGACATTGATTCGAGAACACCCCGTGTCGGCGGCCATGATCGGCGCGGGTCTGGCGTGGCTTTTTTATGAAGAAGTCCGCGGCAACAAGAACAACGGGAGTAAGGACAAAACGCACGGGGGTAGTTCTTCGTCGTTCGGCTCCGCCCCCCGAGCCGAGCCGAGTTTTATCACTGCCCGCACGCCAGATGCGGCGCGCCCTGACTTGGGCGCCACCGTTGGGCAGGACGACACAACGCAAACTCCTGGCATCGCCGGGCGCGCCGGACAATGGGTAGACGACGCCGAAGGAAAGTTCTCCGATGCGTGGGGTGCGACCAAAGATTCAATCGCCGGCGCCGCCGGCGCCGCGGGTGGCGTTGTTGACGCCATAAGCGACGGTGCTCGACACGGCTGGGGCCAAGTTCGCCATTTCGGCGAGAAAGCGCAGGAACAGATGAATTACGGATACCAACATTCCCGAGATAACCTCAAGCAGGTAATGGGCGACTATCCCCTGTCGATGGCCGCCGCCGCAGCGGCGCTGGGTGTCATTTCGGGATTGCTCCTGCCCGGAACTGATTCGGAAAACAAGTTTATGGGCGCGACGGCGGGACGGATGAAACAGCAGGTCAAGCACGCCGGCCACGAAGCGCTCGAGCGCGGCAAAGAACTCGCGTTCGCCACCGCCGACGCCGCAGCCAGCGCGGCGCAGCAACAGGGCCTGACAGCCGGCGCCGTCATCGATAAGATTCAGAGTGTCGCCAGCGAGATAGGCCAATGCGCGACGGAGAGCGCTTCGCGAGAAGGCTTGAGCACGGGCGATTTCGGCGACAAGCTGAAGCGCGTGGCCGAGCAGACCCGTGACACGGTGACAGACCAGGCGCAGCGCGCCGTCGGCGATGTCAAAAACGCGCTGAGAGAATGACCACGCCGCGCTGTGAGCCTTGCGAACACGCGGGTTCGGAGGTTTTTGTTGGCGCATCGGACGCACTTCAAAGTCCGATGCGGGTGTTCGCTTGAAGCTCACAGCCCGGCGTGGGTTTCGGGGGAAAAGCGCCCGCACGACTCATCTCATTCGACAAACGCACCGATATCGCCTATAGTGATGCTCGTCCGGCATGGTTCGCCCATCGGATAGTGCACGGCATCCGATGTCTTCCTGAACCGCAACCCGCGCTTCAACTCGTTTCCCGAGCACACCTTATTATCGATTCGCCTCTGAATTGCTCGCTTTTGAGCTTCGCGCGGCGGTCTACTTGTCCGGCTACCGATCTAAACCGATCCGCCGGCACAGAAAGTTTTGTTTCATGACGTTTGCTTCTTTGCGGCTCGCCGAGCCGCTGCTCGCGGCTTTGACAGTTGAAGGTTACTCCGTGCCCACGCCGATCCAGGCGCAGGCCATTCCACCCATTCTTGCCGGGAAAGATCTTCTCGGCTGCGCCCAAACCGGCACGGGCAAAACCGCGGCGTTTGCGTTGCCGCTGCTGCAGCGGGTGATGATCGATTCGCCCCACCGCCCCGCCGTCGAGCCGCACCGCAAGCGGCCCACGCGCGCGCTCATCCTTTCGCCCACCCGCGAGTTGGCCAGCCAGATCGGCCAGAGCATTCGCGCCTACGGCGGGCAGACCGGCGTGCGATACGCCGTGATTTTCGGCGGCGTGGGACAGGGCCAGCAAGTCGAATCGCTGCGCAGCGGGATCGACGTGCTCGTCGCCACCCCCGGCCGGCTGCTTGATCTGATGAACCAGGGACACGTTGATCTTCGCCACGTCGAATTCTTCGTGCTCGATGAGGCCGATCGCATGCTCGATATGGGCTTCATCCACGATATTCGCAAAGTCATCGCCAAGCTGCCCACTAAGCGCCAGAACCTCATGTTCAGCGCGACCATGCCGACCGAAATTCGCCAGCTCGCCAACACCATTCTGCACCAGCCGGCGTACGTCGAAATTGCTCCCGTGGCATCGACGGCCGATTTGATCGATCAATCGGTTTACCACGTTCGTAAAGAAAACAAGCCCACGTTGTTGGCGCATCTGTATGAAGATTTGCCGATGGCGCGCGCGCTGGTCTTCACGCGCACCAAGCACGGCGCCGATCGACTCGTGCGCAAGCTGCGCGGCGACAACATCTTTGCCGAGGCCATTCACGGCAACAAAGCCCAGAACGCCCGGCAGCGGTCGCTGAACAACTTTAAGAGCGGCAAAATTCCGATGCTGGTCGCCACCGATATCGCCGCCCGGGGGATCGACGTCGACGGCGTAACGCATGTCATTAACTACGATATCCCCAACGAACCGGAAACCTACATCCACCGCATCGGCCGAACCGGCCGGGCGGGCGCCAGCGGAATGGCGATCGCATTTTGTGACGACGGCGACGAACGATCGTTCCTCCGCGACATCGAAAAACTGATCAAAAAGAAGATCGACGTGCGCGACGACCAGCCTGCGTACGCGCAGAATCACAAACTCGCGCCGATTTCACGCGAGGTCGATCATCGCGAACCGCGCGAAGCAAGGCCGCAGAAAGAAGCGAAACAGCACCGCAAGGGCCAGGGCGTCCGGCGCATTCCAGCCGACGGCGACGCACGCCCACAGCACGCGGCCACACACGCTCATACCCCCGCCCACGCGCATGCCGACAAACCTGTGCACGCGGCCAAGCCGATACATGCCGGCAAGCCGTCGCACGCGTCGCATCACGCGGCTTCCCACAAGCCGAGCCATGCACCCAAGCCGAAACACGCCCCACACGCGGCGCGAAAGGACAGCCCGCGCGACGCGTCACCGCGTGATCCAGCCACGCATGAACATCGCCCGGCGCACACCCATGCCTCATCCGGCGTTCTGCGCCGCGTCCCCTCGGCCCAGCACGACCAACACCCGCGCCCGCACACGCCCCGCCCGGCGGGCCAATCGCACGGCGGCCACGCCAGCCGCCCCTCACAACCGCGCAACCGCCAGCACCCGGCCCCGTTCGGCTCCCGGCACCATCGCGCCGCCGGCAAATCGTCGCACCAATCGGGCGGCGCGCGGCGTTGAGCGTCGATACTCGCCCGGGTCCTCTTCGCGCCAACCCGCGCGAGGAACCCGGGTGTTCGCTTATGCTCACAGCCCGGCGTGAACCGCTCCATGAGGCTGCCTGCGCGGTGCACGGGCGTGCTCGTCACTCGCGATTTCAGGACATGCAGCCGAAGGTTGGTAAGCACTCGATCCAGACCTTCAGTTTCGATCCTCGGTATGTATTTGCTGATCAGCAAGGCGACTGGCAAACATATCGTTCTCGATCAGCGATTAGCCGGCTCGCCGGCCGATTGGGGTCAGCCTTCTTCGTCTTCCAAATTTTTGAGTTGTTCACGCAGCGCTCGCGACACGCGCTGTCTGGCTTTGTAGACGCTCTCGACATTCACCCGCAGCGCTTTGGCGACGGCTTCTGCCGTTTCGCCGTTAAGCACCACCGACTCGAACGCGCGGAATGTGTTGTTGTTGTCATACCGATTCCGCACGACCGCGATGGCGTGCTTTAGTTGCTCCGATCGCCACACGTCGTTCCACGGTTGTTCGATCGCAACATCATCCGGGTCAACCGCGTCGAGCGATACGCCCTTAACCCTCGACCGCCGGCGGGCGAGTTGTCGCCATGTAACGGTCTTCAGGTAGCCGCGAAAACGCCCCTTCGCCGGATCGTATGAAAACCGGGGCTGCGCTTCGAAGAAGCCGGAGACGACATCCTGGACCAACTCTTCCACGGTAGAAGCGGGCGCGCCCATCTTGCGGGCAAAGCCGGCGATAACGGGCGCGTATCGAGCTTGGAAATCCTTCCACGCTAATTCGCGCACCGACTGCTCGGTCGCTTTCAGGCGGTTCAGCAGCGTCGCGCGAGTATTGAGTTCGTCGTCGGCCATGTCTGCGCCGTCGCCGGGATTCCAGTTGCCACGATCATAACGAAATACGGAGTGATCACGCGATTTTCCGGAATTCTTGCGATGGGCTGTCCAACCGCGCTGTCGGGGCGCAATGAGTAGTTGTCAGCAGGCGAATGTCGCCTGCAAAACACAAACCGTTCACTGGAGTACGCCATGTTTTACGAATCACTCGAAACCCGTTCAATGTTCACCGCCAGCGCCGTCGCAGGTATCGCCGAAGTGCCGGTTACCGTCTCGGAGATTCATCTCCATCGCCCTGAAAACCTCCGCGCAGCCGAACAGCCTGCGGCGACCGCCGAACGCAGTGCCGCGTCGATGACGACCACCCGTCGGGCTGAAACATTCTCCACGCGGCCGATCAATAATGTGCCGTTCCCGACGGCGGATTAGCGGCTTCGGCCGGCCAGTCGGCAAACAATCCACTCTCACTCCACGACGGCGGGCAGGGGGCCCGCCGTCGATTTTTTGAAAGCGAGAAAGTCATCATGAAAGCCAACACATTCTTAGCCGCAGAACTGATGCGCACCGAAACCCAACGATTCCTCACCCATGCGGCCAGGCTCATCCGCAACCCACGCAAGGAGTACGCGCGTCTGGTGCATCAACTCCATATGGCGCGGGTTGGAGCGGATATCGATACGCCGCAGGACACGGATGATCGAACGGGCGAGCAAACAGGCGCGCGAATGGGCGCAAGCTT
>CAZXLA010000184.1:0-7492 GCA_964641895.1 uncultured Tepidisphaeraceae bacterium
ATCACGCTGACCGCCTGCGTGTTGCCGAACGTCACGAAGGCCGTGCCGCCGGCCGCAACAGTCAGAAGGTGATGATCAATGTTCCGCGGGATACTCTGTCGCCATCCGGGCAGAAGAACCTGACGCAGCTTATGCGTGCCCGCGGGAAGCCCCGCGACCATGAAAAAGCCGTTGTAATCGGTGACGGCGGTGAACTCACCGACGTCGTAGGTGCTGTTGTTGTTCGCGTCGACATACACCTGCCAACCCACGCATCGGCCGTCGCCGTTGTCCCAAGAGTTATTGGCGTTTTCGTCGACAAACAGATTCCCGGTAATTTGCGCGCCGGCGGGAATTTCCGTGTTGCCGAAGCTGGTTGTTACAACTTGGTTCAAGCCAACGGTAACGTTCCAATGGTCGCTGGTTACCGGCACCACCCGCCGCCAGCCGGACTGAATTTCTTGCCGCACGATGTAATTACCTATCGGGAGATACTCGAAGACGTAACCGCCGTTTTCGTCGGAGAAAGCGTTTCGCTCTCCGCCGTCGAACGAACCATTATTGTTGGTATCGAGGAATATCTTCCAGCCGGTCAGCCGGCCGTCCGGGCCATCAAGGATTGCATTGTCGTTCAGGTCGGACCAAACCGTTCCTTGCAGCGTGCCGACATTGGGCGGGATGAGTGAATTTCCAAATGTCGCGCTTCCGGTCTGGCCATTGGTGAGATTCAGGATATAGCGATTCTGCCCCGGAGAAATCCGCCGCCAGCCCACGGCAATCACTTCGCGTACTATATGAGTGCCCGGGATCAAATTGTTGATCGTGTAGTTGCCATTGAGATCGGTCAGGCCGCTTGCTTCGCCGGTGTCGTACGTGGAGTTATTGTTCGCGTCGACGTACACACGCCAGCCGACGTTGCGCTGATCGCCGGCGTCCCAGGCGCCGCTATTGTTCACGTCCGCCCATAGCGTGCCGGTAACTTTCGCGAGCGTTCCAGCGAGCGGTGCGTTGCCGAAAGGTGCCGAGGCGGTTTGTCCTCCGGCGACGGTGAGCGTCCAGTTATCCGAAGAAACAGGAACACGCCGCCGCCAGCCCGCCTGCAGCAATTCGCGAACGATGTATGTGCCGGGCAGCAGGTTGTCGATGGAGTAGTTGCCGTTGATATCGGTTACTGCGGTGCGTTCGTTGCCGTCAAGCGTGCTGTTATTGTTGGCGTCCACGTAAGCCGTCCAGCCGACGTTGCGGCCGTCGCCGGTGCCCCATATGCCGTCGTCGTTGAGGTCGGCCCAAAGCGTTCCAGCGATCTTGCCGAGTGTCCCCGACAGGGGCGCGTTACCGAACGATGCCTGCGCGACGCCGGCAATCGGCACGCCGACCTGGAGAAAGTCGTTGCCGGTCGGCACGGTCCGCCGCCAGCCCGATTGCAGCACTTCTCGAACGATATAATTGCCGGGGGTGAGGTTCGGAAAGGAAAAGGTGCCGTTGGCGTCGGTGGTCTGCCGTGTCTCGCCGATATTGAGCGCTGCGTTGTTGTTTGCATCGAGATAGACGGTCCAACCGGCGTTGCGCCCGTCGCCGGCGTCCCACAACGCGTTTTCGTTGGTGTCGGCGAAGATCGTTCCATCGATGCGGCCTGCGCCGCTTGTGGCCTGTGTCGAAATCGACAACATTCGGCGCTCCTCCAGCGCCTCAATAAGTTGAGAATGAACGGGGAGTCGCGAAGTTAATCGCTTAAGCACGTCCGCGCGCCGAGTTGCCGTCATACGATTGGGTGTCCGCTCAAAGGTGTGGTGCCGGTTTCCGCCGCTGCCTGCAGTGAATCCGACGCGCAGGCGACGCTGGGTTTTTCTGAAGGATCAGGGAATCACCGATAGCACATGATTCCGCGGGAGAACAAAATACCCGTTGACCGATCGCCTAACCACCACGCAAAGTTCGCGTGGCGGGAATGGTCATAGTACGGATAGCTTGCATCGGCAGTTCGGTCAATATTGGTGCGGGGTAAAAACATTGAAAATACCAATATTCACGTCCTCGGAATGGGCTTCCGATGACGCCATGCGCTGCGCCGCAAAGTGACGCGCGCAAATTTTCTAACCTAACACTATTGGAGGGCGACGCTTAGGGTTGCGTGGGTTGCACTCGAACGAACGAGCGTGAGCGAACTATCACTTCTGCCGAGGCATCTCGATGGGTAGAAGGATGTTCGACCCACCACCCGTCCCCCCGCCGATAACCATCGGCGATCGACCGTCCCATTTTTCTACGATCTGCAACTGAATCAGGTCCGGCGTCTGCTTAAGCGCCTCGCCACGGATGCGGATGGATTCGGCTTCGGCTTTGGCTTTGGTGATGGTGGCTTTGGCCTCAATCTCGGCTTGAATGTTCTTCGTCTCGGCCTCGATTCGGGCCTTGTCCTGCGTGAACTTGGCGCGAAGGGCTTCCTGCTCCTGCACCATTTTGTCTTCGATGATCGATTCGAGCTTGTTGCTGAGGCTGATGTTCTCGATCACTAGATCGGTGATAATGATGATCGAACCGACTTTTTGCTTCACCGACGCCAACGTCTTGACCTTCAGCAATTCGCGCTGATTCACCAGCGCCGCGGCCGTGCTCTGCGCGGCGTTTTCCTTGATCGCTTCCTGCACGCGCGGTGCGACGAGGCTGTCGAATGGGTCGCCGGCATACTTGCGATAGATGTCGACCACTGAACCCTCGGGCACGTTGTAGAGCACGCGCAGCTTCACGTTCACCTGCTGAAGATCGGACGAATAACACTCGGCTGCCGTCTCGGCGGATCTTTGCTTGATTTCGATTCCCTGCACCTTGGTAACCATCGGCAGCTTGAAGCCGAAACCCTCGGGCAGGAACTGCTCCGACACCTTTCCAAGCGTCACCTTCACGCCGCGGGTTCCCGGCTGCACGACATAGAAACTCCCGGCTAACACGATCGCGAGCACGATGACCAGAAAAATGAAACCGATCAGGGCGGGCGGGGGTTTCGTGTTGTCCATTGCAAGGCTCCGAGAAAACTCAGGGGTTCGAACTCAGTTCGAGTAGCATACCAGAACACCGAAGTGCTGAACAGCACAGAAACCGCGCGACCCGACAACCGAAATCATCTATTGCCTAGAAATGAGGCACCGATTCCACGTCCTCCACGACGGGTTGTGAGGTCAACCGAACACCCGGATCTGATGGTCACGAAATGCAGGTGTTCGCTAACGGTCACAACCCGGCATGACGATTCGATCAAACTGCGTCCAATCCTAGCACGCCCTTTGCTTACAGCGTTGGAGCGGAGTATACAGACCCAAAACTTGTCAGGAGATGATCCGTATGGCCAACCTGCGCCACGAGGCGGTTCGTGCGATTGCAGCGACCAAGCACACGCTCAACCGAATCGATTTCAAGAAAGTCCACGCCAAAGACCTCTTCGGCGCCAACGTGTTCAATGAAGAGGCGCAGAAAGAACGGCTGCCCAAGCCGATTTTCAAGGCGTTGCAGAAAACGATCAAGCTGGGCGCGCCGCTCGATCCGCTGATCGCCGACGCCGTCGCTTCGGCCATGCGCGATTGGGCGCTCGAACGCGGCGCGACCCACTACACGCACCTGTTCCAGCCCCTGACCGGCATCACCGCCGAGAAACACGACAGTTTTGTCGCCCCCAACGAGGTCGGCGGCGCGGTTGCTGAATTTTCGGGCAAGGAACTGATCAAAGGCGAACCCGACGCCAGCAGCTTCCCCTCCGGCGGTCTGCGCGCCACCTTCGAAGCCCGCGGCTACACCGCGTGGGATCCGACTTCGCCGGCGTATATCGCCGAGCATCCCAATGGTTCCACGCTCGTCATCCCAACCGCGTTCCTCAGTTGGACCGGCGAAGCCCTCGACCAGAAAACCCCCTTGCTCCGCTCGATGGAAGCCCTGAGCACGCAGGCGATGCGCATCCTGAAAGTATTTGGCAACGAAGCCGCGGTGAAAGTGTTCACTACGGTCGGGCCGGAGCAGGAATATTTCCTGATCGATAAGAACTTCTTCTATCTTCGCCCAGATCTGCTTCATTGCGGGCGAACGCTCTTCGGCGCCAAGCCGCCAAAGGGTCAGGAATTGGAAGATCAATACTTCGGAACCATCCCCGAGCGCGTACTGGCCTGCATGGCGGATGCCGAAGCTGAACTGTTCAAGCTCGGCGTGCCGGTGAAAACCCGTCACAACGAAGTAGCCCCGAGCCAGTATGAAATCGCGCCCATTTTTGAAAACAGCAATCTGGCCACCGACCACCAGAACCTGGTGATGGAAGTCCTCCGCAAGACCGCCGATGAATATGGCCTGGCGTGCCTCATTCACGAAAAGCCCTTCGCCGGGATCAACGGCAGCGGCAAGCACAACAACTGGTCGATGGCCACCGATAACGGCGAAAATTTGCTCGAACCGGGCAACACCCCGCACGACAACGCGCAGTTCCTGGTCTTCTGCACCGCCGTCATCCGCGCGGTGGCGAAATACCCGGAGTTGCTGCGCTTGAGCGTCGCCAGCGCCAATAACGATCACCGTCTGGGCGCCAACGAAGCCCCGCCGGCCATCATCAGCATTTTCCTGGGCGACATGCTCTCCGACGTGTTCGAACAGGTTGAAAAGGGCGGCGCCAAAAGCAGCAAGAGCGGCGGTGCGTTCGAAACCGGCGTGTCGATCCTGCCCAAGCTCCCCAAGGACGCCGGCGACCGCAACCGCACGTCGCCGTTTGCCTTCACGGGCAACAAGTTCGAGTTCCGCGCTGTTGGTTCGAGCCAGAACGTCGCCTGGCCCAACACGGTGCTTAATACGATCGTCGCCGAATCGCTCGACCTGATGGCCGGCGAGCTGGAGAAGGGCACCAAGTCCGGCAAGACCCTGGCCGCCGCCATTCAGGAACTGCTTCCCCCGATCCTCAGGGACGGCAAAAAGGTGCTCTTCAACGGCGACGGCTACAGCGAAGAATGGCACAAAGAAGCCGAAAAACGCGGCCTGCCCAACCTCAAGAGCACGACCGACGTGCTGCCTATCGCCGTGCGCAAGGACACGATCGATCTGTTCACGAAATACAAGGTGTTCACCGAAAAGGAACTGCAAAGCCGCTACAACATTCTGTGCGAAGCGTATGTCAAATCGGTCACTATTGAAGCCAAGACGGCGGCGATGATCGCGCAGCAGCACATCCTGCCGGCGGCGCTGAAGTATACGAAGGACGTGGCCGAAACCATCTCGGCCTCCAAGAACGCCGGGGTCGATCCGGGTTCGCAAATCGATCTGCTCAAGAGCCTGATCAGCCTCACCGGCGACTTGCAGAAAAGTGTCGCCGCGCTCAACAAGGCCGTCGATCACCCCGCCGACGGCACGCCGCTCGACCACGCTAAAGCCGTAAAGGAAACGATCATCCCGGCTCTGGCGGCGATCCGCATCGTGGGCGACAAGCTCGAAGTGATCGTGAGCGACGAATACTGGACTCTGCCGACCTATCGGGAGATGCTGTTTATTAAGTGACCCGCTCCCTCGCCCGGTACGCTGGGAGAGGGCCGGTGTGAGGGTTCTTCCATCATTCCACCAGGCAACGCACGCCCCGATGACACGTATCATCGGGGCTTTGTCTTTCGCACTACAAAAGACGTATCCTCCCGCGCTTATGGGAAGGAACTCAATGCGATGGGTCGCCGGAGCGGCGCTCCTGATCGCGCTCTGCGGCTGCAATGTCTCTCACCGGAAACAAGCCGCGACGAAAAGCGCCGGACTGGAACTGGTGCTGTTGATTGACGTAGCGTTCGCCCGGCCCGACGGCCTCTACGCCGGCGAACTGCGCGACGGCGAGCCCAACGGCGTGGCCCACTGCTGGCCGGGGGCGGTACAACTATCGGCGTTGGCGGCGGCGGCGCGGGTGGACGATCGGTGGAAGCTGCCCCTGATCGATTACGCCGCCGCGCTGGACGCACACTGGTCAGTCGTCAACAAAGTGGCCGGTTACGATGCCTCGCCGCGTCCGCAGAAACCCGACCGCTATTACGACGACAACGCGTGGATGGCCCTGGCGCTGCTCGACACCTACGCGGTCACCCGCAACGCAGAACATCTGCACCGGGCGAAGGACGCACTCGATTTTGCACTCGGCGGCGAAGATTCCACGCTGGGCGGCGGCATTTACTGGCACGAGCAGACTCGGCAAAGCAAGAACACTTGCGCCAACGCGCCGACGATCGTGGCGTGCCTGCGCATGACGCGCGTCACCGGCAACGCCAAGTACGCCGCCGCCGCGCAGCGACTTTACGATTGGACGCGCTCCCGCCTCCGCGACCGTGACGGGTTGTATCTCGACCGCATTGATGTCACCGGCCAAATCGAGCCGACCAAATTTTCCTACAACAGCGCGATGATGATTCTGGCCAACTGCGAGTTCTTCGACGCGACGCAGGAGGTGAAATATTTGGACGACGCCCGCGCCACCGCTTCGGCGGCGCTGAAGTTCTGGGTGATGCCGGCCAGCGGCGCGGTTGAGGATGATGTGCCATTCGCGGCGCTGCTGGTGGAATCGTTCCTCGAACTGTATCGTCGGGATGGCGACCGCAAATGGCGAACCGTCGCTGCAAGTGCGGTGGAGTTTGCGCGCACCCGAAACGTCGACCGCGCGGGATGGCACCCGCCCAAGTGGGACACCGAACCGCGGCAACGGCTTTCAGAAGTCCGTCTGATCGACCAATCGGCCGCGGCGCGGGCAATGTTGATGGCGGAGATTATCCGCTGAACTCTGGACGATTTGTTCCGCCAAACCGCAAGCGCCGATCAACGATCGCTTGCGGTTTCGCGGCACAGCCACCTTGTTTCACCCAACGTCCTGTAGCATCATTGGTTTGTGAATCGAGTCTCCATCCGCTTCGACAGCCCCACCCACGCAGACTGGTGCTGCGCGGTCACCCACGCGACGGAAACCATCGTATGCGACGCCGACACCGGAGTCGCCCAGCGATACGTAAGCGGCCAACAGTTGCAATCATGGGACGATCCGTTCGAAGCGTTCGACTGGATGGCGCAGGACGTTAACGACGAGCGTGCGAAAACGCGCGGTCACCAACGCTGGGCCGGATACATCAGCTACGACCTCGGCCGGTTGGTCGAACAAATCCCGACAGCGGCTCGCGATGACCTGAACCTGCCCCTGTTCGCGTTCGCAAAGGCGCCGCAGCAGCAAGCCCCCAACGTTGCGATGCCCGCGTCGCCCAGCCAATCATCCGCAATCGCCAACTTCTCGCAAAAGCAGTACGAAGCGGCGGTGCAACGGGTGATCGATTACATCGCCGCCGGCGACGTTTATCAGGTGAACCTGTCACAGCGCCTGGCGGTAAACACCACCGAGCGAGCCGCCGATGTTTACGCACGACTTTTGCACGACGCGCCCGCCGAATACGGGGCGTTTCTCGACTTCGGCGCCTTTCAAATCATTTCCAATTCGCCCGAGTTATTTTTCAAAGTCGAACGCACGCCCGGCGGC
>CAZXLA010000185.1:0-7415 GCA_964641895.1 uncultured Tepidisphaeraceae bacterium
AACTGTAAATCCAGTAGAAACAATCATTCGAGACATATCCATACCTCCTGAGCCGGCGCGCTGATGTGAATATTCCGTCAAACTGCGCCGGCCGAACTTGAAACTGGCGGCTGCAGCCACGCGGCGGCAACCGTGAAATGACATTCGTCCCTCGACGCAGCCTATGGGGTTTGCCCGGAAAGCGTCGAATCGTCGAAATGTGATCGAACGCGAATTCTACCCCGATGTATGAGGGTCCGATGAAGTTAACCGCATGATGAAAAGAAGAATTGGTAAAGCTTCTCCAGTTTCCCCTTCAACGAATTCGTCGCCGAGATTGTCGACATTGCATTCCACCGTCCCCGCATCGGCAGCAACGACCACATGCCTCGGCCGAAATGACCGTGGTCGCGCACCCCTGTGCGCCCCGGCACACAGTTGGAGCCAATTTCGCGGCGCGGTACTATAATGGGTGTGGCCGTACTACGTTTGGTGCGGCGGAACTTGTGTGGCAACCTCCGGTTACCGTGCTCCATGCCTCAAATTTCGCAACTTTCCAAGTCGGGTTATGACTCTGTTCCGCTAAAGCATCGGCTCGACCAGTTGCCGCCGCAACAGGAGTTTGGGTCTACGACCCGCACCGGCGCGTGGTGGTTGGGGCCGTTGCTGGTGTTTCTGGGGTTTAGCGCGTTCATCGTTTACGGCACGTGGGCGGCGTTTCAGGGCACGAATTACACGTTCGGGCCGTATTTGTCGCCGTTTTATTCGCCGGAATTGTTCGGAAGTTCGGAGCACGCGTGGTTCGGGCCTAAGCCGTCGTTCTGGCCGGCTTGGATGCCGTTTTCGCCGGCGCTGCTCATCCTTTGGGCGCCGGGCGGGTTTCGTTTCACGTGCTACTACTATCGCGGTGCGTATTACAAAGCGTTCTGGGCCGATCCCATTTCGTGCGCCGTCGGTGAGCCGCGGAAATCGTATTGGGGCGAGAACTCGCTTCCGCTGATCTTTCAAAACATTCATCGCTACTTTCTATATCTTGCGCTCCTATTCATTGTTCTGCTGGCGTGGGATGCGTGGAAGGCGATGTGGTGGATGAATCAATCGACCGGCGTGGAGCAATTCGGCATCGGATTAGGGACGATCATTCTCCTGGCGAACGTGGTGCTGCTATCGGGTTACGCCCTCGGCTGCCATTCGCTGCGGCACTTAATCGGCGGGGGCAAGGATGAGATTTCAAAATCGCCGGCGCGCCACAAAACCTACGATTGCGTGAGCTGTCTTAACCGCGGGCACGGGCGCTGGGCGTGGTTCTCGCTGTTTTCGGTGGCGTTCGCCGATTTGTATGTCCGGCTATGTAGCATCGGCATCTGGACCGATTGGAGAATTTTATAAATGCCCGACTTTCCGGTTCATCAATACGACGTGCTGATTATCGGTGCTGGCGGCGCCGGCTTGCGCGCAGCGATCGAAGCGTCGGCGGCGGGGGTGAGCGTGGGGCTGGTCTGCAAATCGCTGCTCGGAAAAGCGCACACCGTGATGGCCGAAGGCGGCATGGCGGCGGCGCTGGGGAATGTCGACGAACGCGATAACTGGCGCGTCCACTTCGCCGACACCATGCGCGGCGGGCAATACATCAACAACTGGCGCATGGCGGAACTGCACGCCAAAGAAGCGCCGGCGCGCGTGAACGAACTTGAGGCCTGGGGGGCTGTGTTCGATCGCACCAAAGACGGGAAGATTCTCCAACGCAACTTCGGCGGCCATCGCTATCCGCGTCTGGCGCACGTCGGCGATCGCACCGGGTTGGAACTGATTCGCACGCTGCAGGATCACGGCATCCATCAGGGGATGGATGTGCATATGGAAGTGACGATCGTCGCGCTGTTGAAGGACGGCAATCGCGTCGTCGGCGCGCTGGCTTACGAGCGTGAACACGGGCGGTTCAAGGTCTTTCACGCCAAGGCGGTCGTACTGGCCACGGGTGGGATCGGGCGCGCGTACAAAATCACGAGCAACAGTTGGGAGGGAACGGGCGACGGCCATTCGCTGGCGTATCACGCCGGCGCCGAACTGATCGATATGGAGTTCATTCAGTTCCACCCCACGGGAATGGTTTGGCCGCCGAGTGTGCGCGGAATTCTGGTGACCGAAGGCGTGCGCGGCGAGGGTGGGGTGCTGAGGAACAACCAAGGCCGTCGATTCATGTTCGACGACATTCCCGAAAATTACCGCAGCAGCACCGCCGACAACGAAGACGAAGGCTGGCGTTATACGCAAGGCGACAAGAACGCCCGCCGCCCGCCGGAACTGCTGACGCGCGATCACATCGCGCGGTGCATCATGCGCGAAGTAAAAGCCGGCCGGGGCAGTCCGCACGGCGGCGTGTTTCTGGATATTTCCTGGATCAAGCAGCGGCTTTCCAACGCCGGAGAGCACATCAAGAAAAAGCTGCCGAGCATGTACCATCAGTTCAAGCAACTGGCCGATCTCGATATCACCGCCGAGCCGATGGAAGTCGGCCCGACGACGCATTACGTCATGGGCGGCATTTATGTCGATGCCGATACGCAGATGTCCACCGTCCCGGGCCTGTTCGCCGCCGGCGAGTGCGCTTCGGGCATCAATGGTGCCAATCGCCTCGGCGGGAATTCGCTTTCCGATCTGCTGGTGTTCGGCAAGCGCGCCGGCGAGTACGCGGCGATTTACGCGAAAGAGAATTCACTCGGGAGCATCAACAACGATCAGGTCGACGCCGTCGCCAACGCGGCGCTCGAACCCTTCACACGTGGCCCCTCGGCGGGCAACCCCTATGAGGTCGAGTACAATCTGCAAGACCTGATGCAGAATTCTGTGGGCATCGTTCGAACCGAAACCGAAATGCAACAGGTGATGGACGAACTTGGCAAACTGTGGGACCGCGCCGGCAAAGTCGGCGTCGGCGCCAATCGCGATTTTAATCCCGGTTGGCATACGGCACTCGATTTGAAACACCTGCTGACCGTTTCCGAAGCCATCACCAAATCGGCCCTCGAACGCAAAGAGAGCCGCGGCGGACATTTTCGTGACGATTATCCTGACAAGGTCGCCGAGTTCGGCACGTTTAACATCGCCACGTACAAGGGAGACGACGGAAGAATGCAACTCCGCCGAACGCCCATCAAACCCATGCCGGCGGAACTGAAGGCCTTGATCGAGGAGATGAAGTAACCATGGCCCAGGCGATTTTCAGAATCTGGCGCGGCAACGCATCCGATGGAAAGTTTGTCGATTATTCGACGGAAGTTTCCGAAGGCATGGTGGTGCTCGACGCCGTTCACAGCATCCAGGCCGAACAGGCCGGCGACCTGGCCTGCCGCTGGAATTGCAAGGCCGGCAAGTGCGGCTCGTGCTCGGCGGAGGTCAACGGCATGCCGCGGCTGATGTGCATGACGCGATTGAACACTCTCAATCTCGACATGCCCGTGACCGTCGAACCGATGAAAGCGTTTCCGCTCATTCGCGATCTGGTGACCGATGTTTCGTGGAACTACCGGGTAAAAAAACAGATCAAGCAGTTCAAGCCGCGCAAACCCGACAACGCCGACGGCACTTGGACCATAGCCCAGAAAGATATCGACCGCGTGCAGGAATTCCGCAAGTGCATCGAGTGCTTCTTGTGCCAGGACGTCTGCCACGTGTTGCGCGATCACCACAAGCACGAAGAATTCATCGGCCCGCGTTACTTCGTCTACACCGCCGCGCTGGAAATGCACCCGCTGGATATCGAAGACCGGCTGCCGGAACTGAAGAAATCGCAAGGCATCGGCTACTGCAATATCACAAAATGCTGCACAAAGGTGTGCCCAGAAAATATCACAATCACCGACAACGCCATCATCCCGCTTAAAGAGCGCGTGGTGGATCGTTACTATGATCCGGTGAAAAAGCTGTTCCGGATGTTTACGGGAAAATAGTCGCCGCCGACGGTCGATCGACAAACCAGGGCTCGGGGTGCCACGACTTGGCTCTCAGGCCAAGTAGTGCCTTCTGCAGCCAGACTTCGCAACTCGCTTTTGCACGATACTCTCCGCCCAAGTCGTACGCCCTTGTCCTCGACCGGGCGGCGAACAAATAACACTATTAACACATAGTATAATTGACTTTCATCCGTCGTTCACTAATCATTAGCTGAAGAGAAAACCGGCTAATTTTATGCAAGTAGTTGATAATATTGATGTTATAGAAGGCCGCGCCTTCGCCACCGAACACGCGGCGGCTTGGGAATCGCCCTTGGCGGAGCAGATTGTCAACCGCGCGGGGGAGCTATTTGGCGACAAGCTCGCACTCACCGCCTCATTCGGCGGGGCGGCGGGGATGGTGCTGCTTGACCTCGCCATCAAACACGCGCCGCAAACCCCCGTCCTGCTCATCGATACCGGCGTGCTGTTTGACCAGACCTATCGCACGGTTGAAGAAGTGGAAAAACATTACGGCATTACCGTGCAGCGCATTCGCCCCAAGAGAACCATGGACGAGCAAGCAGCGGAATTTGGTGAAACGCTTTGGGAGCGGCAGCCCGACCGCTGCTGCCAGATGCGAAAAGTCGAGCCGTTGGCCGAGGCATTGCAGGGTTACCGCGCGTGGATGACCGCCATCCGCCGCGATCAGACCGCCGCCCGCGCCGCCACGCCGGTATTGGCATGGAACGACAAGCACAAACTGGTGAAGATCAGCCCGCTGGCCGGGTGGACGAGCGATGATGTCTGGCTGTACGTTCACAAGCATGTGCTGCCGTACAATCCGCTGCTGGCCGAGGGATACAACAGCCTTGGTTGCAAAACCTGCACGAAGAAATCGTTGGATGGCGACGAGCGATCGGGCCGATGGGCCGGTTTCACCAAAACCGAGTGCGGTTTGCATATATGAGGACGGGAAAAGCCGAATGACGAAACGAGAAATCTTAATCAATGTCGATCAATGTCGAATGACGAATTGAGACCTTTGATTAAACACGAAGCTCACCAAGGGCACGAAGAAATCATCTGTTTTTCCGAGGAGAGATTGGCGTTCTTAGTGAGCTTCGTGGTTCACATCGAGTTGATCGAAATCCTCAAATCGGATTTCGTGTTTCGGATTTGATTCGGGTTTCTGATTTCGTCATTGAATGTAAAGAATTTAAAGCATGGGTCAACGCACCAGATGTCTTCCACTCCCAATCCATCTCCCTTAAAGTCCGACAGAGGCGTCCCTGCGCCACTGTTGCACACGCCGGAAGACCAATTCAACGAGAACGAGAAGATCAAACTTGCCCAGGGCATCCGCGGAAACCTTTTCGAAGACTTTCGAGACGAATCCAGGGGCGATGTTCAGCATGACACCGAGGCATTAGCCAAAAGCCACGGCATCTACCTCGAATATAATCGCGCCAAAACCGGCAAAGAAAAAGACTGGATGTACATGATCCGCATCACCGTGCCCGGCGGCGGTGCGTTTAATCGGGAGCAGTGGCGGATCATCGACGACCTTTCAACCCGCGTCACCGCAGACGATGAAGGCCGGCCTTCGATTCGGCTGACCACGCGGCAGAACATTCAGTTTCACTGGATCAAAAAAGCGCAGCTCGTCGACGTCGTGCGCACCATCGCCGCCACCGGATTCTACACCCTCAACGGCTGCGGCGACAACACGCGAAACGTGATGGCCTGCCCGCTGAGCAAGTTCAGCGATGTATGCAACGCCTACGACATCGCGGTCGACACGGCCCGCTACTTTCAACTCGATGCCACGCCTCACATTCAGGTGTTTGAAATCGATACCTCGATGAATCGCGTCGAGCAGGAAGCCAGCGGCGAACGATTTGCGTACGCACCGAATCTTCTGAATCGCAAATTCAAGATCGGCTTCTCCACCGCCCACCGCAATCCACTCACCGGCGAAATCGAACGCGACAACTGCGTCGAAATGCGCACCAATGATCTGGGCGCCGCGCCGATCATCGAAAACGGCAAAACCGTCGCCTGGCAGGTATTCATCGGCGGCGGGCAGGGGGAGAAGGTCGGCAAGGCCACGTTCTGCGCGTTGGGCAAACCGTTTGGCATCTTCACGCCGCAAGCTTTGCAGAGCGGCATGGATGCGATCGTCAAAGTGCATCAGGAATGGGGCGATCGCAAGAACCGCCACTGGGCGCGCCTGAAGTACGTCGTAAACGCCCAGGGTATTCCGTGGTATCAGGCACAGGTGCGGGCGATGGGCGCATCGTTTGAAGCGCCGGATGAATCGCTCGACCCCGGCCCGCGGAAGATGCACCACGGCTGGGAGAATCTGCCCAACGGCAAGGGCGCATTAGGATTGTTCATCGAATCCGGCCGGCTAATCGATCGCGGCGACGAGCGGCTCAAGTCGATGGCGCGCGGCATCATGGATCGCTTCGATGTCGAAACCATGATCACCGCCAATCAGGATCTGCTGTATGTCAACGTCGCTCCGGTTGTGCGAACGGAACTGGAAGAGTTTGCAAAATCGTTCGGTTATGGAACGCGACGCGCTAGGCCCTATTCCACGCTGCGCGTGCTGAGTGGCGCGTGCGTCGGGTTGCCCACATGCCGTTTGAGTTACACCGAAAGCGAACGGTTCATCCCCGAACTGCTCGATCAACTTGAAGATTTGGGCTACGGCGATTTGGCCGAAAGCATCGGCATCACCGGCTGCGAACGCCAGTGTTTTCGCCCCGCCACCAAAAGCATCGGCTGGGTGGGACAAGGCCCGGACATGTACATGCTGAAAATCGGCGGCAGTGAGGACGGCCGGCATCAAGGACTGCCGTTGAACGTCGACGGCGCGCTCTATCTGCGCCAAGTCCCGCGCGCAATGGTGGTGACCGTCACCGCGGCGCTGTTCGACTATTTCAAGCGCGACCGTCAAGCCACCGACCCCGACTTAGGCGCTTTCCTCCGCCGCATCGGCCGACCGGCGCTGCTGAATTATCTCAAATCGAATCCCGCGACCGTGGATGTCACGGTAAAGACCGCCCCCGCGCCGTACGAGCCGGCGGTTTGACGCATTTGTCAGATCGGCGCCCAGGCAACGCCGATGGAACCGCAGCCCCCCAAAAACTCCGCCGCCGACCCCGCCGCCAACGCGGTCGAGAACCCAGGCGAGTTTCCGCTCTCGCCGTGGACGATGGTTGCCCGCGCCGGGAAAGATCATGCGCACGACATGCGGCAGCCACTCGAACAGTTGTAAAGGCGATATATCCCGGCATTGCACGCCAATCTGCTTCTGCTTACATCGTTGGCGAACTTTCTCGTCGACGAATTCCGCCGCCGCAAATCCGCCGGCGACGGCCTCGGCGTTGGGCGATTTGTCCTGCTCGCCTAAATTGTCCCACTGCGGAAGTATAGAATCGCTGCCCTGAGAGGGCCGAGCGATGAAGAAGCGATTTACCGAAGAGCAGATTGTCG
>CAZXLA010000186.1:0-7374 GCA_964641895.1 uncultured Tepidisphaeraceae bacterium
CTTCAGCCAACCGCCGACGGCATCGACGCCGATTTCGAGGATGCACCCGCCGCCGCCATGCACTTCACCTGGCCGCAGATCATCGAACACGCCAGTCGCGACGCCGAACTGTTCCCCGGCGATTTGCTCGGCTCAGGCGCGATCGGCGGCGGCGTTCCCGCGGCAGACTTCTTTGCCGTTGATTTTCGCGGCCATGCTCAGGTGGATGCGGCCGGCGTCGTCGATGCGGTCTCTCATCTGATCCAGCGTGACCAGATATGGCCCGACGGCGGTGGCGAAGTCTTTGCCTTTGCCGGGGCCGAAGCCCAGGCTCATCTCGGCGGCCTGCATGTCGCGGGCGGAAAAGTCGTTGATGATGGTGAAGCCGGCGACGTGATTCCACGCGTCTTTGGCGGCAATATCCCGCCCGCCGCGGCCGATGACCAAACCCAGTTCCAGTTCAAAATCCAATTGATTGCTGCCGGCCGGGCCGTACACCGGCGTGTCGTGGCCTACCAGTGCGCCGGCGTTGCTGAAATAGAACGACGGCTGATCGTACCACGCCGCCGGCATCTCTGATTCCATGCCCATGCGCGCGCGCATGCCGCGCACGTGGGCCTCGAACGCGTGATAGTCGCGAAAATTCCGCGGGGCCGGAACGGGGGGAAGAAACTTTGAACGGCGGGTGGGCAGGTTGCGAGCGTCGCCGGTTAAATCGGCCCGAACCCGCGCCCAATCGCGGGCGGCATCCAGCACATCGTCTAAATGTTGAACGGTGGCGGCGAGGTCGGAAAAGAAGATCGGCAGGCGGTCGAAATCTTCGGAGCCGGAACGGAAGAGTTCGCGAAGTGGAACGCGCTGCCCGTCGGGCAATTCGAAGATCGGGCGCGCCTCGTTGGCTTCAAGATCGAACACGGTGGCTAAGCGCATACCCTGACAACTCCGATCCCTTCGCGAGGTTCACGCTGTATCGTGCCTCCAACTTTCCTGCTGTCAACCTTACGCAAGGAAAAGCCCCGGTGTTCGGCCGGGGCTTTCTATCAGCTTGACGTAATAAACATCACAGACGTCCGCGTTTTTGCTGCTCGCGTTCGATGGCTTCAAACAGCGCGGTGAAGTTTCCTTCGCCAAACCCATCGGAATTTCCGCGGCGCTGGATGATTTCATAAAACAGCGTCGGCCGGTCGAACAGTGGTTTGCTGAAGAGTTGCAGTAGATAGCCGTCGGCGCGGTCGCGGTCGACGAGGATCTTTAATCGCTTCAGGTCTTCCAGGCTTTCTTTGATCTCGCCGACGCGGGCGGGAACGGTGTCGTAATAGGTATCAGGCACTTCCAGAAAATCCATCCCGCGGTTGCGCATCTCATGAATGGCCGAGATGATGTTGGGCGTGAGCAGCGCGATATGCTGAATGCCCGGCCCGCGGTATTCGTCTAAATATTCCTGAATCTGGCTGTTCTTGCTGCTCGGCTCGTTGATGGGAATCTTAATATACCCTTCGCTGGCGCCCATCACCTTGCTCATCAGCGCGCTGCGGCCGGTGTTGATATCGAAATGCCGCGCCTCTTCAAAACCGAAAACGCGGGAGTACCAGTCGCACCACTCGTTCATGTGTTCGACATTGACCACCATGTGATCGATGCACATCAGTTGGATTTCATCTTCCTCAATCCCGCCGGCCACGTTGACGTAACCGGGTGCGAACGAATCGTGATTTTTGCGTTGAAGAAATGTATGCGTGGTATCGCCAAACGCCGCGATCGTTCCGCCGATAAAACTGCCGTTGTCTTGCGGCTCGCGGACGATCTTGCACCCTTCGCTGCGCGCGTGTTCGATGGCTTTGCTTACATCGCGTACACGAAACGCCATGTCTTTCACGCCATTGCCGTGCTTCGCGACGTGCTCTTTAATTGCGGCGGCCGAGGCATCATCGCCCGCGGCCTCGGCGAAGAGAAAGTTGATCCGCCCTTGCCCGACAATGACCGCCTTGCGACCCTCGGCGCCGCTGCCCGGATCGGCTTTGGCACGCCGGCGCATGCCCAGGCGATATTCGTGATACTTGGCCCACTCCTCGGCATCGTTGACGTAAAATTCAACATGATCGATGCCGGTAACGCCCAGCGGGTTATCGCCACGGCTGCTTTTTTTGGCTTCTAATGAGACGGCTGTGACGGACATGACTTTCTCCGTAGCACGGGTTTCTAACCCGTCTTTTGCATTCCAATGAAAGACATGGGTTGGAAACCCATGCTACCTGCTACGCCTTCCCCCGATAAATCTCCACCAACACCACCGTCGCCTCGGTCTTGCCAATATTTTCAATCGCGTGCGGCACGTCGGCGGGGTAATGGGCGCTGTCGCCCTGGTTCAAAACAGCTTCGTCGGTGTTGGCGATGACTTTGACCATGCCGTTTTCCACCGTCAGAAACTCGCGCACCCCGCCGAAGTGGGGGGCGCTTTTTAGTTTCGCGCCGGGTCGAAGCGACACCTCATAAAATTCCACATCGGTCTCCACGTGCGGCGGGGAAAGCGTTCTGATCTTCACATCTTTCCCGCTGCGATAATGATAGGTGCGATCATCACTCCGCACGATATCAATCGCAGTGGTCGCATCAGGAATATCAACTAAGTTGCCCAGGCTCATTCCAAACGATTGAGCAATGCGATAAGCGACGGCCAATGTCGGGTTGGCTTCGTTGCGCTCGATCTGGCTGAGCATCGACCGGCTCACCCCGCAGGCGGCGGAGAGCTGTTCGAGCGTCCAGCCTTTCTTCTTTCGCAATTGCCGTACGCGGTCGCACAGGTGGCCGGCGATGTTATCCAACTGAACTGGCGCTGCATCGCGCCCCCGGCGCGCGGTGGATTCACCGTCGTCGTGAGCGACGCCGTTCACGGATTTGGCGGTCTTATCTTCGCCGGGGCAACTCATGCGTTTCCAATATACTAGAAATCGCGTCTTGTAAAATAGAATTGCCGGAATAACATTCAACGAGCCGCACGCGTAAGCACGCGGAGGAGTCCACTCCCTGACGGTCGCGGCTCGTTTCGGGCTTCTTCGACGAGGATTGTTTTCGATGTCCACCTGCGTGCGGTACAGCCGCGACGATTCCCGTCTCGCCACGCTCACGCTCGATATGCCGGGCAAAAGCGTCAACACGCTAAGCAGGCAAATGTGGGCCGAGTTGGATGACGCGCTTACTCAAGCCGAAGCCGACCAGCCGGCGGGCCTGCTGATCGTTTCTGCTAAACCGAAAGTCTTCATCGCCGGGGCTGATCTGTTCGAACTGCGGGCGATGACCGATGCCGAACTGGATCAATATCTCGCCGACGGGCAACGCATTCTGACTCGTCTTGAGAAACTCCCGTTTCCCACCGTGGCCATCCTCAACGGCGACGCGCTAGGCGGCGGGCTGGAAGTTGCACTCGCCTGCAAATACAGCATCGCAGCCGATGATCCGACCGTGAAGTTGGGCCTTCCGGAAGTGCAACTCGGGATTTGTCCGGGATGGGGAGGAACGGTTCGTTCAACGCTGCTGATCGGCGCGGAGAAAGCCATCGCACTCGCCACCACCGGCAGACCACTCCCGCCGGCGGAGGCGTTGAAGATTGGCCTGATCGATGCGGTCGCGCCTCGCGAAAATATGATTGACGCGGCCCGTGCATTACTTCACTCTCCTGGTACGCCGGGAGGGAGCCAGGGGGAGGGCTCGCGCGCGAAAAGTATCATCAGCCCACAGACCCTCCCCCTTTCCCCCTCTCAGAGTACTGGGAGGGGGAAAGAGAACCCTGCGCCGTCTCGGATCATCGAAATCATTCGCGCAACAGTTGAGCATGGCGCCGAGGCAGGCTACGCCGCCGAACGGCGCGGGTTGATTGAATTGCGCAACACACCGGCAGGCCGTAATTTATTACGCCTGTTCTTCCTGCGCCAAAGCGCCAAAAAAGACGCCGCCAAAGCCACCGGTGGAACGCCAAAGGAAGTAAAAAAAGTCGCCGTCATCGGCGGCGGAATGATGGGCGGGGGGATTGTCCACGCGTTCGTGAAATCCAAAATCTCCGTCATCTGCATCGAGTCAGAATCCATCGCCCCACTCGCGGCGTCGCGAATCAAATCGGCTCTAGAGAAAGATGGATTGCCCACCGACCGCCATCGCATCAGCAGCAACCTCGACGACGTTAGAGACGCCGATTTAATCATCGAAGCGATTGTCGAAGACTTCGATGCGAAGGAGTCGCTTTTCCAGCAGCTCGAAAAAGTCGCCAAGCCCGATGCGATTCTCGCCAGCAACACCAGCAGCCTGAGCATCGGCAAGATCAGCAACGTCGTGAGCGATTCGTCGCGTGTCGTCGGCATTCACTTCTTCAACCCGGTTGCGAAAATGCCGCTGGTGGAAGTGGTGCGCCATCCGTGCGCCTCCGCCGACGCGGTGGCCACGGCGGTCGCGGTGGCGACGCAACTGGGCAAGACGCCGATCGTCTGCAACGACGCGCCGGGGTTCATCGTCAACCGCATTCTCATGCCGTACCTCAGCGAATCGATGCGGCTGGCGGAACAAGGCGTAAGCATCGAATCGATCGATTTGGCCGTGAAGCAGTGGGGCATGCCGATGGGGCCGTTCGAATTGCTCGATCAGATCGGGCTCGATGTGATCGTCGGCATTTTCAAAGCCCTACGCGAACACCTTGGGGATCGCGTGGAAACGCCCGGCGCGATTCTGACGGCCGTCGAGAACAAGTGGCTTGGTCGCAAAACAAAAATCGGTTTTTACAGATACAGCGATGATCGTTCCGCGAAACCGCAAGCGCACGCGGAGCTCATTGCGATGTTGAGCGGGGCATCTCTATCGATGGAGGATGGCGCGATTCAGGATCGTTGTCTTCTACCGATGGCCAACGAAGCCGCCCGCGTACTTGAAGAGAATGTGACCGACTCGATCGATGCCATCGATCTCGCGTGCATCACCGGCCTGGGCATGGCCGGCTACCGCGGGGGCATCTGCCGCTACGTGCTCGACACCGGCGTGTCGATCATCACCAGCAAACTGCAGGCACTGGCGGCAGAACATGGGGATCGGTTGAACCCTTCGGCGTTTCTTTGGCAAATGGCGCGTTTGGAAAAGCCAGAATGACGAAATCAGAAATCCGAATCAAATCCGAAACCCGAATGACGAAATACTAATGGCGCAACCTCAAACAGAGTCTCCGGTGGTGCAGACATTCCTGTCTGCAATCGCGTTCCACGCGATAACATATTTCCAACGGCATGGAATGCCGTGGCAGACAGGAATGTCTGCCCCACTGCAGAATTGTCAAATGATATCGCCACTCGTCATTCAGATTTCGTCATTCGGATTTGATTCGGATTTCTGGCTTCGTCATTCGGATTTAACTGATTTAACCCCCGCCCATATAAAACCCGCCGTTCACATGAATCACCTGCCCGGTAATGTAACCGGCCAGCGGGCTGCACAAGAACAGCGCGACCCCGACAATATCATCCGTCGTCCCGAGCCGGCCCAGCGGCGTTTGGGCGATGAACCCCGCGGCAACTTCGTCTTTCATCCCCGCGGTCATTTCGGTCGCGATCACGCCGGGCGCGATGGCGTTCACGCGTACTTTCTGCCGGGCGAACTCCCGCGCCGCCACTTTGGTCAGTGCCATCACGCCCGCTTTGCTCGGCGCGTAAGCCGCCTGACCAAAGAACCCCAGCGTCCCCGCCACCGAAGCCATATTGACCACGCTTGCGCCTTCGCGCAGCAATTCCTGACAAGCCCGAAGAACATTAAACGGCCCGCCCAGGTTGATCCTGAGCGTGGCCTCAAAATCAGCCAGTTCCATCTTCTTAATCGACTTCTCACGCAAAATGCCCGCGTTGTTGACGATGATGTCCAGCCCGCCGAACTCCGCTTTGATCTGCGCCGCCATGGCCGCGACGGCATCGAAGTTCGCAACGTCGGCGGCGATCGCAACAGAACCCGCACATTTCGCCGCGGCATCCGTTGGCGCGCTAAGATCATTCAGAACACAGCGCGCCCCGCGGGCCGCAAATGCTTGAGCGATCGCAGCGCCGATGCCGCGCGACGCGCCGGTGATAAGCGCGGTTTTCCCGGTAAAGTTCAGTTCGTCCATGCGGATCAGTTTAGCCGCAGATCAACGCAGATAAACGCAGATCAATGCAATTACTGTTTTGCCACCAATGAGTCTCGACTTTTTAATGAGCCTGAGGCCTTACCAGCCGTCACTAAAATTGAGATGAATTGTGTTTCGCGCGACGGCAATCCATTTCTGATCTGCGTCCATCTGCGTTCATCCGCGGCTAACAAGAGTATCTCGGAGGTGATTCGTGCCTGAAACTGTTTACGCAATCGGTGTCGGTCGAACCGACTTTAAGCGGAACCTTAAAAAAGAAGGTAAAGCCCTTCGCGATGTCATCATCGAAGCCGGACGGGCGGCCATCGATGATGCGGGGGTTGATCCGTCGATCGTCCAATCCGGCGTCGTCGGCAACTTTGCCGCCGGGCGGTTGACGAAACAACTGCACCTGGGCGCGTATCTCACCGAGATCGACGAAACCCTGCGCGGCATCCCCACGTTTCACGCCGAGGCCGCGTGCGCCAGTGGAAGCGTAGCGATGGTGGCGGCGTTTCATCAGGTGATCGGCGGGATTTATGATGCCGTGCTGGTTGTGGGCGCCGAGCAACAAAAAACCATGCCGCCCAACGAAGTGGGCGACGTGCTGGCCAGCGCCGGCGAGTATGCCACCGAGCGGCCGAAGTATGGCGAGCTCACGTTTCCCTCGCTCTTCGGTTACGTGGCGAGCGTGTACCAGGAAAAATACGGCCTGACCGAAAAAGAACTGGCCGCCGTCGCCGCGAAAAATCGCATGCACGCGACGCTCAACCCGCTGGCCCAGATGCGCGACGCCGGTGTGAGCGATGAGCAGGCGTGCGCGATCAGCGATAAAAATCCGACGATCGCCGGCATGCTGAAATTATGCGACTGCAGCCAAATCACCGACGGCGCCGCCGCCGTTTTACTGGTGAGCGGGAAGATGCTGGGCAAACTCGGCAAGACCAAAAAGTCCGCCATCAAGCTGCTGGGGTACGGCAACTCAACGGATTATCTCCCGATCGACCGGAAGGACGCGCCCGTGTTTGCCGTCGCCCGAAAAGCGGCCAAGCTTGCGTTCACGCAGGCCGGCTGCGGGATCACCGACGCGCAGGGCCTGGACGTCCACGACTGCTTCAGCATCAGTGAAATCTGCGCGTACGAAATCCTCGGCCTGGCCGAAAACGGTCAGGGCGCTAAACTCGCCGCTAGCGGCGCGACGCGCTTAAAAGCTGTCGCCGATCAGCCCGCCGCCGGGGTTAACGATCGGCACGCCGGCTCGCGGGCTG
>CAZXLA010000187.1:0-7362 GCA_964641895.1 uncultured Tepidisphaeraceae bacterium
GGCTACGCGGCCAGCGTGGAAAGAGCCGGCGGGTTGCCGGTCATGCTGCCGTACCGCGCCGACTTGTCGCTGGTCGATGCGTATCTCAATCGTCTCGACGGCATGGTCTTCTCCGGCGGAAACGACCTCGATCCCTCGGCGTATGGCGAACCGTGGCACGCGCATGCGGTGCCGGTCGATCCGCTTCGCGAAAAGTTCGAGCGGGCCTTGATCGCTGAAGTGGAACGCCGGCGCATGCCCGTGCTGGGCATCTGCCTCGGCAGCCAACTGATGAACCTTCACCGCGGCGGGGCGATGCACCAGTTCATTCCTGACATCGCCACGCAGATCGAGCATCGCAACCTCAACCGCAAATGGGCCGGCCGGCATGACGTGCTGCTCGCCGCCGACTCGCTCATCGCCAAAACCCTGGGCAAAACGTCCGTGACGGTGAACACCAGCCACAAACAATCCATCCGAACCGCGGGCCGGGGATTGCAGATCATCGCCACCGCCCCCGACGGCGTGATCGAAGGCATTGAAGACCCCACGTTCCCACTCTTCCTCGGCGTGCAGTGGCACCCGGAACGGATGACGGATAATTCGGACCATCTGAAGTTATTCCATTTGCTCGTGGAAAAGTCTGCGCGAACTTCGGGATGACAAACAAACTGTCACCCCGAACGGTACGCCGGACGGGCGTGTTCATCCGTGTGCATCTGTGGTTAAATGACCCGTCGTGACGCGCCGGCGAATCCTCCTACTCATCACCGACCTGCAAATCGGCGGCACGCCGACGGTCGTGCGCGAGCTGGCGATTCGTCTGCAGCCGTTCGCGCATGTGGAAGTAGCGTGCCTGAAGAAGTGGGGACCGGTGGCGAATCCGTTGCGGGACGCCGGCATGACGGTGACAGCGCTCGATGCGGCGCGCGTGTGGCACCTGCCGCGAACCGTTCGAAGGGTGCGCGAACTCGTCCGCGAACATCGGATTGAAACCTTGCTGAGCTTTCTGTTGCATGCCAACGCCGTAGCCGCGGCGGCGCTTAGGCTCTGCCCCAGCGTGTTGGGGATTCAGTCGATTCAGACCGTTCAAGCGAAGCCGGCGTGGCATTGGCGTTTGCAGGGGATGGTGCAGGGTTGTGCCGGGAAAATCGTCATGCCGTCGCACGCCATTGTGCGCGTGGCGGGAGAGCGATCGGGTGTGCCGGCGGAGAAATGCGTGGTCATCCCGAACGCGGTCGATCCGGCATCGTACGAACAGACGCGCGTGTTCGCCGGGCCGGTGAAGAGAATCGGTTACATCGGCCGGCTCGACCCAGCTAAGCGCCCGGGGCTGCTTCTGGGGATGATGCGGCGGGTGGACGAAACCGTCGAACTCCACTACTTCGGTGACGGCCCCGCGCGGGCGTCGCTTGAAGCAGCAGCGCGGGCAACCGCAACGCGCGGGCGGATCGTATTTCACGGCACGGTCGCCGGCCCTCCCGACGCATTGCGGCAGATCGACTGCCTCATGCTGCCTTCGGCGGTCGAAGGCTTCGGGCTGGTACTCATCGAAGCAATGACCGCGGGCGTGCCGGTGATCGCCTGTGGCGCAGGCGGGGTGCTCGAAGTGATCACGCACATGGAAAATGGCGTGCTCGTTCGGCGCGAGGATTACGGCAACCCCATCGGCGGTGCGTCCGAGGCAGACGGCTACTACGAGGCATTCCTCGAAGTGCGTGATGACGTGTCGTTGCGGACCAGGCTCATTACCAACGGTCTTCAAACGGTGCGCGAGCGGTTCTCGTGGGACGTCGTGCTGCCGCAATATCGAAAGTTATTGGAGGTGTGAGAGTGGTATGGATCGCGAACCCGTGCCACGTTGTCAATCAAACTGCTCGGGCGCCTCACCCTTGGGCCGCGTCTTCCACCGGCGGTGCACCCACAGGTACTGCCCGGGGTCGGCGGCGGTAAAGTCTTCGATGGCTTTGGTGTAGCGCTGCGTGATATACCGAAGCGGGTCGTCCTGTTGCTGCCAATCCTTCGGCCAGATGATGTCCTGCACGCCCAGGTCGAACTCGAACTTGTCCTGCTTGCGTCGCGCGTAGCCGATGATCACGGGCACGTTGTACTCCATCGCCAGCAGGCCGATCGACTTATACGTGCTGGCCTTGCGCCCGAAAAAGTCGACGAACATACCTTTGGTGCCCGCGTTCTGGTCGGCGATGAAGCCGACCGCGCCGTTTCGCTCCAGCAACGGAACGACGATCGCCGTCGCGCCCTTCTTATCAATGATCTTCTGTCCCATGCGCTCGCGCACGCCCAGCAGGTATTCATTGACGTACGGGTTATCTAAGGGGCGTGCCACGCTGGTCGTCTCAAAGCCGAGCGTAGCCAGTGCGTAGCCGAGCACCTCCCACGCGCCGTAGTGCCCGGTGAGCATGATCACGCCCTGGTTCTGTTCCAGGAGCAACTTGAGCGTCGTCCCGAGTTGGGCGAGCTTCACATGCTTCGCAACGGTGTCGATGCGAATCAGCCGCGTGGTGAACAGCGTCTCAACAAACAGCATGAACAGTTGCTGCATGCTCCGCCGAGCAAGGGTGCGCAGTTCGGCGTCGGGCTTGTGCGGAAAGCTGCGCCGCAGGTTGCCCATCGCCCGCTTGCGGTGGCGGCGGTCGACGATGTACATGATGTTGCCCAGTACCTTGGCCACATCAAGGCACAGTTCCACCGGCCAGCAGTGCAGGCACATGGTGACGATACGCAGGCCGGCGTATTGCAGGCGGTCGATAAAATCGTTGCGGGGTTTGGCCATGACAATCAGGCGTGCGAAGCTAGCCCCCGATCCGACTCATCTGCTCGTTTCCCCGGCGGGAGTGGACTTCGGGTTTGAGGCGCACGCATTCGGTCATGGCATGGGCGATCGCGGCGGCGCGATCGCCGATCGGGGGGGCTAATTGTGGCCCGCGAATGACGGGTTTCAAGTCGACCTCGCCGCCTTCGAACAGGCACGACCGCAGGATGCCGTTGGCGGTCAGGCGCAGCCGGTTACACGTCGAACAAAACGGCGCTGACATGGCGCTGATGAAGCCGAGTTTGCCCTTCGGGTTGTCTTTGCCGATGCGATAGGGAATCGCCGGCCCCACACCCGCCTCAGCCGTTCGGTTGATCGGGACGAGGTCGCCATGACGCGCTTCGATGGCGGCGCGGATTTCGGGTTCGGGGATGAAGGCATCGGCGCCTCGGTCCTGCGCGCCGCAACCTCCGGCCGGGCCGGTTTCGTCGTCTGCGATCCGACTCTTCGTTTCACTCAGAATCGGCTTTGGCGCAGTGTTGTGCATCAGTGCCGCATCACCCAGGGGCATGTACTCGATGAACCGCACGGTGATGGGCAAGTCAACCGACAGCTGCGCGAAATCGGCAAACTCGTCGTCGTTCGTGCCGCGCATGGCGACGCAATTGATCTTCACATTTTCAAAACCGGCATCGATCGCGCGGCGCAGGCCGCGCATCACTGTTGATAAGTCGCCGGTGCGGGTGATCCTGCGGAACTTGTCGGGGTTGAGGCTGTCCATGCTGATCGTCACACGATCGAGCCCCGCCTGCTTCAGCGGTTCGGCCAAGTCGCCAAGGCAGAAGCCGTTGGTGGTGAGCGACAGGTCTTGCACGCCGGGGATTCGCCCGAGTTTACCAACCAAATCGACGATGCCGTGTCTAACCGTCGGCTCGCCGCCGGTGAGTTTGAATCGGCGGATGCCGTGGATATCGATCGCGGCACGAACCACGTCGGCGATTTCTTCAAACGTGAGGATGTCGTCCTTGGGCAACCAGCGCACGCCCTCTTCGGGCATGCAGTAGACGCAGCGGAAGTTGCAGCGGTCGGTGACGCTGATGCGCAAAACCTGCACCGCGGCGATCGACCGAGGGCCGGTGTCAAACGCCGGTGGCGTCGACACTTGCGGCAAAGGCGAAGTTGGCAAAACCGGCAGTTGCATGAATCTCAGGAAATATACTATCATCTGCCACGAATAAGGTTCGCCATAATCCCGCGCGATCGTCAAGATGATTGCGCCCGAATGCCCAATCCGACCGCGCTTTGCCGGTCGGCTTTACCCCGGTCGCGGTTTGTGTTAGGTTTCCGGCCCTTTATGCTGGGTTAGATTTTCACCCGGTATATTGGGAACCAGAAGTCGTTGAAAAATTATAGTCTACAAGGAGCACGAAATGTTTCGAAATTCCCGCATGGCCGTCGCCACCTTCGCAATGGCAATGCTCGTCACGGTGAGCATGACTCGGGCCGGCGTGCTCGATCAGGTTCCCGGCGAGTCGTTGTTTGTCATCAAGGTAACCAGCATCAAGGCCACCAGCGACAAGCTCGCCAAGTTCTCCACCGACCTCGGCGTGGCCGCGTTCGCGCCGCCTCTTTCCGACCCGCTCGGCTTCATCCGCGAGCAGGGAGGCATCAAGGCCGGCACGAACGATACCGGCGACCTGGCCTTTGCGTACATCGACCCGGCGATCACCGGCGGCGACCCCGATAAGTCGTTCGTCGTGCTGATTCCGGTGTCGGACTACGCGGCGTTCATCGGCAACTTTGCCGATGCCAAGACCGAAGGCTTGATTTCCGAATTCACACCGGCGGGCACGCCCGAGGCACTGTTTGCCGCACAGTGGGGCGAGCACGCCGCCGTGTCGCAAAACAAGCAGATCGTCGGCATGAAGCCCACCGGCATGAAGGTTAACGGCGTGAGCGCCAAAGAACTCGGCAAGGACATGGTGTTCCTCGCCAACTTCAAAACGATCCGTGCCAAGTTGCAGCCGCTGCTGGCCGAAGGCCGAGGCGAAATCAACAAGAACATTGAAGAAGAACTGGGCAAAGAAGCGGAGTTGGCCAAGTTCGGGCCGACGATCAAGCTGGCGGTTGATCGCCTGCTTGATGTCGCCGACACCTTCCTGCGCGACGCCGAAGCCTCGACGATTGCCATCAATTTCGTACCCGAAGGTTTGAACATCTCGGTGGTTGCCGAGTTCACGCAAGGCAGCTACCTCGGCGATATCGCCGCAGGGTCGAAGAACTCCACCCAGTCGTTCACCGCCGGGTTGCCGGCCGGCAAGTATCTGATGTTCGGCGGATATGAGGGCGATCCGGCGCTTACCGCCAAAGTCATCGATGACGTAATCGCACCGGTCATCGCCGAGCTGAAGAAAACCGGCGGCAAAGAAGCCGATGCCATCAGCAACATGTATGGCGACTTCATGGATTATGTGAAGGCCGTCAAGGGCCAGTCGGTTGGTCTGTTCGCCCCGCAGGGTGAAGTGGGCCAGGCGGCGCTGCTGCAGGCGATCAACGTTTATACCGGCGACGCCGCCGCCATGAAGGCCGCGTATTTCAAGCTGATGGAAGGCCAGGACGACCTGATGGCCGCGTTCGGTATGCCCGCCGACCAGATGAAGTACACGATCACCAAGGGCGCCAAGACCATTGAAGGCGTGGCGTTCGACCAGATCAAGGGCGACTTCAAGCTCGACGCCGCCGGCCCGGAGGCCGAGCAGATGATGAAGTTTCTTTATGGTCCCGAAGGCATGAACTTCTACGTCGCCGAACTCGGCGCCGACAAGCTCATCCAGGCTTTTGGTGTCGATGATGCCACGATCGCATCCGCTATCAAAGCTGCCAAAGACGGTAGCGACCCGCTGGCGGCAGTGCCCGGCGTCAAGGCAGTCACCGCGCAGCTTCCGGCGAATAAGAGCGGCGCGTTCTACATTCCGATCGATGAAGTGGTGACCACCGGACTCGGTGTGGCCAAGCAGTTCGGTTTCGGCATGAACGTGCAGATGCAGCCCGACCTTCCGCCGCTGGCGTTCAGCACCGGCACCGAAGGCAC
This sequence comes from uncultured Tepidisphaeraceae bacterium, assembly GCA_964641895.1. Classification (GTDB taxonomy): domain Bacteria; phylum Planctomycetota; class Phycisphaerae; order Tepidisphaerales; family Tepidisphaeraceae; genus UBA2421. The sequence goes on from CAZXLA010000187.1 coordinate 5,844, forward strand.
GGCCATCCGCATCGACGCACACGCCCCGACGCAACTCATCAGCCAGTTGATTGCCGCGGGATTCCAGATCGCCATGCAAGCCCAGGGCGGCGGCGAACGCAAAGGCGGCGGGCCGGGCGGGCTGTGATGGGGGAGCGGAGAGCGGAGAGCCGATAGCGCGAAGATACAGAGGCCGGCCATGGGTGCCGGCCTCTTTTCATTTTGTTGTCCCGCTCGAAAGAGGGAATTGAGGGTGCCACGATCTTGGCTCTCAGGCCAAGTCGTGCGAACGACGGACGGCTGAATTTTTAGGACGGCAAATTTCCAAACCACCACTTGGTGTTCGCACCACTTGAGCTGAGACTCAAGTAGTGGCGCCCGAAGGGCGCGTGGAACATGGATGGCGCTTGGCACCACTCGATGACATGCAAGTCATGCAGCGTTCGACGCCTTCACCAGCGCGTCGAGCACCGCACGCGCCTTGCCCGAATCGACGGCCGTCGCGCATGTGACGAGGGCGCGCTGAAGATTCGATTCAACACTTACCACCACCAGTCCCGCGGCGGCGTTGAGCAGGGCGATGTCGCGGGCAGGGCCTTTCCTTCCGTCGAAAATTCCGGTGATCATCTCGGCGGAGTCGGCGACGGTGTTGGCCTGCAGATCGCTCAGCCGCGCGTACTCGAAGCCCAGCAGGCGCGGATCGAGCGACCAGGTTTTGATGTGCCCGTCGGCCAGCTCGCTCACGCGTGTCGGGCCGAGCGTTGATAGTTCGTCCAGCCCGTCGTCGGCATGAACCACCCACGCCCGCTTGCTGCCCAGATCACGCAAGACGGCGGCGAGGCGGTCGGTGAGTTCCGGCGAGAATACGCCCAGCAATTGATGCTGCGCCCGCCCGGGATTGGTCAGCGGGCCGAGCAGATTAAAAATCGTGGCAATCCCCAGCACGCTCCGCGCCGCCGCCACATGCTTCATCGCCGGGTGGTGCGATCGCGCGAAGGCGAAGCAGATGCCCGTCGTCTCCAGGCATCGGATGAGCTGATCCGGCGAAAGCTCGAGTTTCACCCCTAGCGCTTCCAGCACATCGGCCGAGCCTGATTTGCTCGATGCCGAGCGGTTGCCGTGCTTCACTACCCGCGCGCCCGCCGCCGCAGCGATGATGGCGGCGGCGGTGGAGATGTTGAACGTGCCGCGCACGTCGCCTCCGGTGCCGCAGGTATCAAGCACGGGCTGCATCGACGCGGGAACGGTCACCAAGACGGCCTTCTCGCGCATGACCTGCGCCGCGCCGACCAGCTCATCGACCGTCGTCCCCTTGGCCGCCAGACCGACCAACAGCCCGCCAATTTGCGCGTCGGCGGCGGCGCCGGTCATGATCGCTTCGAAGGCCTCGCGCGCCTCGTCGCGCGTTAAGTCTTCACGGCGGCAGAGCTTGAGCAGGAGGTCTTTCATCATCCGTGGAGTTATTCGACCACGCTCGCGCCCGGCGCGGCGGCGGTGGAGAAAACGGTGGCATCGATGTTGAACTTTGCTTTGTACGCTT
>CAZXLA010000188.1:0-7273 GCA_964641895.1 uncultured Tepidisphaeraceae bacterium
GTTATTTCTGTTCGCCGCTTTCCAATATACCGGAAATCCGTACACTCAACCGGACTTTCCTGGAGAAACGTACATGGATGTCTCGCCGATTGATTCTTACAAACTGCTTTCGCCGCGCCGCAATTCCAGCGCCGCCGTTGATCTTGATTCGCTGGTGGCCGAGCAGATGAAGCATTTTGGGATTGATGATCAAGGCGACTACGGGAAAATGCTGTCGCGCATCGCCCGGCGGCTTTACGAGACGCACGCCGATTTGAACGACCTTTGGCGGATGACGTTGCAGACGATTGATACGCTCGATCGCTCAGACCGCATCGCTTATTTCAACGCTAAAAAGTTCCTCTGCTTTCAGCTCGCCAAAGTGCTCGACAACCTTCAGCAACCCACTCGGCGGACCTATCAGAGCCTCGGTTATTCGCTCAGTTCGCAGACGGCCAAAGGGCCGTATTCGCCGTTTGATAATGTGACGGCGATCTTCTCCGCCACGCCGGTCATCACGCGCACGGCCACTTACATTTATGCCTGTGCCGAATGGATTGAAGACGCATTTCAGGGCAAGGAAATGTTGCTGGAAGTTTACGCGCGGTTTCTCAATCCGACGAGCGTGAGCCTGGCCAATTATATTGTCGATCTGGAGTGCGGGCCGTACGCCACCGATTACATGGCGTGGAACTTTTCCAGCGGCATGGCGGCGATCGATTGCATTCTGTCGCATGTGCTGGGCCGCGGAGACATCGTCATCCACGCGCGCAACATTTACGGCGGGGCGCACCAGCTTATTCACGATTGGTTCGCCAAGCCGGGCAATCTAAATATCGGCGTAGAATTCTTCGATGGTTACGACGCGCCGGCGTTCGAAACCAAGCTTGCCGAAACCCAGGCCAAATACGCCGACCGGTTGAAGGAAGGCCGGAAGATTTACGTCTATCTTGAGTCGCCTTGCAACCCGCACGGTTACGTGCTCGACGTGCCAGCCATTTGCAAAGCGGCTCACGCGAAAGGGCTGCGGGTGATACTTGATGCCACCGTCGGCACGCCGTTCCTGCATCGTCCGCTGCAGCGAAAAGATCCCGCCGAGCGGCCGGATTTTGTGATGCACAGTTACACCAAAGATATCAGCGGCACCGGCAGCGTGCTGGCCGGCGGGGTGATCGGGCGGAATGAAGACATGTTCATCCCAAAAGGCCAGAGCATGAACGGCGTGAACTGGGATCAGACGATGTTCTGGAACGTGTATTACGTAAAAGGCGGCGTGCTCAGCGCCGACGCGGCGTTTGAAGTGCTTCAGGGTGCCAAAACGCTCGAAGGGCGCATGCTCACGAAGGTGATCAATACGCAAATTCTGGCGGAGTTTTTGGCAAGTCATCCGCAGATCAAGGTGCGGTGTAACGCGCTGCCGAGCGATCCGAATCACCAGCTGATGCAAAGCCAGTTGCACCTGGGCATGCCCGCGCCGCTGTTCACCGCCGACTTCGGGCAGATTCCGCGTGAGGTGTTCCAGCGATTTTTCGACAGCCTCTCGCCCACGTTCGGCCACATGATCAGCCTCGGGCAGAGCAACACCATTGTTGCCTGTCCGGCGCTCACCACGCACAGCGAACTATCCGAACAGGCGCTGCGCGAGGCCGGCATCAGCCCCACGATGGTGCGCATCGCGGTCGGCGATGAAAACCCGATCGACCTGATCAACCACCTCGTGGCCGCCGCCGAATCGGCGATTGATCCGGTGATCCCCGGTTTCTCAAAAGAGTTCGCCGGCGCGGAGAAGGTGAAGGCGATCATCCGTGAAAAGTATCTGACGACGCACACGAAATATGTGGAATCGCGGCTGAGCTAATCGTACGCAAAATCTACTTTGAGATCGCTGGCGATTTGGTAAGATGCGTTCATGGACGTTCGCATTAAAGACTCTCGGGTCAAAAAGCTGATCCGGAAGGAATTAGCCGACGGGCGATTTGAATCCGAAACGGCGTTGGTTGAAGCGGCATTGGCGCACTTCATTCCGAGCCAACGATTCGGAGATTTTGCGCCGGGCGAGCTGGATCGGCTCCTTGAGGAGGCCGAAAGCGGTGGCCCCGACATTCCGGGCGAGCAGGTTTTTGAGGAGCTCAGGCAGCTCGGTAAGAAAGCGCGCAAGGCAAGATGAGAAAGCTCGTCACCCGTCCCCGCGCCCGCCGCGAGCTTGGGCAGATTTGGCACTATATTGCGGTGGACTCAACACCTGCGGCGGATGGAATGATCGCCCGCCTGCAGGCTGCCATGGCGCGGTTATGCGAATCCCCGAATCTTGGGCATGTTCGCAGGGACGTGCAGCATCCCGACTATCACTTCTACACCGAACACCCGTACGTTGTTGCTTACCGCTACACCCGTACCACGGTGACGATTCTGGCGGTCGTGCACGGTGCCCGAGATTTTCCCCGGTTATTTCGCGGCGTCTAAAGCAATAACCCGAAGGTGCCTTAAGTCCGCAACACGCGGATCACCATCTGGCGATGGCGCGACGCCAACTCGGTTAATTCGCACTCCTAATGTTAGCATAGATTGAATGATGCGATGGCCCGTTTCGACGCTCCTATTAATCACCTTGCTGGGCTGCGAACCGCGCGTGGCCCCGTGGACGCGCAGCGAGCTTTATTTCGGCCTTGCCAAAAGCAACGGCGAAGTGATTTCCGATGAGCAGTGGGACGCATTCCTGCGCGAAGTCGTCACGCCGCGGTTCCCCGACGGCCTGACGGTCGTCAACGCTTCGGGCCAGTACCGTAATAGCAAAGGCGCGCTGGTGAAGGAAAGCAGCAAGATTCTCATCGTGTGGCGGCCCACCACCGCGGAGGAAGATCGCAAACTTAATGACATTCGGCGGGTCTACCGTGAGCGGTTTGATCAGGAATCGGTCCTGCGCATCGATCAACCCAGCGCCGGAAGAATTGATTGAATGCCGATTTCCGGGGTTGCCGCGCGGTGCGTTCGGCGAGCCGGCGAACCGGGACGAAAACACGATCGCATCGTAACTACATGATTATCTTAAGCTTACTGATCGGTGTAACATTCTACCTGCCGGCAGGCACGTTGTTCTGATGCAGCGGGAAGCCCAGAAAACAATGCCCGAAGTGGGCTTAGTTGCTTTTCACAACCGATCGTCTCCTATAGAATTCTCAACTTCGTTTTTGGATTTGATGAATACCACGGCCAGCATGTCAGAAGCAGAAGATTTCGGCGACGCGGTGGAACTCGCGGCGGCCTTGGGGCGGGATGCCGCGCCTCCGGCGCAGGCGGAAAAGCACGTTTGCCCATATTGCGGGCTGCTCGGCCCGCGCCCGGAAGGTCCGTGCGGGCGCTGCACCATTGAAGATTCCCCCCAAACCCGCCAAGCTACCAAGGCCCGCATCGGCCCGTGGTATGTGCTGCAAAGCCGCAACCCGGCCGCCCCGGGAATGAAGTGGTCAACCCTTATCGCGCTCGTCAAGAAAGGCCAGGTCACGGCCCGGGCGGTCGTTCGCGGGCCGACCACGCATCAATTTTGGCGATTGGCCAGCCAGGTGAAGGGCCTCAGTCGCGAATTCAACGTGTGCTATTCGTGCGGCGGGCAGATTGATCGGACCGCCAACCAGTGCCCGCACTGCGATCGCCTCCAGGAACCGCCGGCCAACCTCGATCAATTGCTTGAATCGCGCGAGATGCCGCGCAAGCCTGAACCCGCGGTTGAAAGCGGCGGGGCGGAATTCACTCCCCTGGCCAACCGCGAGCCGGTTCGACCCGACGCCGGCCTGCTTACCGCAAGAGAGCTGGCCGCGGCGTTTCAGCTCGATTTTTCACCCGAAGACGGGGGCGCCAGACTGGTCGCGCCGCCAACCAGTCGAGCGACCAAGCCGCCGATTGAAGAGAAATCCCCGGAAAAAACTTCCCAGAAAGACCAGAAAGCGTCGTCGGTCGCCACCATCGATGCGTTGCCCGCAAACCGCCGCCGCCCCGTCGGTCGTGTGATGATGGTGTTGACGCTGCTCGGCGTGGTGGGTGTCGCGGCGGTGATCTGGCTCAATCCGCCTTATCAGGCGATGGCGCGAGAGTGGCTAAGTGTCGGCGTGAACACCATTTCAAGCCAGTTCAGTTCCAGCTCGGGCACAGCGCCGGCCGAAGGTACGGGGGCTAACAAGACGGCGGCCGACACAACCGGCGCCAACGCATCCGGCGCCGCACCCACCGGGTCTGTTCCAGCGACCGACAAACGGGCGACCGACGCCAAGCCCCTTTCTGCCAACCCACCGCCGAGGGTCGTGCCTTCGACTTCTTTGGATCAGAACCTCAAGATCCCAAGTGATCCGCAATCTATACTGCAGTGGGTTCGCTCGGTCCGGTCGGCAGCCATCGACGCCGAAACCGCCGGCGATTACCGCAAAGCGGTCGCGCAATACGAGCAGATACGCAAAGCCCCGCGCGAGTATTGGCCGACCGATCTTGATCGCCGCCTGGAAGATGCGAAGTTGCGGTTGAAGTAGTCCCTCCGTCTATCGAGTATTTTCTACGCGATTGTAGCGACGCCCGTCTCGGGCGTTTCTGGTTACTCGTAGCGGCCGGGACGGCCGCCGCTACATGCGTAGACTAATGCTCTCACCATTGTGATTGAAAGTGGATGAAAGCGATCTCGTTCCAAGACCTCCATTCCGCCGCCGCCACCGTTCCGCCAGGCGCCTGGGCCGTGGGTGTTAGCGGCGGGGCAGATAGCGTCGCGCTGCTGCGCCTGCTGGCCCTCCGCGGTGATCTTCGGCTGCACGTAGTGCATCTCGATCATGAGTTGCGCGGCGCCGAAAGTGAGGCCGACGCCGCGTTCACGCGAGCGCTCGCCGAACAACTTTCGATTCCATGCACGATTGCCCGGGCAAGCGATTCTGCCTCCCCCTCCTTGTACCCAGGGAGGGGGCCGGGGGGAGGGTTCGATGAACCAAGACCCGACGACGGCACATTGAGCTTTGCCCTCCCCCCAACCCCCTCCCGGAGTACCAGGAGGGGGAGTCAGATCAAGCTTCCCAACAATATCGAGGCGCGCGGCCGAGCGTTGAGACGAACTCTTTACGCCAACGCTGTCACCTCGTTTCAACTGGACGGCGTGATCCTCGGTCATCACGCCGACGATCAAGCCGAAACCGTCTTCATGCGACTGCTGCGCGGCTCGTCGCTGTGGACGATGCGCGGCATGGCCGTCGATTCGCGCTCCGAAACATTGCGTGTGCTGCGCCCCCTGTTGCAGCAGCGGCGCGCCAGGCTCCGGGCGTACCTTGAATCGATCGGGCAACCGTGGCGCGAGGATGCTTCCAACCACTCGATGATGTTCACCCGGAACCGTGTCCGCCGACTGCTGGGGTTGCATCCCGAGTTGTTCTGCCGCGCGATGGAGTTGGCACAAGATGCTCGGACAATGTGCGATTGGCTCGACACCGCCGCCGCCCCGCTACCGGAGGTTTTTCGCGCGAGGGAGTTGTCCGATCGACCGGCGATCGTCGCGCGTTGGTCGGCGGTGCGGTGGCTAGCTGCGCGAGGCGCGCCGCCCGAAGAATGCAGCGCCGCCGTCGCCGACCGGCTGATCGACATGTGCCGCGACGCCGCTTCGCCCGCGCGACAGCACTTTCCCGGCGGGATTGAAGTGCGCCGCCGCGCACGGCTCATTTCGGCGATGCGGGTCGGCGCGCTCATTGCGCCGGTTGCGTAGCCGCTCGCGCCTCGATGACTTGCTGCAGCAATCCCGCGGCCTTGATGGGGTTGCGGTGCAGGCGATGGGCCTCGTTAAGAAATGTTTCGGCTGAGTCATAATCACGGAGCAGAAACGCGATGTAGCCCGATTGATACCAAAGCTCCGCAACGTCCGGCGTTCGGCGGCGCGCCTCGGCGGCCACTTGCGCGGCATCGGCAAGCCGGCCGCGATTAACCAGTTCCGACCCGAGCAGTATCCGCAGCTTCACACTCGCCGGCTGATCGAGCACCGACTTCTCATAAAACGATAGCCGATCATCGAATTGCGCCACATACTTCCAGGTTCGAACCGCGCCGCCCAGGCAGGCGACGATTGCAAGCGTCATTCCGATGCCCCGCGCTGACCGCAGTGCGATCGCCGCCGTGATGATGAAAAAAACGCTCGGCAGGTAGATCAGCCGCTCGCCCATGATCGTGCCGATGAGCGTCGGGCCGTTTGAAACGACGGCGTACGTGACCGCCATCGCCACCAGCAGAAACCCCATCACGCGATGGCGCGCCCGCCATGCAATGATGAGCAGTACGATCCACACCGCCGCCGCCTCAACGCCGAGCCACAGGTAAGCGTCGTGCCAACCGATCGCCGGCGCGGTGACCGCGTAGCCGTAATCGATGCTGAGTGTGCCGGGAAACACCAGCAGCCGCGCGTAGCGGCCGAGGATGGCGATCGGCCAAAGCCAGCGGTCGGCGGGGGTTGAAAGTATCATCGGCTGCTGCGTCCAATCGAGCAGCGAACGATCCCACCAGAATTTCAGCGTGTTTTCGCGAAAGATAATGTAGCCGGCCCACGTCCAACTGATGAGAAGGATGAGTAGGAGCCCGCCGGCGCGCTTGCTCGCCGGCGCGCGAACGAGCAGGTGCTGGACGAGTAGCAGCACCGGCAACAGCAGGCCTTGTTCTTTGCTGAGCACCGCCACAACGCCGCACGCCCAAATGGCAATCGCCCGCGCGCCCGTGAGCGGCCGGCAGAACAGGATCATCGCCGTCAGCATCGCCAGCGCGCACATCGTTTCGCCCCGGCCGACCACGCTGGCGACTGCCTCGCTGTGAACTGGATGCGTCGCGAAGATTAAACCGGCGAGAAAGGCGGGTGCTCGCGAAGGCGATTCGCCTCTTGATGCACCAACCGTATTCGGCCCCGGTGCAACCGCTCGACCCTCCCCCCGGCCCCCTCCCTGATTACAACGAGGGGAAGATGTGAGCCGGCGCGTCAGTTCGGCCACCGCTGCGGCGCAGCCGGCGTGCAGCAGGATATTCAGCGCAAAGTACGGCCACCGCGTCAGGCCGTGAAAATAGTGTTGCACCGCGTACGAAAGCGAAACCAGCGGGCGAAATAGATTATCAACCCCGCCGTTGTAACTTTCGGTAAGATATCGGCTCCAGTTAGACGGCGGAGTGATGCGTTCGTCCATCTGCAGCAACAAAACATCGTCATAGACGAAATCATTCCGCAGGCAGATCGAAAACAGAATTGTCGCGACCAGGAATGCAGAGCAAGCGGGCAAAGCGGGGGCAAATCGCGACACGG
>CAZXLA010000189.1:0-7263 GCA_964641895.1 uncultured Tepidisphaeraceae bacterium
GGCGCTGGCGTTTCGAGCGGGCAGCGCGAAGAAATCTCGGACGCATATCTTCTGGCAGAAACGAATTCGCAGCGGCGATACGACGACACCCTGGTGGTTCCCGAGCAAGACGGCGGGCGGATCGATCCGCGAGGATCGGATCGTGCTGCCGATCCCGCCGGGCAAGCATTGGAGCGATGCCAAACCGATGATTCTTCCGGGTGATAACGAGCCGAAAGCGTTAGCGAACGGTGTTGGCGGATCGGAAGAACCGGTCGCTTACGCTCGCGGTTTGTTAAAGAAGCGCGCGAAGAAGGACAAGCCGATCGAAAGGCCAGCGGCGGTTCGTCGCAACGGTCTGATGTTCGACATCCCCAAGCAAGGCGAGCCGCTGCCGGAAGAACAGGCGCAGAAAGCGTCGAAGGAAAAGACGCCGCGCGTGAAGACGAAGAACGATCCGCGGCTCGTCGCGGCGGCGCGCGAGCTGCGCGATCGGTGGTTGGAAGAAGTGAATGCCGGGCGGTATCTGCCCGCGGCCGAGGGGAAGTATGAAGTGAGTCGCCAACGGGGACTCGACGCGATGGCGATTTCCATGCCGGAAATGTTTGGTGAAAGCGGAAACACTTCCGCCGTCGCTGTCCTTCCTGCCCTGCCCGCGCCCGCAATCGCCGCGTGAGGCCCGATTCTTCGCGCTGCAGGATGCCGAGGTATAATCGGCTGGATGTTGAAGCAGTCGGCTGGACCGCTCGCCTCGACGCGGCGCGATCGTCTCCGCAAGCCTTCGACGTGCTGGAATCGTACAGTGAAATACATCCTTGACTCGGTAACGCCCGCGTCGCGCAGGATGTCGCCGCATTCGGCGAGGTGTTTGTTCATTCTGCCAAATCTCTTGACGCCGCGAGTTCGATAGAGCCGTTCCAACTCTGGCTTCTTCTGCGCTAAGAACGCCTTCAAGTAGCGGCAATGCGTTCGCCTTCGCACCTGTTTGGCTACCGCAACTCGTACTCGTCGAGCGTCATCAGCGGGCATGTGGATGTTGCCGTCATGCGCTCCACGGACGGCTTGTCTTTAAATCCGCTTCCGGTGACCACGCACACAACCGGTTCCAGCCGATCGACCTCGCCGCGCCGCGCCGCCGACAGCGCCGCCGACAGCGCGATCGCGCCTGCGGGCTCGGTGAAAATACCTTCTTCGCGCGCCAGTTGTGCCTGCGTGCGCCAAGTGTCGTCATCATCCACGAGGTGGCCGGTTCCGCCCGATTCCCGGCAGGCTTGAATGACCGCGTCGCCGTCGAGCACGCTCGCCACCTGCAGGCCGCTGATGCGCGTGGAACACTCCACTGCAACAGCGCGGTCTTGTCCCGCACGCAGTGGCGCGGCGATGGTCGCGTTGCCCGTGGGTTGAACGCAGTGGACCGAATGCCTGCTCCCTTTTAGCCCACGCGCCACCGCAAGCGTCAGCCCGCCCCCGCCGGCGGGGATGAAGACGTGGGCGCGCTCCTCATTGAGCTGATCGAGAAGTTCGTAGCCGATCGTCTGCACGCCCGCCATGCCGGTCGGGCTCATGCAGAACGCGCTGATCTGCAGCGCGTTGCCCGGCAACGAGGCCCGTCGACGTACGGCGTCGATGGCGCGCCGGGTGATGTCGGCGTCGGTGCCGAAACCGTGGATGCGGACGAGCGCCGCGCCGTAGGCCAGCATTTGTTGCAGTTTCTCCGCCGGAGCGGTTTCGACGACGGCGATCTCGCATGCAATTCCCGCCGCGGCGCAGTAGGCCGCCAGCGCCGCGCCGGTGTTTCCGCTGGACGTGGCCACGCAGCGCCGTATCCCGCGCGCCAGCATGTCTGCGACGGCGGCGGCGGCGAAGCGATCTTTGTACGAACCGGTGGGGTTGCCGGTTTCCAGCTTAAAGAACAGTCGCATGCCATTTGCGGGCCCGATGTTCCGCGACGCCAGCAGGGGCGTCTGGCCTTCGCCCAGCGTGATGCGATGCGCAAGGGGCGGCGAAGGAAAACGGTCGGCGAAGCGCCAGATGCTCACGTAAACTCCGTCGGCATGATTTGTGCACTGATGTTGCGCGGGTAGAGGCTGGCGGTCCACCCGCCGTCGATCACGACGGTGGTGCCACTGATGTATGCCGCTTCGTCACTGGCCAGCCAGCCGATGACGCGCGCCACTTCGTCGGCGGTGGCCCAGCGGCCCAGCGGGATCATCTGTTCTGAATACGTTTTGAGCGCCTGGTCGGCCGGGCCGTAGTCGTGGCTGGTCGGGCCGTCGAATGCGCCGGGCGCAACGCCCACCGCGCGCACGCCGCTGCGACCGTAGAGCACGGCAAGATCGCGCGTGAGTGCGTCCAACCCGCCCTTGGCCGCGACGTATGCCGGCGCGATGCCGCTGGCGCGGTCGGCCATGATGCTCGACACGTTGACGATCACGCCTCGCTGCTGCCGTTCCATGTGTGCTGCCGCAGATCGCGCCAGGAACGCGGGCGCGGTCAGGCCGATGCGAAGCGTTTTCTCGAATGACTGCGGCGTGATCGTGCGCAGGGTCAACAGTTCGCGCCACGCGGCGGCGTTGACCAGCAGATCAATCCGCCCGCACTGCGCGACGACGCGGTCAACCACGCGTTCGACGAACGAAAGCTCAGACAGATCACCGTCGATGAAGAACGCATCCGACGGAAGGGCGTGCGGCGCGGCGAGGTCGGTCAGCGCCAGCTCGTAACCGCGCGACGCGAGGTCACGGGTGAGCGCCTGTCCCAGCCCGCCGGCGGCGCCGGTGATGAGCGCGACGCGACGATTCTTCATAAATCACCTCCATCCGTCGAGGCCAGCGCGACCAGCGCGTCACCGCGCGATACATGTCGCCAGGCACGCAGCATAATCACGATACCGGTTTCCGCGGCACGAATCTCGGCCAGTGGTTCGCCGAGTAGGCCAACGACCGAGCCGATGCGCTGCCCGGCGGCCACCGCGTGGCCGAGGGAGACTTCGGGGGCGAAGAATCCGTCGGCCGGCGACGGGTGCTGAATCTGCAAAACGCCCGCGCGGTCGCGCGCGTCTTCGATCACGCGCTGCGGTACCGGCGCGGCGGCGCGGTCGCCGTCGTACATGCCTAGCTCGATCAGGACGTTCACACACCCGGCGACATACGCCTCCACGCACGCCTCGTTGAACGTGCCGCCGCCGCCGAACTCGGCGTAGATGGCGGGGATGGCGGCGTCGCGCGCGACCGACAGTGTGCGGCCTTGGAGTGCGGCGCTGGTGCCCCAGACGAGCGGCAACCCCATCGCCGCCGCCATCCGGCGCTGCACTTGCAGGATCGGGTTGTCGGCGTGAAGCATGTATCCTGCAAGCGGGTAAAGCGTGAGCAACATGCCGCCGGTGTGAAGGTCGATGTAGTAGTCGGCGGACCGGATGAGTTTACTTGCGGCAGCGGCCACCCGGTGTGAAATGGTTCCCGTGGCGTCGCCGGGGCAGACGCGAGCGAGATCGAGCCCGTCGTCGGCTGTTCGGGCGTTTCGGTGGAATGCCGGCTCGTTCACACAGGGCACGAGCGTCAACCGTCCGCGGTGTCGCTGGGGGTTGATAGCGCGGCCTAGCGCGCGCACCGCGGCCATGGGCTCGAGTTCATCCCCGTGCACTCCCGCGGTAATGAGCAGGTGCGGGGTTGCAGTGGATGCGTTGAGAATGATCGACTGGGGTTCCATGGTTGATCGGCCGGACAAGCCTGCGTGCAGCCGTTACAGCACGCCGTAGGTAACGTAGGCCGCCGTCGCCTTCATGCCGCTTCGGATCGCATCGCGCGTAATATTTTCGGCATGAACCTTTTCCCAGGCGCGTCGGATGACTTCATTCTCAACGGCCCGTGGCACGACCACCACGCCATCCATATCGGCAATGACCAGGTCGCCAGGGGCGAACGCGACGCCGTCAATTTCGACCACTATGTCGACGTCAACCACGCGTTGGCGGTGAAGACTGTCGTAAACGCACCGTCCGCGGCCGAACACTGGGAAACCCATTTGGCGCATTTTTGTTGTATCGCGTACCGCGCCGTCGACGATCGCGCCAACGCAGCCGCTGTTCTGCGCCGCCGTCGAAAGCAGCTCACCCCAGATCCCCGACCGCATTGACCCTGCGGCGGCGGCGATGAGCACGTCGTCGGGCCGGCAATCATCCACGGCGCGCAATTCGAGGTCGTAGGGTTTGGGGTCGGGGTGGGCCATGTCGACCCAGAGCGTGGTTTTGCAGCGGCCGACCAGCACCACATCGACGGAGAGCGGCGCCAATGAAACGCGCGGCGACTGGCGACGCATGCCGACAGCATCGAGGGCGTCGCAGACGACCGCCGAGTAGAAAGACTGCCGCATCATCTCGAGCGTGATCGTTGGTGTGCCGGCGATCGACATAACTGTTTACTCCGCGGTCGAAAGAAGGGTTGAAATTTCGGTTGCGCCGTTTCGAAGTAACTTCACCCAATGTCCCCGTTGCGATAGCGTGAGCCGGGCCGTGGGGGCGCTGATGCTCAGGGCGCCGATGCTCTGGCCGTCGACGATGATGGCGACGCCGACGCAGGTGACGCCGACATCGGTCTGATTCTGCTCTACCGCGTGACGGTTCCGTCGCACCGTCGCCAGGATCCTCCGGAACGGGTTCGCATTGAATCGACTGCGCCCGGGGCCGACGCGCGGAAGTCGGGCGAGGAGTGCCTGCACTTGGGCATCAGGGAGGTGGGCGACAATGGCCCTGCCGAGCGCGGTGGTGTGAAACGGATCGGTTTCGCCCGGTTTTACCACGCGGCGCAGCGCGTGGGTGCTCTCGGCCACGAGCAGGTAAACCACGCGGTCGCCGCGCAGCACACCGAGATTGACAGTTTCCCCCGTCTCGACATTGAGCCGCTGCACCACCGGCTGCGCGGCGGCGGCGAGGCGCGTGGGGTCGGACGGGTCGCTGCGGCCCGGGGCACGGCGCGAGAGGCGATAGACGCCGCCAACCTCTTTCCGGATGTAACCGAGCTTGTGAAGCGACGCGAGGATTCGATGCGCCGTAGGCCGCGGCAGCCCGGCCGCCAGCGCCAGATCGCGAAGCGACATCGCAACCGCCGGCTGATCGAGCGCGTCGAGCAGGGAGAACGCTTTGACCAGCACACCGCATTCCATTATGCTGAATCTAACGTTTCACAATACGGAATACAATATGAATCCATCGCGTCCTTCCTTTGAAACCGTCGCCGGCCCGGGTGTGCCGGTCAGCCACCTGCCGTTCTCGCCGGCGGTGAAAGCGCAGAAGCTGGTGTTTGTTTCCGGCCAGGCGTCGGTTGATGCGTCGGGAGCGATCGTGCACGACACGTTTGAAGGCGAAATGCGTCGCTCGATCGCCAACCTCGCGGCGGTGCTTGCGGGTGCCGGGTTGACGCTGAACGACGTTGCGCAGGTGCGATCGTATGTTGACAGCCCGGCCGACCTACCGGAGTACAACCGTCTGTATCGCGAGTTCTTCACCGCACCCATGCCGGCGCGCACCACGCTGGTTGGCTGCCTCGGCGGAGTGGTGAAGTATGAAATCGACGCGATTGCCGTGCTGCCGGAGTGACCGTCGTACAGCCGCGGAGAGCCCATGCGCGTAGGCATCATCGCCGTGCAGCACGAGTCGAACACGTTCGCCGACGAAGGGACGACGATCGAACAGTTTAGGCAGGATACGCTGCTTTGCGGCAAGTCCATTGAAGCCGCATTCACCAGCGCCCACCATGAGCTGGGCGGTTTCTTCGAAGGGCTGGCGAACGAATCGATCGAACCCGTGCCGGTATTCGCCGCCCGCGCGACGCCCGGCGGCACGATTACACGTGAAGCGGCACAATCACTGCTCGACGTAATGGCCCATGAATTGCAGAAGGCCGGCGAACTCGACGGCCTGCTGGTCGCCCCGCACGGGGCGGCGGTGAGCGAACAGGATGCGGATTTCGACGGCCTGTGGCTCGCTTGGTTGCGTGAAATAGTTGCGCCCGGCACGCCGATCGTCTGCACGCTGGATCTACATGCCAACGTGTCGCCGCGCATGATCAATGCCTGCGATGCGACGATCGGGTATCGAACCAACCCGCACCTCGACCAGCGCGCCCGCGGGGTGGAGGCGGCGCGGTTGCTGGCGCGTACGCTGCGCGGCGAAGTGCGCCCGGTGCAGGCGCTGTGCAGCCCGCCGGTGGCGATCAATATCGAGCGGCAGTTTACCGCCGAGCCGCCAATGCGGGAGTTGCTCGCGCTGGCCGAGCGGCAGCGATCGCTGCCGGGTGTGCTAAGCAACACGGTGATTGCGGGTTTTCCGTATGCGGATGTCGCCGAGATGGGTAGCAGCTTCATCGTGGTGACCGACGGCGACGCCATGCTCGCCCGCCGCTGCGCCGACGAGTTGGGTGCCCGACTGGTGGCCGATCGGGAAGCGTTTCGGGGGCATTTAATTTCGATCGCCGATGCGCTGGCATCGGCGGCGGGGACGGCGCAGCGGGTTTGCCTGCTGGATACCGGCGATAACGTCGGCGGGGGCGCGCCGGGTGATGGCACTTCGCTAATCCACGCGCTGCGGCCGATTGTGGAGCGTCGCTGCTTTGCCAAGGTCTTCGATCCCGAATCAGTCTCGCGCGCCGCTGCGGCGGGCGAGGGTGGTGCCTGCGTGTTGTCGATCGGTGGGAAGTCGGCTCGTTCACCCTTTCCACCGGTCGAGGGTGCGTGCGAAGTGCGGCGGTTGTGCGAGGGCCGATGGGCCGAAACCAAGGCCCGCCACGGCGGGGCCACCGGAGGCGATATGGGTCCGTGCGCGGTCGTCCAACTTCGACCGGGGTTCGACGTGTTGCTTACCACCCACCGGACCATGCCATTCTCGCTCGCCCCTTTGACCGCGTGCGGAGTTGACCCGCGGAGCTACGATATCCTGATCGCCAAGGGCGTGCACGCGCCAGTTGCGGCGTACGGCGAAGTGTGCGACCGCTTCATTCGGGTGAATACTCCCGGCGTGACCGATGCCGACATGACGCGCCTCCCGTTTCAACACCGCAGGCGGCCCTTGTTTCCGTTTGAATCAGTTTGAGGCCGCCTACGAAGAGAGCGGATTCTTCCCCGCGGCCTCACTCAGCGACAGGCCGTTCTGCAGGTCGGCATCGATCCGGGCTTCGCGTTGATTGATCGCCATGGTCTTGGCGACTACCGCTTCGAGCAGTTCGGCAGGAACGGACCAGCATTCAACGGCCGGCCGGGCACCGAGCCGCGTTGGAATCACAAGGACCGTTC
>CAZXLA010000190.1:0-5581 GCA_964641895.1 uncultured Tepidisphaeraceae bacterium
CTCACCGGCGGCAGTTCGCAGGCCATTACCTGGAACGTGGCCGGCACCACCGGCGGCGGAATCAACACCGCCAATGTCATGATCAGCATGAGCACCGACGGCGGCAACACTTTCCCGACTGTGCTGCTCGCTTCGACCGCAAATGACGGTTCGGAAAGCTTTACGGTGCCAAGCGTCAACAGCAGCACCGTGCGGTTCAAAGTCGCAGCCGTCGGAAATATTTTCTTCGACATCACCAACGCCAACGTGACGACTAACGCCGTCATCAGCGCACCCACCGGCACACCCCAACTGGCTGCGGCAAGCGATACGGGTGTGAGCAATTCTGATCTGATCACCCGGCGAAATAACAGCACCGTGGCCAATGCGCTGGAGTTCTCTGTATCCGGCACGGTGGCCGGAGCAACCGTGGACCTCTTTTCGGACGGCACGCTCATCGGTTCGGCGGTCGCGTCTGGAACCACGACCACCATCACCACCAACGGCACAACCACGCTGGCCAACGGCTTCCGGGCCATCACCGCGCGGCAGACCGAACCGGCCAAGCCGCAGTCGGTTGTCTCCACGGCACAAACGATCCGCGTAGACGCCGCCGCCCCCACCGGAACGGTGATCGGGTTTGACCGGCTCATCGGCCCGCACAAGATCGTCTTCGCCTTTAACGACAATGTAGGGCCGGCGCTGACGGGTGCCGATCTGTCATTGGTCAACACGCCCTTCGGCACCAGCAACGGCGTCCCGGCGGTCTCTTACGATGCGGCGTTGAACTTCGCGACGTTCACGTTCCCCTCGGCGCCGAACGGAATTCTGGCCGACGGCAACTATGCACTGTCGATCAACCGCGTGAACGTGACCGACGTCGCCGGAAATCTGCTGGTGGCTTCGCTGAGCGGCGTGTTCGCGTTCCTGGCGGGTGATGCCGACGGCGATAGTGATGTGGACTTGGATGATTTCACCGCCCTCGCCGCCAACTTCGGTTCGTCGCCGCGCGATTTTACGCAAGGGGATTTCACATATTCCGGCGCTGTGGATCTGGACGATTTCACAATCCTCGCTGCCAACTTCGGCAGAACTCTTCCACCGCTGGAAGGATCGCTCCCGCGCGCCGCCGGCAATCCGTTCTCGGTGTTGCCGGTTGATGATCGAATGTTCGATCTGATCGACTCCGATTCATCCGGCGAAATAATTTAAGCGGTGATTCAAGCGGCAATTGAAGCGCCGCATTATTCCGCATCCGCGGAAGAGTGAAGCAGAGTGGGCGACGGCTTGCCGTCGGCTATTTCTGTTTCCTCGTCGCGCATTCCACGATGCTGCTTATCGCTTCTCCGCAGATGACATCAGCGCCGTTCGTGTTTTGTCATGCTCCTCCGGCGAAATCGCGCCGGTGTCGCGCGCGGTTTTCAAATCCTGCAGTTCGCGGCCGAGGGTCGGTACTTTGCTGTCGTACCGCTCCGACCCGCCGACCGCGATGCAGCCCGACGCCGTCGCCAGCCCGATTAACAATCCAATCGTTATCACTCGCTTCATTCAATGGCTCCTTCTTGTTGCCCGTTGTTTGATTGACCAACCAGCACAGCGGTGGTTAGTTCGACCGCACGCGGCTTCTATTTCCGGCCCGCCGCCTTATGATCGGTGAAATGTCGCGAGGGAGCAGAATAGGCGGGAATAGACGATGGATCGTCGCCGAACCGAGCGATGCCGCCGCCGATTTAGCCGATCGACTTAAGACCAGCCCACTGATCGCGCAAATTCTGCTCAATCGCGGCGTGACCGCCGAGTGCGATTGCCGCGACTTCCTTTCCCCCACGCTCAAGTTATTGCACGAACCCGAGCTTCTGCCGGGCACCGCGCTCGCCGCCGGGCGGATTGCCAAGGCGATTGCCGAGCGCGAAAAAATCGTCATCTACGGCGACTACGACGTCGACGGCATCACCGCCACCGCCATCCTCTGGCACGCCATCCGCCTGCTGGGCGGCGCGTGCGATTACTACGTGCCGCACCGCATCGACGAAGGCTACGGCCTCAACGCCGACGCGGTGGCGCAAATCTGCAACAACGGCGCGCGGGTCATCATCACCGTCGATTGCGGCGTGACCGCGATCGAGCCGGCTTTGGTAGCGCGCGAGCGTGGGGTGGATTTGATTGTGACGGATCACCATGAGTTCCGGCTCCCTCTCCCCTCCGGTGAGAGGGCTGGGGTGAGGGGAGAAAAGCCGGAGTCAAACCGCACATCTTCGGTCAGCGCCGTCAACAGCACTCCCCTCACCCTAACCCTCTCCCCAGCAGGGGAGAGGGAACCAATCCTTCCCAACTGCCACTCCATCGTCCACCCGCGCCTGCCGGGCGCGCCGCCGTATCCCAATCCGCACATCTGCGGCGCCGGCGTGGCGTTCAAGCTGGCCTGGGCGATCGGCAAAGCTGTTTCGGGTTCGCCCAAAGTCAGCGAGCCATTCCGAGCTTTTTTGCTCGAAGCGATGGCGCTCGCGGCGCTGGGAACCATCGCCGACGTGGTGCCGCTGGTGGGCGAGAACCGCGTGCTGGCGCGGTTCGGGCTGGGGAGTATCAGGCAATCAAAATTGACAGGGCTTCGCGCGTTGATCGATTCGGCCAACCTCACCGGCGCGGAGGTGGATAGCTTTCACGTCGGCTTCCTCCTCGCCCCGCGGCTCAACGCCGCCGGGCGAATGGGCCATGCGCAGCTCGCCGTGGAAATGCTCACCACCGCCGATGAAACGCGCGCCACCGAAATCGCCACATATCTGGAATCGCAAAACAAACTGCGCCAACAGACCGAAAAACACATTCTTGAACAAGCCCTTCAACAAGCGGCCGACCTGCGCCTTGATACCGGCGACAACCACGCGATCGTCCTGGGCGCGCCCGGATGGCACGCGGGGGTGATCGGCATCGTCGCCTCACGCATCGTCGATCGTTTTCATAAGCCCACGATCATGGTGGCCATTAACGAAGACGGCTTGGGCCAGGGCAGCGGGCGGTCGATCAGCGGGTTTCACCTCGCCCATGCCCTCGACGCCTGTACGGGTTGCTTAGAATCCCACGGCGGCCATGAGATGGCGGCGGGGCTGAAGGTTCGAGTTGAAAAATTCGAAGAATTTCGCGCCGCGTTCCTGTCGCATGCCAAGCAAGTGCTCGCCCCCGAAGCGCTTACGCCGCGATTGCATTTGGATGCGCTGACCGAACTGCGATCGGTGAACGAAGCCCTCATCCGCGACCTCGACCGCCTCGGCCCGTTCGGCCAGGGCAACCGCAAACCCCTGCTTTGCTGCCGCGGGGTGGAGCTGGCGGGCACCCCGCGCGTCGTCGGCAAAGACGGCCAACACCTGCAACTCTACCTCCGCCAAAACGGCGTCAACATGAAAGCCATCGCCTGGCGCTGCGCCGACCTGCTCGACCGCCTGAAGCCCGGCGTGAAGATTGACCTGGCGATCGAGCCGACGATCAACGAATGGAACGGAATGCGAACGGTGGAGGTGGAGGTGAAGGATTTGCAGTTACGTGATGAGCTCGGCCTTGACTAACCTAATTAGCTAATCAATAATTTCTTCATGCGGCAGGTCAACGTCCATCAAGCAAAGACGTCACTCTCCCTGCTTCTGCTTAAAGCGGAGGCCGGTGAGGATATCGTGATTGCCCGCAATGGGAAGCCGTCGGTTCGACTGGTGCCCGTGCGAGACGCCAGCAAGAAGCGGGCGAAGTTTGGCGACATGAAGGGGAAAATTTGGTTCGCCCATGACGCGCATCTCCCGATGCCCAACGCGGAGGCTGAGCAATTGCTGAACGATCCTTTGCTTGCTCCAAAAGGCCCGAGGCGTCGGCGCTGATGAGGTATCTGGTTGACAGCCATGTTCTCATCTGGTTTCGGCAAGGTGATCGGCGACTGTCGAAGACGGCACGGGCTTTGCTCGAGTCGGTTCAGCACACGCCAATCGTCAGCATGGCCACTCACTTTGAGCTTGCCGCCAAAGCCGCAAAGGGAATGTTGAAGCTGGGTACGCCGGTGGATGTTTTCATCGGCGACTATTTGAGCGTTAACGACGGTGTTCTACTCTCGATCCTGTCCATTCACTGTCGTAAGCTTGAACAAATGCCTGCCCACCATGGGGATCCGTTCGATCGCATGCTGATCGCGCAATCGGTTGTGGAATCGATACCGATCGTTACAGGCGACCATGAAATGCGTAAATATGAGGCGCAGTTGATCTGGTGACCAACCACGCTATCACGCAACAGATCATTAAATCCGCGTGACCCGCTCGCCTCGGCGCGTTATGCTGTGCTGCGATGGGGGATCGGGCAACGGGCAATTTCGTTAATTGAAAGGACCATCACATGGCCACAGGACTTAAATCTGTCATCGAAACCGGCACCAAGCTCTGGCTCGACTCGGTCGATCCGGATCTGGTGGATAAAAACATCGCCGGCGGCGCTACGGGCGCTACCAGCAATCCCATCATCATCTCCGACCTGCTGCGAACCGGCCGGTTTGATACGACGATGGAAACATTTTTTGACGACGGCATGAACGACGAACAAGTCGCCTGGTCGATGACCGATTATTTGGTGTCCGATGCGCAAGACAAATTCCAGAACATCAACGATGCAACCGCCGGCGATGATGGTTATGTCAGCTTCGAGCTTGATCCGCTGCTGGAAGACCGCGAACGAAACGTGCCGCACGATAAGCGCGTGAAAAGCTATATCGAACTCGGCAAGCTCTGGGGCAAGGGTTATATGAACCGCATGATCAAAGTCCCCGCGACGGCGGCGGGGCTGGATGCGGTGGAAGAGCTCGCCGCCGCCGGGCTGGCGCTTAACGTCACGCTGATTTTCTCCGAACGTCAATGGAAGATCGCCAGCGAGCGCGTGTGGAAAGGCGCGCAGCGGCGCAAGAACGGCCTGCAGCGGTTCAAGAGCGTCTACTCAATCTTCGTCAGCCGGGTGGACGTGTATACTGAAAAACATCTGCCGTCGCTCAGCAAAGAATCACAGGGCCTGGTCGGCATCGTGAATGTGAAGAAGCTGTGGCAGTTAAATCAGAAATTCTGGGCCGACAAGAAGTGCCCGCTGCATCAGGAAATCATCTTCGCTTCGACGGGCACGAAAGACCCCAAGCTCTCGCCCGACAAATATGTTGAAGCGCTGGCCGGCAGCGACATCCAGACCAACCCGCCGGCGACCAATGATGCGGTTGCGAAGCTGAACAAGAGCTACACCAAGGGCATCGATAAAATGCCATCGAAAGAGATCGTCGATGAAATCGGCGCCAAGGTCGATATCGCGAAAATGGAGCAAGTGCTGATGGACGAAGGCACCGCCAAGTTCGCCGACCCGCACAAGTCGCTGCTCAAGACGATCAAAGAAAAGCGCGCGGCGTTGATGCCGGCGAAGTGATCGCCCGCTCGAATTGAGCACGAAGAAATGAAGGAAGACTGACTTGGGCGGGCCGATGGGTGGCACAGACATTCTTGTCTGTGTCTCCGGGCAGGCGCTCAATCGGAAACACAGACAAGAATGTCTGTGCCACCGATCCACCAACTTAATCTTCCTTCGATTCTTCGTG
>CAZXLA010000190.1:5681-7223 GCA_964641895.1 uncultured Tepidisphaeraceae bacterium
AAGCCGGTTGTCGTCGACGACACGCCGGCCCTGGTCGCCCAACTGTCGGACGAGTCGTTCACCGTCCGGGAAAGCGCGCAGCTCCAGCTCACCGAAGCCGGCGAAGCGCTGGCGGCCCAACTACGCTCGGCGTTATCCAACGCAACTGATGAAGAACGGCGCTCGCGGCTGGAAGCAATCCTGAAACAGATCGGCGAAGACGCGATCATCGGGCCGTCGCGTGTGACGATTGATTGCCAGGACATGCCGCTGGAGCAGGTCGTCGCCGAAATCAATCGGCAGGTGCGCGGCTCGCCCATTTCTTATCCAAGAGAAAATTGGAACAACACCCCCGGCCCGACGGTGACGCTGCACGTCCGCCGTCAGCCGCTGTGGGCCGTGCTGCGGAGCATTTGCGAACAGACCGGCACGCTGGATATTTCCCCCGGCGACGACGGCATTCGGCTTTCGCTGGGCTGCGGCGCGCTCACCCGCGCGCCGGCGGCGGTGAGCGGGCCGCTGCTCATTGTCGCCTCGCGCATCACGCACCAGAAATCGGTGGAGTTTACGCAAGGCGCGCAGCGTTCGAGCGATTTCGCCGTTCACTTCACGGCACTGGCGGAACCCAAGCTCAAGATCATGCCCGGCGCGGCGAGCGTGCGTTTGACCGAAGCCGTCGACGACCGCGGCAACTCATTGCTGCCGCCGGGGTCGATTGATGAAACCTACGGCGGCGGGTCGCCGTTCTGGTCATTTCAGACGCGGCTGCGCTTCCCGGACAACCCCGGCACGCAAATCATCAGCATCGCCGGGCAGCTTACGTTTAACGCGGCCTCGCGGTTTGAATCGATCGAGCTGACCGACCTTGCCAATGCCCGCAACGCCCAGAGCGATATCGGCCACTTCCGTTTCATCGTGCGTCAGGTGACCCAGACGAATGACAACCGCTTCGAAGTGGCGGTTGCCGCCGTCGCGCCGCCGGGGGAGCCCGAAGAGTTCAACCGCCTGCAGCAGTTGCTCTATTCGGCGGAGCTGCGCCTGCTCGACACCGAAGGCCGATCAATCATGCGCAGCGCCGGCCCGAACTTCACCCCGTCGGAACGGGGGAACACGATCGAGATGACCACACTGTTCGATCGCAACCTGTCCGACGGCCGCCCCGCCGCCGGTCCGGCGCACAAGCTGGTGTGGCAAATACCGGTGGAAAGCAAACCGCTCACCGTGCCGTTTGAATTGAAGAACCTGCCGCTGCCGTAGAACAAATCATACGTGTTACAATAAACACCCGCGCGCCAACTCGGCCGGGTGCCACTGCTTGACTCTCAGGTAAAGCAGTGCGCGGCGGCGTTGAAGTCGGTTGAACGACTTCGGCGACGCACGACTTAGCCTGAGAGCCAAGATCGTGGCACCCGATCGCTCTGCTTTTTTCGCTTCGCCTGTTCAACGATAGCTTGTGGGTTAGTTCAGCACGTCGTCAATAACCCGATCGTTCACCAACACTTTGCCAAACGGCGAGCTGCTCGCGGCCGCAAAGCCCGTTGCACGCGGCAGATCGGCCGGCGC
>CAZXLA010000191.1:0-7219 GCA_964641895.1 uncultured Tepidisphaeraceae bacterium
GTGTTGTATACCGATTTGCCGAGTGGGTCGTCGACGGCTGGTTCGTTGTGATCATTGTACTGTCGGTACGTCCTTGATCGGCTTACCTCGGCGTATTTTCTGCGAGGCCGCAAGCGGCGATTGATCGCTTTGGGCGCTCGTGTAGCCGCTTGCGCCTTCGCGGTGAAGTTTTAGATAACGTGCGCCGCGCACGATTGCCTGTGGTACGATTGCGATATGGCCCAAGCGCCTTCACACCCACCGCTGATCACGCCACGACGGTTCGAAACCGCCGCCGATTGGCTGCGCGAACTGGGCGACATTCCCCTCGACCGCATCATTTTCGATCCGTGGCCCGGCACCGCGACGGAAGACGATGTGCTGGAGTTGGAGCGCCGTGGCCGCTTGTGCGAACTGGTTGACGGCACGCTTGTGGAGAAGGGCATGGGATACTGGGAATCGGTGGTGGCGATGAATTTGGCGGGAATGCTCTGGAGCTTCCTCAACCAAAGAAATCTGGGCATCGTCAGCGGCGAATCAGGCATGATGCGCCTGTTCCCCGGCTGCGTGCGAATTCCGGACGTCGCCTTCGTTTCATTCGCCCGGATTAAGTTGCATGAAATCAGCACGCGGCCCATTCCGCCGCTTTATCCTGATCTGGCCGTCGAGGTTTTGAGCGAAAACAACACCCGGAATGAGATTGCACGAAAGCTGCGGGAATATTTCGACTGCGGCACGCAACTCGCCTGGGTGATCGACCCGCGCGCCCGCACCGCTTCGGTGTATCACCGGGCAGGCGAACCCACGAGCGTCGCAGGCATCGACGCTTCGCTGGACGGCGAGCAGGTCGTTCCCGGATTTTCGGCGCCGATGATCGAGCTTTTTCGAAATGTGCCCGAGCATTTCTAAAGAGGAAGCCGGCCTACCCTGAACTGTGGAGAATTCTCTTGACGGCGGCGCAACCAACGTAAGACGCGACTCAACTTTCGCCCCAGGTGGAACGGAACGACGATGAAGGCAAGAATTTTCTTCGGACTTGCGATAATCCTTGGATGCGCTGCAATCGCAGCAATTGTAAAGTGGCGTTTCAGTGCTGAAGGTCCTGCGGCAAACACGAACGCACTGGTTGTACAATCCGAGATTCCGCCCAACCTTGCCGATTGGAAGCAATGGACTCCGGAACAACGAAGTGGATTTGATAACCGAGTGAACGCGGCACTTCCGCTGCTGCAAGGATCTGTGCCACCTGTTCAACGGGCTGGGATTGCCAAGGCTGCGGGGGATGCTCTCGACGCTTATCTATGCGCAACGCCCGAGAAATATTTGTCGATGAAGGCGGTGAGCGGTTTAGCGCCCAGCCGAAAGCTGGACGCGGCTGGCGATCCGGACGCCATCTGGCAGCAGTGCACTCGGTCGGTTTCTGGGGCACGCTGGGACTGGGCCAATGTTACAATTGTCGACGCGACATCCACGCGGTTCCCCTATCGGCCGCAGCCTGTGACCCGAATCGGATACGCCGTGTTCAGCTCTCGGCTGGTGGAAGGGTCACCGGCCAAGGCGCTGCCCGACGGGCTGGGCCCGCGCGTGGTCGAAGTCAGCATTCCCGGAGAGTTTCTCGCCGACGACCAGCAGCGGGTGATTGGAAAGCTCGTGATTGCCCTCTCGTGGCATGCCAAAGCGGGGCGTTGGGTCGTCGTCGGCACGTCGCTGGTTGACGTACCGTCGGGGAAGGGCCTTGGCGTCCCTCCGGCCTAGTTTTCGAAAGTGCTTACGATGATCAGGCGCGCGTTCTCGATGATTGAATTGCTGGTGGTGATCGGCATCATCGCCCTTTTGATGGCGATCGTCATACCCGCGTCTGTGGCGGTTCGGCGCGCCGCGCAATTGACGCAATGCCAGAATAACCTCCGGCAGATATACACGGCATGCGCATCGCGAGCGGCAGAAAACAAGGGGTTCGTTGGCCTGGCCGGACCCGTGGTTCCACTGCCCGCAGCCTCGAATCTTCCCGAAGCGCTCAACGATAGCAACCGAACACGATATCGATATTACTCGGCTGCACCGACCTATCTGCAGTCGATCGAGCATCTGCTTCCGATCAAGTTCACGTTGATGCCACAACTTGATCGATCGGCGCGCGCCGACACTATTCTGGAGGTGTCCCAGCTGTCGCGAATGCGATTGAACCCCGCGCTACGGGTGTTCGAATGCCCGGCGGCGCCGGATGAGCCGGCGGATGAGCCTGCCACCGACGAAATCGTGGTGGCCGGTATTTCCTACGTTGAATCGGCTTACGGCGTGATTCGCTACGCATTCAATGGCGGCGTGTTCGGCTTTCACTTCGACCAGAACACCGTACCCCGTCGCGGCCGTGGCGTGCTGCCGGCGCGGGGCAACGTTTCGTCGCGCGTGATCTGCGGCGACATGGCAATTACAGCCGCCATCGCCGCATGGGCGCCCGAGGTAAGCGGCGGCGGCCAAAAAACCACACTGCAAGACGTCATGGACCAAACGAGCGCGGTCATGCCCGGATACGCCCGTTTGGATCTCGCTCGACACCGCAACCGCATGAATGTGGTCTTCGCCGACGGACATGTAGCCGCGGTAACCGCGGGCGAATTTGGCGCGTGCGTTTTAGCGGAATAGGTCGTTCCCCGTTCTCGGCGCCCATGATCGAGCTATTTCGAAATGTGCCCGAGCATTTCTAACGCGCCCGTCGAATTCCTTTTCTTGATTGACATTCCAACGGTAGTTATCGGACTATACCAATCCGGGCACGGGAACCGCGCTGCAAAAGCTGTGGCATAGTTCCCTCACTTCAGACTCGAACTCTGCCGGGTTGGAAACCGTGCCATGGCTTCGGAGCATGGGAGAGAAAGTGCGATCGCATCGAAAAGTTAGCGTCGGCATCAAGCCGGTGGTGGAAGCTGTTGAACGACGCGTGCTGATGGCGGCGGTGTCGGCGGTTTCGCCGTTGAATGGGGGACAGAGCGTTGCGGTGGGGAGCAACCTCACCGTGTCGTTTGATGTGGCGACGGCGTGATCGTGAACATCCCCGCGCCGCCGGCAAACCTGGCAGCCCAAGTGACCACCTGGGAGCGTGTCGCGCTCAACGGGACCGATGCCGCGGTGAACGAAACCGGCTATGCCGTGCAGCGGCGCAACAGCACGTCGGGCAAGTGGTCGACCGTCGCCGTATTGCCCGCCGGGGTACCGGGAGAGGGGAATGGATTGCTGCCGGGCAATCGGTTTTTTTCACGCATTGGTCGATAAGTGAGCTACAGTCTTTGGCGTCTTGAATCGAGCGGCTGTCTGCGAAACATGTCGCCTGCGGGTGTTTTGGAGAATGCACTATCATGAATCGTAAAAGTCATCGGGAAGTGGAATCGATTGCGCGCTGCACCTTTGAGAGTCTGGAATCGCGGCAGATGCTCGCCAATGTGTCATCGGGCTTTGCCGATTCCACCTTTATCACAGGACTGGATAAGCCCACGCAGATGGCGTGGACGCCCGACGGCCGGCTGCTCGTGGCGCAGCAGGGCGGCAATCTTCGCCTGGTGAAAAATGGGCAGTTGTTGTCATCGAACGTGCTGGCGCTGACGGTTAGTAAAGCCGCCGAGCGAGGCTTTTCCGGCGTGGTGGCCGATCCGAGCTTTGCAGACAATGGTTACATCTACGTTTACTACTCACGATTTACGCCCGGAACCAGCGTCGCCAACAATCGCGTCAGTCGGTTTACCATGAACGGTGACGTAGCGGCGCTGTCGACCGAACGCGTGCTGATGGACCTCGACCCGCTCATCAGCAGCTATCATATGGGCGGGGGAATGCATTTTGGCTCCGACAGCAAGCTTTATATCAGCACCGGCGAGAACGCCCGCGGCACGCCGGCGCAGCGGCTGGATAACGTGCTGGGCAAAATTTTGCGTATCAACAAAGACGGCACCATTCCGACCGACAACCCATTTTACGGCAGCACCACCGGCAACAACCGCGCCATCTTTTCGCTGGGATTGCGCAACCCTTTCACGTTCGCGATTCAGCCGGGCACGCAAACGCTGTTCATCAATGATGTCGGCGAGAATGCGTGGGAAGAAGTGAACAAAGGCGGCGCGCGATCGAACTTCGGCTGGCCCAACACCGAAGGGCCGACGACGAATCCGGCGTTCACTTCGCCGGTGTATGCGTTCAACCACAGCGACGGGGGGCATGCGGTAATCGGCGCGGATTTCTATCCCGACAGCGGGCCGTTTCCGTCGCAGTTCCGCGGGAAGTACATCTTCGGCGATCATGTCAAAGGGTGGATTCGCGCGATGGATCCCGCTTCCACGCAGATCGTCGGCGAAATTTCCAGGGGCGGCATCGAGGCGATGACGGATATTGATATCGGCCCCGATGGCGCGCTTTACTACCTCGAGCGGTTCTACCAAAGCCCCGGCCGGATCGGCCGCATCACCGCAACGGGCACGCAGACCAACAGCCCTGTTATCCAGAATTCGCCCGAGAACAAAACCGTCAACGTCGGCGACTCAGCAATCTTCAGCGTGATCGCCAATGGACAGTCGCCGCTCAGCTACCAGTGGCAGCGCAACCGCGTCGACATTCCTGGCGCCAACGGGCCGACGTACGGCATCGGTTCCACGACACTCGACGACAACGGCGACAAATTCCGTGCGATTGTAAGCAACGCCGCCGGCAGCGCCACCAGTGCCGAAGCAACGCTGACCGTTAATCAGCCGACCAACGCGCCCAAGCCGGTGATCAACCTGCCGACGGCCGGCCAAACGTATCAGGCCGGCGACACCATCACCTTCAGCGGCGGAGCGACCGATTTGCAGGACGGAACGCTTGGTAACTCGGCGCTCAGGTGGACGGTGGATTTCCATCACGATACCCACACGCATCCGTTCCTTTCGGCCAGCAGCGGCGTGGGCGGCGGCACGTTCACCATCCCGACCGACGGCGAAGTGGCGGCCGACACCTGGTTCCGCATCTACCTCGCCGCCACCGATTCCGACGGCAACACCACCACCACTTTCCGCGAAGTGTTTCCGCAGAAAACCACAGTGACGCTGGCGAGCAATGCGAGCGGATTGACCATCAATCTCGATAACCAGCCGCGGACAACGCCGTTCAGTTTTCAGGGCGTGGAGAATTTCCCCCGAGTGCTCAGCGCGCCGACTTCACAGGTGAAGAATGGAATTACGTATACATTCACAGGTTGGAGCGACGGGGTAACCAGCGCCACGAGAATCGTCCTCACGCCGAGAGACACGACGACCTACACCGCAAACTTCGCACCGCAGGGCGGCACACCCACGGGCACGACGGCGCCGCTGATCGGCGACGCCTACGCGCGCGGCGGCACGTACGCCGGCCAGAACTTCGGCTCGGCCGCCGAGCTTCTCGCGAAGTTTGACAACACCGCCAGCAATCTTCGCGAGTCTTTCATTAAGTTTGACCTGAACAATTTCAACACCATCAACTCCGCCAAGCTGCGCTTGTGGGGCCGCCTCAGCACCGCCGGCGGGCCGGTCAATGTGAACGTACTGGGCGCGCCTGACACCACCTGGAATTTCGCAACGATGAACTGGAACAACCGCCCGATTACCAGCGGCGCGGCGCTGGGCAGCGCCTCGCTGACCAGCACCGCCGGCAAGTGGTTTGAGTTCGATGTGACCAACTACCTCAAAGCCCAGAAGGCCGCGGGCCAACGGTATGTGACGCTCGTGCTCAAAGGCGTAACAGCCACATCACCGTACGCGGTCTTCAACAGCAGTAACGCGGCGAGTAACAGGCCGGAGTTGCGGATTGGTTAGTGTTACGATGCCGCTTTTAAGTTTACCGTGAAGCGTTCGGCCGTGAACAGGGTGACCCCGGCGTTCGCACCGTCGCATGCAGAACCACTGCAGCGTGGGTGGCGAGCCGCCAATGAGCGACGAATGGAAGCACGGGCTTCGCCAGCATAATTGGCGGCGTTTTTTGTGGCACGCGGGGAAGTAAGTGGTGCTAGTTTTCGGTACGCAAGGGCGAACCACCCAACACAAAATCCGTGACCAAGCGTTCGTTTCCTTGCAAGCCAAAGACAAGCTCGTCACACGCCAACTGTAAGCGCCGCACGTGTCTGTCGCCGAGACCTGCCGCAGAATCAATGATCGACATCGTGGGGTAATGGGCAGAGTGGGCGCGCAGAAAATTGGCGACAGCGGAGGTGAGAATCGCTTTCGATTTCGAACCCACGGTAAAAACATGCACCGGAGGGCCAGATGAATTGAAGTGGTAATCAACGCTATACACATGATGTGGATCGGCGGACGAAAGTGTCCAATTTCGTAAGGCAGGTCGTTGCGGCTCGATTTTCTTGGAAACGAAGTGGTCAACAACCTCAGAGAACTCACGTAGGCGATGGTGATCGGGATACCATGCAACGTCTGCAACACGGGCAACAGCTTGGCAGAAGGCCAGGAAATCTGCCGGAGCTGACTTCGTCGCGATCCGCCGGCGTACTTGAATTCCGTCCCACTCAGCCCGATGAAAGGCGCAGATTGACCGTACCCGGTCGTGCTGGTTTTTGTCCGTAAAATCAACATTTCGATCGAGCGCCTTGAAGCGCGTAATCCCTCGATCGGAGAGGTAGCTCTCCCGTTGGGGGCGCTCTAAATACGCATTGATTGAGTCGCCATC
Organism: uncultured Tepidisphaeraceae bacterium; assembly: GCA_964641895.1. Classification (GTDB taxonomy): domain Bacteria; phylum Planctomycetota; class Phycisphaerae; order Tepidisphaerales; family Tepidisphaeraceae; genus UBA2421. Next base: position 6,664 of record CAZXLA010000191.1, read on the forward strand.
CGGGTAGGAAAATGAGGTAACTAGAAATCGTCTCTCGTGCCGTGCACGTAGGCCGACGACGAGTTCAGAGCAGATTAGTTTCTCTAGCTGGTCAGTTGTCATGGCTGCTGCCTAAAGCCATAGAGTCCCGTGTGTGTTTCCGAATCCGAAACGCGAATATTTGCATCTACCATGAATTTGCCGAGCAGCCGCTCATATTGCTGGTTGGGTGATCCAGCCGACGGGAGCTTGAGTAATTCTGCACAAGCGTCCCAATCCCGGCCTTCGCGCACTGCCCGTTCTTGATACACGTGCCGATGAAGGTCACCTGACTCGATGATAGGCGGAGGAAACCACTCGGGATTAGCATGGATCGAGTCATGAACATTGTACCGTAGTAAGCCTTCAAAAATTCTACCGGGAAGCTTACCTTCAAGAGTCAATGAATACGTATCTGTGCGCTCATCCTTGCGAATTACGATCTTAAACGCAGTCGGTATACTTGCGTCCTCCGGTTCAGCCTTAATCTCGCACCCGAACTCTCCCTTTGTTGCGCGGCCTAATTTCCTTTTGTTCC